>JBILTX010000061.1:0-6151 GCA_044371315.1 Alphaproteobacteria bacterium | reverse complement strand
CTGCATATCATTAAAGGTGCCGTAGGGGGACAGGCGCACGCCCACGCGGGTTTTGCCAAACACCGCAACCGCACCATCCACAACCTGCAACAGCAGGCGGGCACGATTTGGGATGCTGCCGCCGTATTCATCCGTGCGGTGGTTGCTGCCGTCCTGCAAAAATTGATCCAGCAGATAGCCATTGGCCCCGTGGACCTCTACGCCGTCAAAGCCCGCCTGTTTGGCGTTTTGGGCGGCGCGGTGGTAATCCTGAATCACGCCCGCAATCTCTGAAGGGCTCAGGGCCCGCGGCGTTTCAAAGGGCACCTGCGTGCCCACATGGGTAAACGTCATGCCGCTGGGCGTGATGGCCGAGGGGGCCACGGGGGCGCCGCCATCCGGCTGAAACGACGCATGGGAAATCCGCCCCACGTGCCAAAGCTGCGCAAAGATATGCCCGCCCTTGGCATGGACGGCCTGCGTGACGGCTTGCCAGCCCTGCACCTGCTCTGGGCTGTGAATTCCGGGGGTGGCGGGATAGCCTTGGCCGGCGGGGCAAACCTGCGTGGCCTCAGAAATCATCAATCCTGCCGAGGCCCGCTGGGCATAATACGTCGCATTCAGGGCCGTGGGAATGTTCCCGGGCTGCTGGCTACGCATCCGCGTTAAGGGGGCCATAATCACACGATTGGGCAAAACCAGATCCCCAAGGGTCAAAGGGTCAAACAACGTCGCCATACCATAATCCTTTCTGTTACCTGTCACCCGTTACCTGTCCCCTGCCCCCGGTACCCCGCGTGACGTGGAGTATTCGAAATGCAGCGGTTGATCGGGATTCAGAAAATCATAAACGCTGTGGGCGGCCCGTGACATTTCGGAAAAACCCGTCAGGATCAGTTTTAATTTCCCCGCATAATGCACAATGTCACCGGCGGCGAAGATCCCGCGGGTGCTGGTCTCTCCGGTGGCGGGATCAATGCGCAGGGTGTGCTTGATCAAATCCAGCCCCCACGTGGCAATGGGGCCCAAATCCATGGACAGGCCAAAAAACAGCAGCAGGTGATCCGCTGGCAGATCCTTAACCTCCCCATCCAGATGGGCGATGGTGACGGCGCTCAGATGTCCGTTGTCCCCGTTTAGGGCCGCCAGCTGATACGGTGTGTGCAGGGTGACGCGCCCCTGATCCACCAGCGTTTGCAGGCGTTTCACGGATTCGGGGGCCGCGCGAAAGCGGGGGCGGCGGTGAATCAGGTGGATGTGTTTGGCGCTCTGGGCCAGAGTCAGGGTCCAGTCCAGCGCACTGTCCCCCCCGCCGGCAATTACCAGCGTTTGATCCGCAAAGGGCCCTGTGTCCGTCACGTGATAATGAATATGGCCTGTTGTTTCAAAGGCCTCCAGACCCGCCAGCGGGGGGCGGTTGGGACCAAAGGCCCCGCATCCCGCCGCAACGATCACCGCCCGCGGGGTCAGGGTGGCGCCGGTTGAGGTTGTGACGGCAAAGCCCCCATCGGTTTTGTGCAGGGCCGTCACCTGTTGGTTCAGATGAAAGGTGGGCCGAAATGGGGCGGCCTGTGCCATCAGTTGATCAATCAATGCGCCGCCAGAAATCTGGGGATACGCGGGAATGTCATAAATGGGTTTTTCGGGGTACAGGGCGCGGCACTGGCCACCCACATCGGGCAGCACATCCACAACATCACACGACAACCCCACCATGCCGCAGGCAAAAACCCCAAACAGGCCCACCGGACCCGCACCAATGATTGCCACATCCGCCATAGCCTACGCCGCGCCCTCGCACACATCCAAACGCTGGGGGTTCATGATATCACGCGCGATGGTTTTGGCAAAAAACAGAATCTCATCCACCGTCAGGTGGGTGGTGTCCAGCGTGTGGGCATCCGCGGCGCAGCGCAAAGGGGCCACCGCGCGGCCCGCGTCCTGCGCATCGCGCTGGCGCAGCATGCTTAGGATGGTTTCAAAATCCGCGGCGTCTCCGGCGGCGGTTAATTCATCACAGCGGCGGCGGGCGCGTTCCTGTAAATCGGCGGTTAAGAAAAATTTTACCGGCGCGTCGGGACAAATGATGGTGCCGGTGTCGCGGCCATCCAGAACACATCCGGGCTTGCCCCCTGGGGGACGATGCGCCGTGCGCCGCTGCACATCCAGCAAAGCCACCCGCACCCGCGGCATTTTCGCCACATCCGATGCGGCCCGCCCGATCCCTTCGCCGGCCAGCAAGGTTTTGTTCAGCTGGGTCAAGGGCATATCCGCCGCCAAGGCCACCAGCGCGTCTTCATCCGTCAGATCCACCCCCTGCTGCAGGGCCGTATACGCCACCGAGCGATAGAGCAAACCCGTATCCAAATGATAAAACCCCAGATCCTCGGCCAAGCGCCGCGCCAACGTCCCCTTCCCCGATCCCGCGGGGCCATCAATGGTAATGATCATCATGGGGGACCCTCCTACCTGATTGGGGGCAGTATAGCATGTTGGGGGGGGTGGGGGAAGGTAGAATTCGATTTTATAGATGATTTTTGGGGATAGTTCTGTGACGTGTGTCACATTTTGGAAAATAAATTTTATTTGACATTTTATTTTGTTCGGGGGTACTATGAAGGGTGTTAATACGTACCTAAAGGTGTTTGCATGTCAACGAGAAGCCATAAGCTAATGACAGGAATAGCATTTGGAATATCTGGTCTTGCGGTGGCCGTTGGTGTTATTCATCATAATTTTCTAAATCCGGATAAATTAAAAATAGTTTCTGAAGACGATTACATCAGAATTGCAAAAACTTATGTTCCAGCAGCTAATTTAAGAGAATGTATTAAAGTGGAAGATTTTGGGACTCGTGGTCCGACCAAAACTTATTGGGATCAACGATGCATGGGCAATAGTGTGCCCTCAGATGACTTGCAGAAAATAGGTGATTATAATAATTACCATAGGTTCCCATCAAATGCTTTCCGTACAGTTGGAGATTTGGTTATTGGAGTTGGTGGCACCGTCATTACTGCAGTGCTGCTTGTAAATGGTATAAGCAACATTCGATAAGGTCTTTAGAAGGTTGAGAGTTTAACGAAAGTTACGTGTAGAGGAGGGTTTCATGGTCACTGCAGCATCTGCTCTCACTGAGACGCAACAACCCACTGTTTTTTTATCGGCGTTGTCTGAGTTGGGCAGTGCCATCGAAACCTATTCGGCTGCAAAAACATCAGAGGATGCCTCTGCAACGGCGGCAAACAACGCCATGCTGGCTGTCAGAAAAATGATTGTTTCCTGTCAATCATTTAAAAAACCTGAGGATTTTTTAAATTTTTTGCGCCACTGCGAACAAAGTCTTAATATTTCTGACGATCCATTTCAGGCACAACCCCCCTTTAATGGGGCGGTTCGTGATACGCGGGAATATTTAATTTTATTAAATCAATGGCTTGACCATCATAATCTTGGCTCTTTGGATCATTGGGCCAGTCAGATTAACCGCAGAGGCAAAACCGACCCCGAAACTGCAGAAAGAATGGGCAATATCAGAACATTGTTGTCCCAATGTCATTACAGTGATTCAACTGAAATCCAATTAACGGCAGAGAATAACAAAAAAGCTCCTCATGTTAGGGTGGCTTTTGATTCTAGGTATGAACTTAAAGCACAGTGGTACCATGACCACATTGCTTCTGGTGGAACAACTCGGGAGAAAAGTACCCTTGAGGAAGTCGCAAGATTATCAACGGAGTTTGTTCGAGAATGGACTTCAGCTATGGATCCAGACAATGCGAAGAGTATTGTGGGTATAATGGCCGGCTCTCATGCGTCTGCTGATAGTGTATTGGATGCTATTGCATTACCAGAGAATTCTTTGATCCAACAAACAAAGAGATTACAGTCATACAATGCCGAATTACAAGGACCCTTTGATGTCAACCAAAGAATTAATTTGGGACCTATCAAAATCAGCAGCTCGGCCATCGCTTTGTTCTTTCAAAAAATCATCCGTGGCTCCGCTTTGTTATTAAATAACGGTTTCGGGCTATTTTCACATGTCGATATTTTGGATTCCCTTGCCAATCGTGGCAGGAAAAAAGACATACATTATAAAAATGTAGAAGAATTGCAAAATCAAGCGGTTATTGCTTCTGATGCCTTGCATAAAATGATTGATAAGGCTGGAGTTATCGTTTCAATGCTAGATAAGTGTGATTTGGAGGCACACTTATCCGCCGCCAGAATGGTGGCAGATGCAATTGAAGAGGCAAATATTCCGGGTGTAACGATTAATAAAGACAGCTTTGTTAGTCGTGTTAGAAATTCATTTGAGCAGCCAGGCTATAAAGCGTACTTTATACTGCATTTACTGAATTCAGTACGATATGAGCCATTGAGAAACACGTGTGAGCGGCTTTTGCCACAGATGATGTCTAATGGTTTAGGCAATATGCGCGATCTTATAATGCCAATAGATACAACGACTGGCATAAGAAAAGCCCCTTCTCTATTTAATATGCTCAATGTTTTAAAAAATACTGCTGTCGCCAACGTAGCCAATGTTTCAGGAAAATTAGGTAATTTTGCGTCTCTGTTGAACACACCTGACTTGGCATCACAAGCTAAACTATTGTCGAAAACATTTTTTCAAAATCCAGTTTTATCGCCTCTCTTCCATGTAATAAATAAGTTAGGATTGACAGGAGAACAATTTGAACATCCTGCAGTGACAGGTAATTTTGGTGCGAAGAGGGTTCAGTCACAGTTTCGTAATTTTTGGTTACAAAAGGTCGTTCCGGCTGTTATTGTGGTTTGTGATCCCATTGTATCTTTATGGAATGCGACAAAACAGGTTCCTGTAGTAAACTTGATTACAGGACTTCCTGCTAGAATTGCTGAAGGGATTCATGGTGCTGCTGGCTCTATATTGGGAGTGATTCCTTTTATGGGCAAGACTTTAAAAACCACTTGGGGAATCTTAACGCCGGCTGGCCTTTTACATAAAAATTTAGAGTTTAAAGGCACATATCACGCAAATAATGCTGCCCAGTTTTGCTTAGATGCGATTACCACACCATTGTGTGACTTAAGATCAGAATTACGAGAAATAACAACGAATATATCCTCTTCAACAGTCATGCATTCATTTGTTTCTGCTTCTCAAAATTTACGAAATCTAACAACTTTACTTCCTGCTTTTATTATGGAACAAGCGAAGGCAGAAAGATGTGGTATTGCTATACCCGAGGTCGTTTTTACAAGATTAGGCATACCATTAGAGGGTAAAGAGCCAACCATAGAGACTTTTGTTAAGTATGTTCGAAACATGCTTCGTACTAGTTATGATAGTTTGTATGGAGGGGAAGGAAACATCACAAGTCAATATACCCCACCAAGCCTTACGGATATAAATCCATATGGTAACAACAATGCCCCATTTGGTATTCAGTATGTCAATAGTGCTGGTAACACCATTACACAGTTTTCCAACACATATTTTGATCATGAAAACAATAAAATTCTTCATGGGGATGAAGCACGCGCAAGAAATGAACAGGATTTTAATCGCCTAAAGCTTGATACTGAACAATCTACTCTACAATTTAGAAATGAATTATCAAAAACAATGAAATCAGGAATTTTATCCTACATAGATTCTATTTCCTCTTTTGTTAGCGGGATTCAACAAACAACTTTGAACGTAACCCAATCAGCAGAAAAACTTGTACGACCTAATCAATTTTTGGGCCCTTTTCTTACAAGGCCTACTCCATCTAGTGTTGACAAGGAAGGTATACCAAATGGGTTTATTTCTAAATTCACAAGAGTTGCAAAACAGGTAGGTAACACTATGGTCACTTTTAGAACTCCTGTTGCTTTACCAAACACTACTTTTGCAAATCAAGAATTTTGTCATTCATAGCAAACATCTATCTCCCAATAAAGATGAGATGATCGGTGATGGCTAAGTATGTGGTATATTTGCCCAGTTAGGGTTCGCAACACTTACCCTAGAAGATGGTGTTGCATTTCGGATTAACACCCCCTCAAACCTCCCCCACCAACCCATCCCACCCGACCTGAACCCCTTCGGGGCACAGGGCGGAGAGGGCGTCGTGGTCCATGTCGGCGCTCAGGTGGGTCAGGATGGCCCGTCGCGGTTTAAAAAACGCAATCCATGATA
>JBILTX010000060.1:0-6154 GCA_044371315.1 Alphaproteobacteria bacterium | reverse complement strand
CCAGGGGTTTCATACACCCCGCGGGATTTGATCCCCACATATCGGTTTTCCACCAAATCCAAACGCCCAATGCCGTTTTCCCCGCCCAAACGGTTCAGGGTGGCCAACAACGCCGCCGGCGACAGACCCTGCCCATCCACGGCCACGGGGTCCCCGCGCTCAAAAGACAAAACAATCTCCGTTACCCGATCAGGGGCCGTTTGGGGGGAGGTTGTTCGTAAAAACATGGATTCCTCGGGGGCAACCCACGGGTCCTCTAGGGCCTTGCCCTCAAAAGACGTATGCAGCAAATTGGCATCCACGGAATAGGGGGCCTCGCCCTTTTTGTCCGACGGCACGGGAATATGGTTTCTTTCCGCAAATTCCAGCAGCTTTGTGCGGGATGTCAAATCCCATTCCCGCCACGGGGCAATGATCTGAATGTCCGGATCGTGGGCCATATAGCCCAGTTCAAAGCGCACCTGATCGTTCCCCTTGCCCGTGGCCCCATGGGCCACAGCGCGGGCCCCCACCTGATGGGCAATGTCAATTTGCCGTTTGGCAATCAGGGGGCGGGCAATGGATGTGCCCAGCAGATACACCCCCTCGTACAGCGCATTGGCGCGGAACATGGGGAAGACGTAATCTTTGACAAAGGTTTCGCGCAGATCCTCAATAAAAATCTGCGTGATGCCCATGGCGGCGGCTTTGGCGCGGGCGGGTTCGATTTCATCCTCTTGCCCCAAATCGGCGGTGAAGGTCACAACCTCGCAATCCTTCTCAACCTGCAACCATTTGGCAATGACCGAGGTATCCAAACCCCCAGAATACGCAAGCACAACTTTGGTTTTCATACCATCATCTCGTTTCTTCGCTATCAGGCCCCCTTTCTACAGGATTTTCCCCGCAAAAGGAAGGGGTTTGGTGGGATGACAACGCAGAGCCCATGCGCTTTAGGGCCTGTTTTTGGCTATTGCGCCAGGATCGGCAAAGCGCGTCTTGCATGGCATCAATCTGATGCGGGGCCAGCTTGAACGTGATTAGGCCATCCTCATCTTCCGGATGTTTCTCCAGCAAAGCGATCAGGGTCACCGCGGCCTTCATCCTCTGTTCCATACTGGGGGCAGTTTCCCCATGCATCAGGGGGTCCCCCTGAATAATATCCTGAAAAAACGCGATCAGATCTTGGCGGCTGAGTTTGGGTTTGGTGGGCATAAGGGTATCTCCTTTGAAAAAATAGGTGAATGATATGGGTTTGATTGGGGGTATTGCTTTGGGTATTGCTTTGGGATTGATTCATTTGATTTGATCTTGTACATTCCTTAGGTATGTTTGGGGTGTTTATGAACGATGTAACTTTTTTAACAGAAATACCAGAAAACGAACAAAAACAATTTGATTCATACGTACAGGCAGCCAGAAAAACGTTTATCCTCTCCCCTAAGGAAACTGTGAAAACTATTGGCAGCCATCATGACCTTTCGGTTTATTGATTTGTTTGCGGGGATAGGGGGTATCCGTTTGCCGTTTGACGAACTGGGCGGGCGATGCGTGTTTTCATCGGAAATCGATAAATTTGCCAAAGAAACCTATTATACCAACTTTCGGGAGGTTCCCCACGGCGATATCACAAAAATTCATCCCTCAGACATTCCCCCTTTTGATCTGTTGTTGGCGGGGTTTCCGTGCCAACCGTTTTCCCAAGCGGGTTTGCAGCGGGGCTTTGACGATGCCAGGGGCACATTGTTTTTTTCCATTGCCAAAATTGTTCAAGAGCACCATCCAAACGTGATTCTTTTGGAAAATGTCAAAAGACTCAAAACCCACAACAAGGGTCATACCTACCGCGTCATCGCGCAAACGTTGCAAGACTGCGGTTATACAGTGTCCAGTCAGATCTTGGCAGCCAAAGATTTTGGAATCCCCCAAAACAGAGAGCGCATTTATATCATTGGTCTGAAACAGGGCCAAACGTTTTCCTTTCCCCGTCCCACGTTGGAAAAAACCTGTGTTGGGGATATTTTGGACAATACGGTTCACGACCGCTATACGTTGTCCGATCGTTTATGGGAAGGCCATCAAAAAAGAAAACAAAGCCACATCACCAAAGGCAACGGCTTTGGATACACGCTGTTTCATCACGCATCGCCCTATACCAACACCCTTTCGGCCCGTTATTACAAAGATGGATCAGAAATTTTAATTGATCAAGGAAGCACGAAAAATCCACGCAAACTCACCCCCAGAGAGGCCGCCCGCCTACAAGGTTTTCCTGATACATTTAAAATCCCCGTCAGCGATGTTCAGGCCTATAAACAATTCGGCAACAGTGTTTGTGTGCCCGTTATCCGTGCCATTGCCCAAAATCTCAGGCCTTTTTTGGTCTCTGATTCCCCGTCTTGTCCCCAGCAGCACCCAAAAAAAGAGGAAAAAGAGCGGGAAATGGTGGCTCTTTGCCCATGATCCAAGAAAAATAGGATTTACAAATTTTAAAAAGGGCCTAAAGTGTCAAAAGTTCGCCGTCTTAAGGCAGTTTTCACAGTCCCCGCCCGCTTCAGTGGTGAGTAAAAATCTTTGTTTTTTCTCATAAAATGGGCCTTTTCCTTATGTATACATTGACATATCATCCGTTGGTTTTAAAAAAAGATATCCCCAAATTATCCATTCCTGTACAAAAGCGGATAAAAAATGTCTTGGAAACACGCCTTGCCACAAATCCCGCAACCCATAGCAAGCCCTTAAGTTACGCGCTAACGGGGCTGCGCAGTACAAGAATTGGTGATTATAGGGTCATTATTTCCATCGAAGAAGACACCAAAACATTGCATGTTTTAGGTATTGGTCACCGACGCTGGATTTACGAAGGGCGCGATTTAAATTAAGTGACCCCAAACCTGATCATGGGACAAACGGGGTTGGTTATCCTTTTGTCTTTCTTGGGCCATGGATAAAAAATGTTGATCCTGCTTTGCGTCCTCAATGGCTTGTAATAAGACACCCTCCACAAACGCCTCCAAAGAGGGGGCGTGACTTTCCTTGGCCAATCCCTGCAGCGCCTTAAAAACATCAGGCCGTAAGTCTATGGATGGTAAGGCAGGCATAACGATTCCTCATGATCAAGGGTCTTAGAATACCCTAAAACCCTTAGTCTTGTCAAGGGGGGTATACAAAGCCTATACCCCCAAGCCCCAGTTTTCTCATTCAATTTCAATGATTTCATGGAGAAGGCGCTCCTTTTTGATTCCCAATGGGGGTAGGGATATCTCCATGCCCCCATCCCCCTAAAAATGAATCCCACATTCATCCTTTTCGCGGTCGATCCAGCGGCCGGCGCGGGGATCGTCGGTGTTGGTGGCGGGCTTGGTGCAGGGAACGCACCCCACGGACAAATACCCGCTATCCAGCAGGGGATGATCCGGCAAGCCGTTGGTTTCCATATAATACCGCAAACGGGCAAAGGGCCAGTTGTACAGGGGATTGATTTTGTAATGGGTGCCGTCGTGCTCGATGGGCTCTAGCGTTGTGCGGCTGCCGCCGTGATATTGCTTGCGCCCCGTGATCCATGCGCGATAGGGGGTCAGGGCCTTTTGCAGCGGCAAAATCTTTCGCAGTTCACAGCACCGGTCAACATCGCGTTGCCACAGGGTGCCATCGGGATCGTCCTGATGAATCAGGGAATCAGGCTTTAACCAATGCACGTTGGTCAGCTTTAGATGCTGGGTCAGGGTTTGCACATAGTCCAAGGTTTCAGGGAACAGTTTTTCTGTATCCAAAAACAAAACGGGCAGATCGGGATTCACCTGCGCCATCAGATGCAGCAAAACGGCGGATTCCGTGCCAAAGGACGACACCATGGCCAGACCCGACGGAAAATCCTGCGTCAGGGCGCGGTGCATCACCCCCTCGGTGGTTAAGCCGCGATAGGTTTCCTGCAGGGTGTCCAAGGGGGGCAGGGTTAGGACCACATGCCCTCCAAATTATACAGCGCCCGCGCTTCGGGACGAAACAGGTGAATCATGATGGATCCCATGTCCAAAACCACCCAATCCGTGGCCCCATAGCCATCACGGCGGATGGGATGGGCGGGGGTGGAAAAGGTCTCAATGATCTTATCGGCCAGGCCATGAATCTGGGCCCGTGAACTCCCCGTGGCCACAATCAAAACGTCCGTCATCACCGTTTTATCGGCAATGGGCAAAATGGTTATGTCTTGGGCTTTGTTGTCCTCCAGAAAGGCCCTTAGGGTCTCAACCTTTGGCGGCAGGGTCTGGTCTGGGGAGGGGACAGCGGATAAAACAGGGGTCTGGGGCAGGGGAGGGGTCATAATCAGGATGCAGCGCGAAGTTCAGTCGAGGAAATCCTAGGCAACCGCAACCGCAACCGGCACCAGCCGGCAGGGGTTTCAAAAATCCTTTGGGGGGAGGTCTGATAATCAGAAAATGCGAAAGCGGCCACAGGATGCATAACCCCATTGTATCCCATCCGATCAAACAGCGCAAGGCGATGCTGGGTCATGATGTCTTGCCAGCGATCCCACCGATGGATCTGGCAAAAGGCATCCCACCCCATCAGCCAGACAAACTGGGCTTTGGGATACGCGGCGCTTAGGGCTTGCAAGGTGAAATAGGTCTTGCCATCCTCTGGCAAGCCCAAAACATCCATCTTGGGATGGGTTTTCAGCATCCGGCGCACGGCCTGACAGCGCACATCCTGCGGCGGCGGCGCGTATCCCCCCGCAAAATGCTTCAGCGGATTGGTGGGGGCCACCAGCCACCACACGCGGTCCAGATTCAGGCGTTTTAACGCCTCCTCTGCCAAGGCCAGATGCCCAACATGCGGCGGATCAAACGACCCGCCGAGCAGGCCAATTCGGATTGACGTTCTGGGCGTAAGGATTTGGGGCAAATGCATGGGATGAGGGGGGGGTGGAATCATGACATCACGAACGGACTCTAAAAACCTTACCGTCTTTTTTCTTGATTAACAAGGAAGCGGACGATCAAGAAACAAAACCCCCCAGACCCCCCCTCCCCTGCGGCGCACCCCTCCAGCGGAGGGGAAACACAACTCCCCTGTCACCTGTAACCTGATCCCCCCCAGAATCCCATAAACATTGACTCTTTTAGGGATTTATGGCATAACAATCCCTGTCAACGGATCATTTGTATGAAAACCATACGCCCTGTTTCTTGGGTATCGGCCGCGCGAAAATCGTTTTGTGCTTTCCCTTTGGGGGCGCAAGAAATCATTCTTTCCGGCCTTACCGTGGCTGCTGATGGGGGAATGCCCCATTTGGCCAAGCCTTTTAAGGGAATGGGCTCCGGCGTTTTTGAAATTGCCCTTCCTTATCAGGGGGATGCGTATCGATGCGTTTATGCTGTTAAGTTAGCAGATGCCGTTTGGGTGCTTCATGCCTTTCAAAAAAAATCAAAGACAGGCATTAAAACTCCGCATCAAGAGGTTGATGTTATACGAAAACGTTTAAAGTCATTAAAAGAGGCTCTATCATGAATCAAGAAGAACCTTTCGAACTCATCCACGGCAGTGGTAACGTGTTTTATGATTTTGGTTATTCGGATGCGGATATCCGTCAGGCAAAGGCCCTGTTGGCGGCAAAAATTCTGAACCGTCTGGAACGCCAAGGGTTGTCTCTTGACCAAGCAGAGACGTTAACGGGCGTGCCCCGTTTGGAATTTTCCCGTATTGCTAAGGCGGATCTTTCCCGCCTGACGCTGGATCGCCTGCTTTATGTTTGTAACCGTTTGGGTACCCACGTTGGATTCAGCCTCAGCGAAGAAGCGCCTGCTGCCCTTTAATCCCCCGCCCCCGCGTGTCCCCCAAAACCCTCAGAATATGCCCTTGATCTTCGGGGGTGATGCTGGGGCGTTGGCTGAGCTGGCCACAGACAGTGGCTAGAGCTGCGGGGCTTCCGTGGGCAGGCAAATGGGGGTGTCCTTGTATTCCCCTCCCTCGGAGGGGTGGCAGGCGCAAGCCTGACGGGGTGGTTTTTTGTGTGCGATAACCACCCCCCCCGCCCCTGCGGCGCACCCCTCCAGCGGAGGGGAAACACAAGTCCCCTGTCACCTGTCCCCCGTCCCCAGCCTCCCCCAAACCCCCGCGGACAGGGCCATAAAGGGGGGGTTTTCTAAGATTTTGGAATCGTATTTCAGGGGGG
>JBILTX010000059.1:0-6205 GCA_044371315.1 Alphaproteobacteria bacterium | reverse complement strand
CGGTATTCAAATTTATCTACGGCCTTCATCAGACCAATGTTGCCCTCTTGGATCAAATCCAAAAATTGCAGGCCGCGGTTGGTGTATTTTTTGGCAATGGAGATGACAAGGCGCAGGTTGGCCTCGATCATTTCTTTTTTGGCGCGGTTGGATTCCCGCTCTCCCCGCTGAACGGTTTGGACAACGCGGCGAAATTCCGAAATGGGCAGGCCGCTTTGGGCGGAAATTTCAGAAATCATTTCCCGTGTTGCGGTGATTTCATCACAGTATTTTTCAATAAACATTTGCCAAGGCTTGGATTTTCGATCCGCCATGCGATCCACCCACGTGGGATCCAGCTCGGAGCCAAAATAACTTTGTAAAAAATCACTGCGCTTGATTTTGCATTTTTCGGCTAGGCGCAACAGCTTCCCCTCTTGTTGCATCAGGGATTTGTTCATGCCATACAACTGTTCAACCAATTGTTCCAAACGTTCGTTATTCAGATGGATGCTTTCCAGCAGGGTGACGATCTCTTTGTGTTTGGCGTTGTAGGCTTCTTCGTCTTGAGGATGCAAGGCGTGGCCTTTTTGCAACACTTCAATGCGGTTTTCCTGCAGGGCCCGCAAATCCTCGTAAACCAGACTGATTTTTTTAAATGTTTCCAAAACTTGGGGTTTTAGGCGCTCTTCCATGGCAGAGAGGGACACACCAAAACCTTCGGTATCTCCATCATCCTCCTCGTCGTCATCCTCGTCACGGGAAGGTTTTTCTTCATTGTTGTCTTTATCATCGTCACCCGCAGCAGGGCTTTCGAGGGAAGGTTCTGGTGCCTCAGCACTGGATTCATCGTCTTTTTTTGGTTCTTCGGAGGGCAGCAAGCTTTCTAGTAACTCTGCTGGTGCCTCGCCGTCAGCCCCATATGTGGCCTCTAGATCAATGACATCCCGCAGCATAATTTTGTTTTCGGTTAGGGCATCATACCACGCACTGATGGCCAGCATGGTTAAGGGGCTTTCGCAAATCCCCCCGATCATGCGTTCACGCCCTGCCTCGATCCGTTTGGCAATTTCAACCTCACCTTCACGGGATAACAAGCCTTTGTTGCCCATTTCAGACAGATAAACCCGAACGGGATCATCATAGTGGGAAACGGAACTGTCATCGATATTTCCCGATGTGCGCTCTTCGCCCACAAAGGCTTCGGATGCACTTTCATCGCCCCCATCGTCATCGTCTGTGGGTTTGCGACGTTTTTGTTTTGCGTTTTCTTCTTCCTCTAGGCCTTCAAGATCATCGTCATCCACGATATCAATGCCCGCCGCCCCGATTTTGGCAATAACCTCGTCGATTTGTTCAGATGAAAAGGCCTCTGTTGGTAACATATCATTCAGCTGATCATAGGTGATATAGCCTTTGATTTTGCCAATCTTGCGAAGTTTTTTAAAAGAGTCTTCAAAGGTCAAAATTCCCGAAGATCCCAAAACCTCTTCTTCTGTTTCTAGGGTATCCAAATGTTTTTTTTCGGCCATTGGGGTTTACAGGCTCCGCTAGGGGTTTAGGTGTGATTAGTTCAGAAAACCATTAAAAAAACGTTTCATCGCAGGGGTCTTGCGGCCTTTTTTTGCCGAGCTTGAGACAGCGCCAAGCTTCGTTTAAGTTTTAAACAACTTTCATGCCAGAGGTCATAAACATCATGAGAGGGCCTTAAAAACAACTGAGGCATGACAGGGTCTGACGTCCAAAGTTCCAGCGCCTGAAGCGCATTCTGAATCCACGGGGATGGATTGATATAGGGTTGGTCTGTTGTTTTGTCAAGTCCTTCGGCGGCCATACTGACCATGCGCCCCCGAATTTCGTCGATGGATGGGTTGGGGAATGTGAGATGCCCCAAAAGCTCAGCAGCATCCTCGATCCACTCTGGATGATGGGCCAAATCGGCCAGCAAAGCGCAGCACATCCGATCCAGATTGTTTTTGGGCGACGGCAGTGGTATGCCGATCAGCCCAAAGGGTTGTTTTTTTAAAGGGGCCGTTCGCAGGCGATAAAAGCGGTCCCGAATATCCTGTTTATAAAACGCCTTTAGGTCCGGATCCCGAATAACGTCACAATCCCTGAGCATCTGTTTCATCAAGGCCGCCCGCTGGTGGCCGGACCCCGCCAGCGTTTGCTGATGAAGGCGCATCCAAAAATCCAAAATTGACAGGGCATGATTTTGCATTTGATCCCAGCGGGCCTGTCCCCCTGCGGCCATCAGGCTGGCGGGGTCTTCGCCGGTATCCATCATCATGATGGTGATGGTTTTTTCCGCCTGCAAATCCGGCAAAATACGCTGAATGCACCGCTCGGCGGCCCGCATGCCGGCGGCATCCCCATCAAAACACACCACAATCTGATCCACCAAAAACCACAGGATGGACATCTGGGTTTCTGTAAACGCCGTCCCTAAGGGGGCCACGGCATCGGTGTATCCGTTTTGGTGCAGTAAAATGACATCTGTGTACCCCTCAACCACTGTGGCGCGGCGGGTTTTTCTGAGTGTAGGCAGTGCCTGAAACAAGCCGTAAAGCATCTGATTTTTTTGGAAATGCTCCGTTTCAGGGGAATTGAGGTATTTCGGGGCATCGGCATGGTCCGTAACGCCCCCCCCAGGCAGGGTTCGGCCCCCAAAGGCCACAACTTTCCCCTTTCGATTTTGGATGGGAAACATCACACGGTGGCGAAACCGGTCAAAGGGGGGGCGGTTTGGATCCTTTTGCACGCACAGCCCCGCCTCCACCAAATCGTTGGGGCGGTGGTCTCTGGTCATCAAAAACCGGCTGAGGGCATCCCAGGCATCGGGGGCGAACCCTAAAGAAAAGTGCTTCACGCTGGCGGCGGTTATGCCCCGCTGGGTCAGATACCGCTGGGTGGCGCCGTCGCTGGCCAAGGTATGCTGATAAAAGGCACTGGCCTGTTCATACAGCGTAAAATACCGCGTGTCCTCAGCAGGGGCGGGGGCGGTTTCCGCTGTGGGTATCGTCAATCCCCCCAGATCCGCCAGTGTTTTTACTGCGGCTAAAAATCCCCCCTTATCAAAATCCTTCACAAATTTAATGACATCGCCGCTGGCGCCACAGCCAAAGCAATGAAAAAATTGTTTGCTGGGAATGACGTGAAAGGACGGGGTTTTTTCGGTATGAAACGGACATAACC
The DNA here is from genome assembly GCA_044371315.1 of Alphaproteobacteria bacterium. Classification (GTDB taxonomy): domain Bacteria; phylum Pseudomonadota; class Alphaproteobacteria; order JAJTHO01; family CANGYM01; genus CANGYM01. The sequence goes on along the minus strand of JBILTX010000059.1, from coordinate 3,031 downwards.
CCTTATACTCATGCCCTGCTTTTTTCAGGGGTATGCGGGCGCGGATAACATCCTCGATCCGCACGGATTCACGCAAACGTTCCAAAAAATCATCAGACAGGGTCACCATAACGCCACTATAGGCCAAGGCTGCCTATCGGGAAAGACCCTTGCCCCTGCCGCGATGGTTTTCTTGGGTTGGTTTTCAGTGGACGCCCCAAAAAAATTTCCAAAATGTGATTCACATCACATCACATCACATCACATCACATCACATCACATCACATCACATCACATCATAATCAGGGGGCCTTCTGCAGTCACTTTTATGGCTTCACGACACATTTTCACCCTGCATGCTCGGCTTGCTAGGGGAAATCATAAGGAGGGGGATTATGCGGTCTCGGATACCTTTCAGGTGTTCTTTACCATCTCAGATCTCCCAGAACTCCCAGAAGGAGACTGGGAGGTTCTTCTCTTGGCCCGTCCAGGGGAAATAGACAAAAGGGTTATTACTCTTGGCATCCCAAGCATCCCAAGGGTGGTCCAAACCCCCGAAGACGAGGGATAGGGCCTCTAGGGGGCAGGCCAAAACCTGCCCCCTTCGCCGTTTTAGGCCTCCGCCAGAACATCCTGCATGGTGTACATTTCTTCCAGACATTTTCCCGCGCCCATGACCACGCAGTTCAGGGGGTCTTTGGCGATAATCACGGGCAAACCCGTGGCTTGGTGCAGCAGTTTATCCAAATTGTGCAGCAAAGCACCTCCACCGGTTAGCAAAATGCCGTGATCCACGATATCCGCCGACAATTCGGGTGGGGTGTGTTCTAGAGCCTCTTGCACGGCCTCAATAATGGCGGTGATGGGCTCAGATAGGGCTTCGGCCACTTGTTTTTCATTAATTTCGATTTCTTTGGGCACGCCCTCGACCATGTCGCGGCCACGGATTTTGATGACTTTTCCAATACCAGAGGTGGGTTTGATCGCTGTTCCAATTTCCATTTTGATGCGCTCGGCGGTGGCCTCCCCAATCAGCAAGCTGCACGTGCGGCGCACGTAGCTGATGATGGTTTCATCCATAATATCGCCCCCGATGCGAATGGAACGGGCATAGACCAATCCACCTAAGGAGGTTACCGCGACCTCTGTGGTGCCGCCGCCAATATCCACCACCATGCTGCCTTTCGGCTCAGTGACAGATATCCCTGCGCCCAAGGCGGCTGCCATGGGTTCCTCAATCAAATACACGGCCCGTGCACCGGCACGTTCGGCGGATTCTTGGATGGCGCGTCGCTCAATTTCTGTGGCGCTAGAGGGCACACAAATCACAACGCGGGGGCTGGCGAACATTTTGCGGTTGTGTACTTTTTGAATGAAATGCTTGATCATTTCTTCGGCGATATGGAAATCGGAAATTACGCCGTTGCGCAGCGGACGGATGGCCGTGATGTTGGCAGGGGTTTTGCCCAGCATCTGTTTAGCATCGGCCCCAACGGATAAAACAATTTTTTTGTTTTTCACATTGGCAATCGCCACCACCGAAGGTTCGTTCAGCACAATACCCCGCCCCTGAACATAAACCAATGTGTTGGCCGTTCCCAAATCAATGGCCATATCAGAGGAAATCATTCCGAAAAGTTTTGAAAACATGCCGCGCACTCCTAAGGTGTTTTTTCTTCTTTTGTTATGTTGCGATTTTTTATAAATCGACATAGTCACACTCTGCCGCGTATTGTTAAAAAAAAGGTTAACACAAACCCGCGCCGCGTATTTTTTTAACCATGATTTATGTTCTCTCTCCGCCGGATGCCCTTCCCCCTCTGCAGGATGTGGCCAGCATCTGTAGCCACCCTGCCGTGACGGCGTTTCAGATGCGTTTGAAATCCGCCAATACAGTAACGATTGCACAGGCTGTGCACGCTGTCCAGCCTCTTTGTCGCGGGCAAAAGGTGGCTTTGATTCTTAATGACAATCCCGCCTTGGCCAACAGCTTGGGCTGTGATGGTGTGCATTTGGGGGAGGATGACATGCCCGTGGCCACAGCGCGGGCGCAATTGCCCCCTGGGTTCGTGATTGGGGCTTCTTGTTATAATAATTTGGCCTTGGCGGTGCGGGCGAAGGACGATGGGGCCAGTTATGTGGCCTTTGGGGCCGTTTACCCCAGCACAACGAAACAGGCAAAAACCCGTGCCCCGTTCAGTCTTTTTGGCGCATGGCAGGATCTTCAGGGCCATGCCCCCTTGCCAAGTGTGGCCATTGGTGGCATACATCTAAGTGCTGTGCCAGAAATCCTCAGCGCAGGTGCCCGCGCTGTTGCCCTTTGCAGCGGCATTTGGCGCGACGTTGGGGGTGCGCTACGGCAAATGGATGATCTGATCAATCAATATGGGGATCCGCGATGGATGTGAATGCCAACGATTTAAAAGTCGGAAATATTGTCAATCATAAAGGTAAATTATGGGTCATCTTAAAAACGATGCATACCCAACCTGGTAAAGGGGGGGCGTATATTCAGGCCGAGATGAAGGCCCTTTTGGAAGGTACAAAATTAAATGAACGTTTTCGGTCCTCAGAGCGCATCGACCGCGTGCGTTTGGACGAAGAAATCTATCAGTTTTTGTTTTTACAGGATGACATGATCACCCTGATGCACAAGGAAACATTTGAGCAAATCGCTCTGCCCAGCGATATTTTGGGGGATGCCTTGCCGTTTTTGCAAGATGACATGGATGTGACCGTTTTGTTTTACGAGGGCAAACCCCTGAGCGTTACTCTGCCCGAAACGGTGGTGCTGGAGATTGTGGAGGCCGAGCCCACCATCAAGGGCCAGACCGCCACATCTTCGTACAAGCCCGCCATCCTTTCCAATGGGGAAAAAATTATGGTGCCCCCGTATCTTGAGCCCGGTGCTAGGGTTGTGGTGGACACGCGGGATGGCAGCTTTGTGGAAAAGGCCAAAGGATAACGTTTAGGGGATAAAATTCTGGAAAAAAAATCCAAGGGCCCTTGACATCTTGGGGGGGCGTGCCTACCTAAAGCTTGGCGGTGATAA
>JBILTX010000019.1:0-20957 GCA_044371315.1 Alphaproteobacteria bacterium | reverse complement strand
AAAATCAATACCGGCTGACTCTCTAGAAATCTTCATACCCCAATCCCCCCATTCAAAACGATAATGCGTTTATTGTATGGGTAAAAAAAGAAAAAATCTGTGACGAATGTCACGTTGGGGGGGCGTTTTGGCAAAAAATATCGCTGCGCTTCCCCCATGACAATGATCCCAGAGTGCCCTATAAAGGATCTATGACCGACACATTATCCCCTTTGCACGCCCAAGGTGCCCTGTCCCGAACCCCGCCTGCCAATGTGGAGGTGGAGCAAGCCCTGCTGGGGACCCTGCTGGCCAACAACACGGCCTATGAACAGATTGCGGATTTTCTGTTGCCGGAACATTTTTCCCATGGCCTGCACGCCACCCTGTACAGCGCCATTATGAAAATGATTGACAAGGGGCAAATGGCCAGCCCCCTGACCTTAAAACCCCTGTTCGAGGACCATCCGGATCTGGCCCCCTTTGGCGGGGGCGGGGCGTATTTACAGGATTTGGCGGATTCTGTTCTCTCCAGCATCAACCTGTATGATTTTGCCCGCATCATTTACGATTACGCCCTGCGCCGCAACCTGATTGATGTGGGGCAAACGGTGGTGAACAATGCCTTTGATCTGGCCCGCGAAGGCACCGCCATGGATCAAATCGCCGAAACGGAACACGCCCTTTATACCTTGGCCACCAAGGGATCGGCGCAAAAAACATATGTTGCCTTTGGCAGCACCTTAACCCAAACTATGAAGATTATCGAGGCCGCCTACAAGAGAGACGGGGCCCTCAGCGGTCTATCCTCGGGCTTTACAGACATGGACCGTTTGTTGGGGGGGCTGCAAAATTCCGATTTGATTATTCTGGCGGGCCGGCCATCTATGGGCAAAACGTCTCTGGCCACCAACATGGCATTTCATGCATCATCCCATGCCACCATCAAACGCCAAAACAATGGCGAGGTCAAAATCAGCAACGGCGCCGTCGTTGCGTTTTTTTCCCTGGAAATGTCGGCGGAACAGTTGGCGTCCCGTATTTTATCGGAACGGGCCAACGTGGCATCAGAAAAAATCCGTCGGGGGGATTTAACCGATCAAGAATTTCAAAATCTGGCGCAGGCCGCCCGCGATTTGGCGGAAATTCCCCTGTATATTGACGATACACCGGCCATTTCCGTCTCCAGCCTGCGCACACGGGCCCGAAAATTAAAACGCCAGCATCATTTGGGCCTGATTGTGGTGGATTATCTGCAGCTGATGCAGGCCAGCGTCAGCGGCCGCCCCGAAAACCGCGTGAATGAAATTTCCGAAATCACCCGCGGTTTAAAACAAATCGCCAAAGAGCTGCAGGTGCCCGTCATCGCCCTGTCCCAGCTGTCGCGGGCCGTGGAAAACCGCGAAGACAAACGCCCCCAATTGTCCGATTTACGGGAATCCGGATCCATCGAGCAAGACGCCGACGTGGTGATGTTTGTGTACCGCGAAGAATACTATCTGCAGCGCAACGAACCCACCCAACGCCAAGACGAAAGCAAAGAGGCCCACCAAAAACGCTATGACGAATGGGTCACACGCCTGTCAGAGGCCGAAAACATCGCCGAAGTCATCATTGCCAAACAGCGACACGGCCCCACCGGCAAAGTTAAATTGTTCTTTGACGGATCCACCACCAAATTCAGCGATCTGATGCAGGACGGCGGGCAAAAGGGGCATGGATCCTGAGGATAAGAGGCTTTGTTTTTTATTTAAAGATGCCCCATCCTTTTGACCAAAAGTTTTTACCCTTTGCCTGCCCCGTGAAACACGTTACCATTTGGAACGCACCGCGAGCTTAGCTAACCATGTCCCTTTCCAAAGACGACGCCCGTTATCTCTGGCATCCCTTTACGCAGCACGGACATCCCGAAACGGCTTTTTTGCCCATTGTTTCAGGACAAGGATCGTTTCTTTATGACGAGGCAGGAAACCGCCTGCTGGATCTGATTTCCTCATGGTGGGTGATTACCCATGGCCATAGTCATCCGGCCCTGATCAAAGCCATGGCCACGCAGGCGGCCAAACTGGATCAGGTGATTTTTGCGGGCTTTACCCACGAACCCGCTGTGACTCTGGGAAAAAATCTACAAAATGCCTTGGGGCGCCGCAATGTTTGGAAACTTTTCTTTTCTGACAATGGATCAACCGCCGTGGAAGTGGCCCTGAAAATGGCTCTGCATGCCCAAAGCAATTGGGGGTATCCGGAAAAAAAACACTTTCTGGCGTTTGAGGGGGGCTATCACGGCGACACCGTGGGAGCCATGTCTGTTGGGTGTAGCAGCGGGTTTTTTAATCCTTATCAAAAACTTTTATTTTCCGTCCAAAATATAGCCTATCCAGAAACATGGATTGATTGTGATGATGTTTTACATAAAGAAGAAAAAAGCCTATATCTTTTAAAGCAACACTTGAATAACGGAGACATTGCCGGCATTATTTTAGAGCCTTTGCTGCAAGGGGCTTCGGGAATGCGGATGTGTCGCCCATCTTTCGTTGACCAAGTGGTGCGCCTGTGCCAGCAAGCGGGGGCGCTGGTTATTTTTGACGAAGTCATGACGGGCTTTGGACGAACGGGCAGCCTGTTTGCCTTTCATCAACTTTCAGAAACACCGGATATTCTGTGTCTGGCCAAGGGCTTAACAGGCGGCATGATGCCCATGTCTTTAACCTGCGCCAGCGAGAAGATCTTTGATGCCTTTTTATCCACCGATTTTTATCGCAGTCTGATTCATGGGCATTCTTTCACCGCCAACCCCATCGCCTGCGCCGTGGCCAACCGATCTTTGGAACTTTTTGAGGAGGACAACACCCTCACCAAAATTGCCGCTATAGAAGAGGTTCATCGCCGCGCCCTTACAACCCTAAAAAACGATGGCTTAGCCCACCGTCCTCGGGTTATGGGCAGTGTGGCCGCATTTGATGTTACACATGAATGTATGCCCTACAACACAGAAAAAAATCATAGACTTAGGTGCCTATTCCTTAAATCTGGTTTAATTCTACGCCCCTTGGGGGGGACCCTGTACCTGATGCCCCCCTACTGCACATCATTGGGTGATTTGGAAGAAGCCTATGACCGTATTGCCAACATTCTTCGGCAGGTTCGCCCATGACGATGCGTGCCTTGGTTTTCAGGCTGGTGGGGGTGTTTTTTTTGGTGACCCTGTTTTGGGTGGCTTTGGGATTGTGGCACCGCGCCCCCCCGCCGTCTTCGGCAGCTTTGTGGCTTTCTGGGGCCGAAGCCGCCATTTTGATACAGACCTTGGGAAAAAATTTTAAAAACCATCCCACCGTGGATGATCATCCTGTGGGTAAAACGTTCTTTTTTCCCCCCATTCGTGGCGAAAAAGATGGATTTTGGGATGGCTTAGGCATCCTTTATCCCATAAAACCCCTCCAGCCCATTTATGCCCCCGCCCGTGGTCAGGTTTTGTTCAACCGCTTTGTGCCTGATGTTGGCCATATTTTCATGATCCGCCATGACGATCAACGCATCAGCGTCATCACCGGTATAGCCCAACCCGCCCTTCAAGAGGGCGACACCGTCAAAGCCAACCAGATTTTGGGCACACCCGAAACAAACACCAAAACCATTTTTTACATGCTGCGCCACCAAGGCAAGGCCGTTGACCCACGCAAAATGTTTGATACAGTAGGTTCGCCTTTGTGATACAAGGATGATTTGACTCTTTTGGGACCCCCTTTCATGATCCGCACGCTTTCCGCTCTTTTGGCCGTCTCCTTATGCTTTTCTGGGGCAGCGTACGCACAACAGCCCGATCAAGCCCCACAGACACCTGCCACCCAAGCGTCATCCCAAAGCAGCAAAAACGACTCTTTTTATGAGCAGCTTAATGTTTTTGGTGAAGTTTTAGAGCGCATCCGCACGGATTACGTTAAAGAAACCAACGAAAAAGACCTCATCGAAGCCGCCATTAACGGCATGCTCACCAGTTTGGACCCTCATTCTGCCTATCACAACGCCGAAGATTTTAAAAATATGCAAGTTGAGTTGCGGGGCGAATTCGGGGGACTCGGCATCGAAGTGACCATGGACAATGGTCTGATTAAAATCATGAGTCCCATTGACGATACCCCCGCTGCCCGTGCTGGCCTGTTGTCTGGGGATTTCATCACCCATATTGATGATAAGCCTGTTGTGGGCATGTCTCTGGATGATGCCGTCAAAAAAATGCGTGGCCCCGTCAACACCAAAGTGACCTTGACCATTCGACGCGGCGAGCAAGCCCCCTTTGACGTCACCCTAACGCGGGATACCATTGAAATTCAATCTGTCAAATCAGAAGTGATTGATCAGGTTGGGTATGTGCGGGTGCGCCGCTTTAATGAAAACACCTTTACAGCCCTCAAAACCGCCTTGGACGCCATAGAAAAGAAAACTCCCGCTGTTTTGGGGTATATTTTGGATTTACGGAACAATCCAGGGGGTCCTCTGGATCAAGCCGTATCTGTTTCTGATGCCTTTTTAGAAGAAGGCGAAATTGTCTCCACCCGCGGTCGGGATCCCAAAGACATTCAACGCTTTTTTGCCAAAAAAGGTGATCTGACAAACGGCAAGCCCGTGGTGGTGTTGATTAACGAAGGCTCGGCTTCCGCTTCAGAAATCGTTGCAGGGGCGTTAAAAGATCAGGGCCGTGCCATTTTAATTGGTGAAAAATCTTTTGGAAAAGGGTCCGTTCAATCCATCATGGCCATGCCAGGCCATGGTGCCATCCGTTTAACCACGGCACTTTATTACACACCCTCTGGTGTATCTATTCAGGCCACGGGCATTACCCCTGATATTATTGTTCCCATCGCGCGTTTAGAAACCCTGAATTACAAAGCCAACCGCGAATCTGATTTGATTGGTGCCATTAAAAATGGTCAAACACCCGCCAAAGACCAAGAAACCCCTGAAAACAAAGACACCCCACAAAACAACACACCCAAAGAAGACCAAAATCCCAAAAACGACAATGACAACGGGAAAGACAAACCAGAGGCTTTCTCTGCACCTGAAAAGCCCGCCGATGATTATCAGGTCTCTCGTGGTGTGGATCTGGTGAAGGCCTTGGCCCTATACAATCGCCAGAAAAAATAGGATATTCCCTGTGACCGACATAACGCCGAACTCTGTAGAGAGGTCGGAGCGGATCGAATGGTTTTACGCGTTCATTATGTACGGAAGTGTTCTGGTATGGTGTCTTTTTCTTCTGTCCACGACAGATTCCAGAATCCTTCCTTATACCGCCCTCATCACCATGGGCTTTATTGGGTTTTGGCGCTATGCTTGGCTAAGCTTGCATGCCTTGCGGGCTGTAACCTATATTCGGGGACATTTTCCCCTGTATCGTCAGGCTGCTGAGGCTTACAAAAACACTCTTTCTTTGTCGGATTACCCTTCGGTGGGATTTATTATCCCCTCTTATAAAATGCCCCCTGCGACCTTTCAGCGCGTCTTTTCCTCCCTTTTGGCCGAAGCCCACCATTACCCCGGCCCTGTTACAATCATAGCTGCCGTCACCACAGACGACGAAGCCTCTTGGATACAAACGCAATTTTTTCCATATGTTGTGAGCAAACCCACATTAATGTGTGACATTTTTTTGCAAAACGGCACGGGAAAACGTCAGGCTATGGCTCAGGCCTTATGGCACCTGAAAGCCCATCCCCCCATGGACCGTGTCATTTTAATGGATGGCGATACCGTTATTCACGAAGGAACGTTGCAAAAATTGGTTGGTTTTTTTGAAACCCAGCCTGATTTGGGGGCCATCACCATCGACAACCGCCCCATTTGCCCGAAAAATTACCGTTTCATGCAGGCTTGGCACAGCCTGCGGATGATTCAGCGGCACTGGCTGATGGCTTCCATGAGTGTGTCTCGGCGTCTTTTGGTTTTAACAGGTCGCTTCTCCATGTTTCGCGGGCAGCTGGCCTGTGACGATGGATTTTTACAGGCCATCGCGTCGGATCATCTGGATCACTGGCGACATGGGCGTTTGCCCCTGTTAACAGGGGACGATAAATCCACGTGGTTTTATACGCTCAAGCAAGGCTGGTCTATGCTGTATCTTCCCGATGTTGCTTGTGACTCTCTTGAGGATCCTGTTTCCCCCCATTTTTTAACCCATACCCGCCTTTTGATGACGCGGTGGTTTGGCAATATGATCCGCCACAGCAACCAAGCCCTAGCCTTGGGTCCCCAAAAAATCCCTTTTTTTGTATGGTGGTGCTTGCTGGATCAAAGGATCTCGCCTTGGACAACCCTGATTGGCCCTACCGGCGTCTTTTTTTTGGCGCTTATTTATCACAGTGCCCTGATTCCTTTTTATTTGCTATGGGTCCTGATCAGTCGAACAGCATGGGCAGGCATCCTGTGCCTGATGAGGGGACCTTTTCACCCATATTTTCCCATCCTGCTGTTTTTTGGACAAGTCTATGGAGCGGTGATTAAAATTCACGCTACCTTTCGCCTTCATCGCCAACGATGGACCCGCCAAGATTCCAGACAATCCCAAGAAACCAAAGAACAGCACTTGATGGCCATCATTCTGGAATCAACCTCATATGGTGTATTTGTTTTTGCTGTGGCGGTGGCTTCAAAATTTTTGATTATGCGGCTGTAGGCTTAATAAAAAAATCCTCTAGGGCCACCTTTAATGCCAAAGGCAGGTCCGCGGGCAAAGGAACGTGCCCCAAAACCATGGCCATTAACTGCGGCTCAGGAGATTGCAAAAAAACCTCTAACGCAGGCAAAAGATCCGAAGAGAGATGGGGCAAAACCTCCCTTCGCACATGATCCATCACGTGATCCAACTCTTTGGTGCCACGGTAAATCAATTGATACGCGATTTTTTTCCTAAGAACGTCCGCCGAGTTCATAATTTAAGCCACAGCCCGTTTTATCTGGGCATCCAAGCGACCCAAACGAACATAAATATCATGGCTGCGTTTTAAAAGGATCCGCAGTCCGTCAGGCAAGGTTTCAGAAGCCTCTTCTTCCTGAAAACGGCAAATGTCATCATTGGTGATGGTAAATCCCATGGCGGTGGCATCCTCGCCAGTCATTTCCCCTTTTTGTACGGCACGTTGAGCCAGCAGCCAAGACATCATTTCTAAAAGACGTGATGTTAAACGGGTGGCGTGATACGTCATGGCCAAACGGTCCTGAACCCTAGCGTCTTGGCGCAGGCCTGGTAGGACAAACTTGATGTAATTTTTGGCCTCAGAGAGCAAGTCATGAACATCTTTGTATGTGTTATCCAAAAGAAAAGCGACAGCCATGAAAAGTCTCCTGATGGGATTAAGATTTTTTTAAGTGTTCCCTATTAAATCATTTTTTAACTAAAATGTCAACACTTTTTTAACCTTTTGCGTTAAGGGGCGTTTTTTGTTCCTCTGAACACCCAAAATCCCCAAAAAACCATAACGCCAGAAAGGGCCATATTCATATCAGCCATAGTCAAACCCGCCAACAAAAACGCTGGTTGATCACAGGGCGTCACGGTGGCTTGGCGGATCATCGCCTCCAGCTCCGCGATGCTGCCAGCCCCCTGAGAGGAACTGGCACAGGCTGGAAAGGTCCAAAGCCCTGCCTCAACTCCTGCATGATACCCCGCCAAGATCAGACTGGCCGCCCATAACGCCATCAAAACCAGAAAAATTATGGTGCTTTGCCCTTTGGATCCAAACCCTGCAACCAAGCCCACAAGCAGAATGGCAAAATACGGCAGTCTCTGATAAAGACACAACGGGCAAGGCTTTAGGCCAAAACCATACTGAGCCACAAACACCAACAACAGGGCCGCAGCGGCCAAGATGACGCTGAAAGCCACATACAAAGAGGGGCGCAAAAAGTTCATAACACCCCATTATGCCACAACGAAATGCACGGGCCACAAAAATAAACGGCACGCCCCCCCTTGAAACCCTAAAAAATTTCCCCATATTCATTATCAAACGAACATACGTTTACGACGATTTCAAACAGGGAAACACTATGTCAAAAATTATTGGGATTGATTTGGGAACCACAAACTCTTGTGTGGCCTTTCGGGATGGCAATCAAACGGTTGTGATTGAAAATGCTGAGGGTGCCCGCACAACCCCCTCGATTGTCGCGTTTGCTAAAGGTGAGCGCCTGGTGGGACAACCCGCAAAACGGCAAGCCGTCACCAACCACAAAAACACCATTTTTGCCGTTAAGCGTTTGATTGGTCGCCGCTTTGACGATCCCTTAACCCAAAAAGATCAGGGATTGGTTCCCTATGGCATTATCAAAGGCAATAATGGCGATGCTTGGGTTGAGGCCGAAGGAACCCCCTATTCCCCCAGCCAAATCAGTGCCTTTATTTTGCAAAAAATGAAAGATACCGCCGAGCGCTATTTGGGTGAAACCGTCACCCAAGCCGTGATTACCGTTCCTGCGTATTTTAACGATGCCCAGCGTCAAGCCACACGAGATGCCGGAAAAATCGCCGGTCTGGATGTTTTGCGGATTATTAACGAGCCCACCGCCGCGGCTTTGGCCTATGGTCTGGATAAAAAATCCGGCGGTAAAATTGTTGTTTACGATTTGGGGGGCGGAACCTTTGACGTTTCCGTTTTGGAAATCGGGGATGGTGTTTTTGAAGTTAAGGCCACCAACGGGGATACCTTCTTAGGCGGTGAAGACTTTGACAACCGGATTATTGATTATCTGGCGGCAGAGTTTAAAAAAGACAATGGGATTGATTTAAAAGCGGATCCTTTGGCCCTGCAGCGCCTGAAAGAGGCAGCAGAAAAAGCCAAAATTGAACTGTCCAGCTCGGTGCAAACTGACGTGAACCTGCCCTTTATTACCGCAGACCAAACCGGACCCAAGCACCTGAATGTACCCCTAAGCCGCGCCAAATTGGAATCCTTGGTAGAGGACCTTTTGCAACGCACGATGGAGCCATGCAAAGCCGCCCTTAAAGATGCCGATCTGAAACCCTCTGACATTGACGAAGTCATTTTGGTGGGGGGCATGACCCGCATGCCCAAAGTGCAGGAACTTGTCAAAGCCTTCTTTGGCAAAGAACCCCACAAAGGTGTCAACCCTGATGAAGTGGTGGCCATCGGTGCCGCCATTCAAGGCGGTGTTCTGCGGGGTGATGTCAAGGATGTGCTGCTTTTGGACGTCACACCCCTGTCTTTGGGGATTGAAACCTTGGGCGGTGTGTTCACGCGCCTAATTGAACGCAATACCACCATCCCCGCTAAGAAAGGCCAAGTCTTTTCCACCGCCGAAGATAACCAGAATGCGGTGACCATCCGCGTTTTTCAGGGTGAGCGGGAAATGGCCGCTGATAATAAACTGCTGGGGCAGTTTGATCTGATGGGCATTCCCCCCGCCCCCCGCGGCATGCCACAAATCGAGGTTACGTTTGACATTGACGCCAACGGGATTGTGAATGTTTCGGCCAAGGACAAAGCCACAAATAAGGAGCAGCAAATCCGCATCCAAGCCTCCGGCGGCCTGAGCGATGCCGATGTGGAAAAAATGATCAAAGACGCCGAAGCCAACGCCGAAGCCGACAAGAAAAAACGTGAACTGGTGGAACACCGCAACCAAGCGGAAACCCTGATTCAAACCGCCGAGAAAAACTTGGCCGAGTACGGATCCCACGTTTCAGAGGATGAAAAGCAGGCGATTCAAACAGCCATAACCGACCTGAAAGCGGCGCGGGAAACCGACGATGTGTCTTTGATCACGGAAAAAACTAACACTTTGGCCCAAGCCACTATGAAATTGGGCGAAGCCATGTATAAGGCCCAGCAAGAGAATCCTTCTTCTGAGCAGCCCTCTGCCAACAACCCAGGCGAGAACATCGTTGATGCTGATTTCGAAGAAGTCAATGAAAACGATAAAAAATCCGCCTAAAGACCGGGGGGGTCACAAGACCCCCTTTTTTTTTAGACCCTTTGTTCATTTATCCCGTTTGTTGCGGCACGTTTCGCCTCAGAGCCTTTTGGGGCGCTCTTTTTTAATTATGGCCATGCCTATCCTTTTGGCACAGGCCGCCACCAGTTATATTTTTTTCAACCACCATTGGGATACGCTTGAGCGACGCCTCGCCATAACCTTAGCCAATGAAATGGTCATGCTGATTCAGGCCGAAGCCAAAGCCTATCCCCACGTTCCCGATATGGCCGCCGCTTTGGATATTAACTTCACGCGCAGCACCCCTGCCTCAGGAACCGACACCCGACACAGTGTTTTGGGATGGCTAACCTCTCTGTTTGATCAAGAAGGCATGCTGCGGCGCGAGCTGGAAAGCCGCCTTCCCTATCCCCTGACCGTCGAAACCAGCAAAAACTGGGTCACGGTTACCGTATTTTTGCCCCAGCATCAAATCACCCTCAGCACCACACCCAAAAAGATTTTTTCCAGCACGGTTTTTGTTTACGTTATTTGGTCCGTTGGTTTGTGCATCCTGCTGGTTTTGGTGGCTTGGGGGTTCATGCGCAATCAAATGCACCCCATACGCGACTTGGCCATGGCCGCAGAGGCCTTTGGTCAAGAGGGAACCCCCAAACGCTTAAAACCCCGCGGGGCACTAGAAGTCCGCAAAGCCACCCGCGCGTTCAACACCATGCAGGATAATATCCTGAAAAACGTGGCCGAGCGCACCGAGATGCTGGCCGGTATTTCCCATGATCTTCGCACCCCCTTAACGCGCCTGCGCCTTGCGCTGGAAATGACGCCCCAAGACATTAAACAGGATATACTGCCCGATGTTCTGGAAATGCAGGCCATGGTGGATTCCTATCTGGCGTTTGCGCGGGATGATCAGGGGGAAGATTGGCAATGTGTGGCGCTAGACTCTTTTTTAGACGCCTTAGCAGCCTCTTTTGATCCCCAAACCCTGAAAATTTTGCCAATCCCTCCTGTCAACGTCCGTGCCAAGCCCCTGTTGTTGCGGCGATGTTTGGTGAACCTGATCAACAACGCCCTAACCTATGGCACCCTGTGTACCATCAGCGTTCAGGACCACAAAGGCTATGTGGACATAACCGTTGCCGATAATGGTCCCGGCCTGACCCCAGAGGCCTTTGAGCGGGCCAAAACGCCTTTTGTTCGTTTGGAAGACGAGCGTCCTGTTGTGGCGGGTCACGTGGGGCTGGGTTTATCCATTGCCGAAGACATTGCCAAACGGCACGGACATCCTTTGCGTTTGGACCCAGAGAACACCAAGGGCGCAAAAATCACACTCCGGCTTTCCCCATGGTAATTCGCCAAGAAACGATGGCTGATTGGCCCCCCCTTTGGACTTTACACCAAAAAACCGGCCTTTCCCCCTTTCATCAATCCGACTTTGAGGACTGGCTGCATCAACACACCACTTGGGTTGCTTTATGCGGAGGAAAGATCGGTGGTTTTTTGATGATCCAAGACACCCTAGATCATCAGGATGTGCTGCTTTTGGCTGTGGATCCCTTGTATCGTCGCCAAGGGATCGCACGCAGCTTACTGCGCACCCTTTGCCCCCTTAAAAAACCCCTGTTTGTTGAGGTTGAAGATACAAACACCGCTGCCCTGAACCTGTACCAAACCTTGGGCTTCCAACCCATTGGGCGGCGGCACCATTATTATGGCGCGGGCCGCCATGCCTTGGTCATGCGCTTGGCATGAATGGCCCTACCCCTCCGATCAAAACAAATCAGAATACTTTGCCACGATTTTTTCCGTCACAGCCTTAGGGGTTAAGCCAAAATGGTCATAAACATCCGCAGCGGGGGCAGACATACCGAACGTGTCAATACCAAAAATCATGCCCCTTTCCCCCACCAAGCGATACCACGACAGGGATGATGCGGCCTCGATGGCCACGATGGGCCGCTCTTTGGGGAAGAGAGCCTCTCGATACGATTCACTTTGCGCCCAGAACAACTCATGACAGGGCATGGAAACAACGGTTGCCCCTACCCCATGCTGGGCCAGTGCCTGCTGAACATCCACGGCCAAAGAAGCCTCGGACCCTGTGGCCACCAAAGTGATTTTGGGGGCCAGCGTACCCTCGGAAAGAAGATAGGCCCCCCGCGCACTGGCGTTGATGGCAATATCCGCCTCAGGATTTCTCAGGGTGGGTAAATCTTGACGGCTGAGGGCCAACACGCTGGGGGTGTGACGGTTTTTAAGCGCAAGTTCCCAGCATTCTAACGTTTCCACCGCATCCGCAGGACGAAAATTATGTACATTGGGAATGGCGCGTAGGGCAGCCAGATGTTCTATGGGCTGGTGCGTGGGGCCATCTTCCCCCAAACCAATGGAATCATGGGTCAAAACATAAATAACCCCTTGTTCCATCAGGGCCGATAAGCGCAGGGCTGGGCGCAAATAATCACTAAAAACCAAAAACGTCCCGCCGTAGGGAACAAAACCCCCGTACAAAGAAAGGCCGTTCATAATGGCCCCCATGGCATGTTCCCGAACGCCATAATGGATATAACGTCCCTCTGGGTGGTTGACGGAAAAGGTTTTTTGACTTTTGGCGCGGGTGTTGTTGGATCCGGTCAAATCCGCAGATCCCCCGACCAACGCCGGCACCAAGGGGGCCAATTGATCCAAAACCAACCCCGAGGCTTTCCGTGTGGCCATGGTGGGGCGATCCATGAACCATTGTTTTTTATAGGACAAAAGGGTCTCTTGGGCATTCTTAGGAAAATCGGCGTTCATCCGGTTTTTCTGTTCGGGGGGAAGCGCCCCCCATTGTTGTTCCCACGCCAACCGCGCAGATTTTCCCCGCACGCCCAAATTGCGCCATGCCGTCAAAACATCATCAGGAATCACAAACGGATCATAGGGCCAAGAGAGGTTTTGCCGCATCTGGGCGATTTCCTCTTTCCCCAAAGGGGATCCGTGAGTGGCGGCGGTCCCTGCTTTGGTGGGGGACCCCCAGCCAATGGTGGTGCGACAGGCGATAAACGTAGGTTTATCAGACAACAAAGCCTGATCCAGCGCCGCCCGTATGGCCACAGGATCGTGACCATCCACGGCCAGCGTGTGCCAGCCGCAGGCCCGAAAACGATCAATATGATTATCCGAACAACTCAGATCCGTATCCCCATCAATAGAAATATGATTATCATCAAACAAAACCGTGAGTTTGCTCAGGCCCAAGTGCCCCGCAAGGGAAAGGGCTTCCTGACCCACGCCCTCCATCAAGCACCCATCACCCGCCACCACAAAGGTTCGGTGGGAAATGATGTCTTTACCCAGTTCCGCACGCATCATCTGCTCAGCCATGGCCATACCCACAGCGTTTCCTAAGCCTTGCCCCAAAGGGCCCGTGGTGGTTTCAATACCAAAACCCAAATCATGTTCCGGATGCCCTGGGGTTTTGCTGCCCCGCTGGCGAAAAGCTTTCAGTTGATTCAACGTGGCCTCTGGATACCCCAGCAAATACGCCAAGCTGTAAAGGGCCGCTGACCCATGTCCAGCCGATAAAATAAACCGGTCTCGATTGGCCCACGTGGGGCAAGAAGCATCAAAAGATACGTATTCCGAAAACAAAACCGTTAAAACATCCGCCATACCCAGCGGCATGCCAGGATGGCCCGAGGCAGCCTTTTCCACCATATCAACACTCAAAAACCGTAACGCAGTGGCCAAAGAAAGAGTCATAAAAATCTCAAAAATCGGGTTGTTGTTTTCGCCTGTTCAAGTGCCTTGCGAAGAGGAAAAAAGTCCCTTATGAATGAAGGTCTGAAACGTGCCACACCATACAGAAACACACAGTTTTCGTCAATGACCACCGCCATCGCCTTTGAATCCGATGTTGAATTGCCCAAAACTGAGGCCGCCCTTGAACGCGCCCATTTGGCCATTCGGGAATTGCAGAGGACGCTGGCAGAACGTTTGTTGGCCGAACAAGAATCCTATCTGGCCCTAGAGCGCGAATGTCAAACCCTAAAAGCCGAACGCGACGCCTTGGCGGCACGCTTGGCGCAAACGGCAAAGGTTTCACCCCCGCCCACTCTTTCAACATCAACACAATCCGCCTTGGATCCAACATGGCGTGCAGAGGTGGATCAGGCCTTGGCCCTCGTGGATCAGGCGCTCAATCTTTTGGCCCCCGATTCCAAAAATGAGGCCCCCCAATGACCCAAATCGTTGATGTTGAAGTGATCATCCACGGCAAGCCCTATACCCTATCATGTCAACGGGGACAAGAAGGGCATTTAAGAAAACTGGCTGAGGTTGCGGATGAACGCGTCAACAAAATCTGGCGCCAAGTGGGCAAAAAAATGGTTCTTTCGGAAACCAAGCTTTTGGTCATGACATTACTGATGTTGGCGGATGAATTGTTCGATGCCAAATCAGGGACCCATCCCAAGGAGGCGACCCCACTCAATGCCGCAGCCACCCCCAACACACGGGACGCAAGGGATGAGGATGCCCATTACGAACAAAAAGTTCAGGCCATCACCGATAAAATCACCCTGATCTGCAACAAATTGGCGATATCTTCCAACTAGCCCTGCCTTATATGGGGTTTAAGAAGACGTTCAGGAAATCATCTTGGGAAAGCGTTTCTGTTTCTGTGCTGCCCAAACGGCGCAGGGTTACGGTGCCATCTTCGGCCTCTTTCGCGCCGATGATGGCGAGTATGGGAATTTTTTTCAGGGAATGCTCCCGAATTTTATAGGACACTTTTTCACTGCGGGTATCCAAAACGGCCCGCACCCCTGCACCCTTCAGTTTTTCATAAACAGCCAGAGCCGCCCCATCTTGGGCGCTGGTGATGGTCAGAACAGCCACCTGCGTGGGGGCCAGCCACAGGGGCAGATGCCCTGCGGTGTTTTCCAGCAGGATCCCGATGAAGCGCTCTAAACTTCCCAAAATGGCGCGGTGTAGCATGACAGGGTGGACTTTATCCCCCGATGCATCCACATAATGGGCGCCCAAGCGTTCGGGCAAAATGAAATCACATTGCAGTGTCCCGCACTGCCAATCCCGCCCGATGGCATCGCGCAGAACAAACTCCAGCTTAGGCCCATAAAACGCCCCCTCACCAGGGTTTAGGGTAAAATCAAGGCCCGATGCCAGCGCGGCTTCTTTCAACGCCTTTTCCGCCCGATCCCACGTTTCATCGCTGCCGGCCCGTTTTTCGGGGCGGTCAGAAAATTTAATGCGGACATCGTGAAATCCAAAATCAGCGTAAACCTCTTTCAGCAAGGCGCAAAACGCCACCGCTTCTGCGTTAATTTGATCCGGCGTGCAAAAAATGTGGGCATCATCCTGATGAAAGGTCCGAAGGCGCAGCAACCCGTGCAAAGACCCTGAGGATTCATTCCGGTGCAGGGTATTAAATTCCGTCAGCCGCAGCGGCAAATCGCGGTAACTTTTAATGCCCTGTTTAAAAATTTGAACATGCCCTGGGCAGTTCATGGGCTTGATGGCAAAGGTTTTCTCGTCTTCGCCGTGTTGACACACAAACATATTGTCACGGAATTTATCCCAGTGACCCGATTGTTCCCACAGGGTTTTGTCCACCAGAATGGGGGTATTGACCTCTTGATAGCCGTGCTGCTGCATTTTTTTCAAAATGTAACTTACAACCCCCTGATAAACGGTCCATCCCGCGGGGTGCCAGAAAATGCTGCCAGGGGCTTCCTCTTGGAAATGAAACAATTCCATGGCGCGGCCCAGTTTTCGGTGGTCGCGTTTCTCGGCTTCCTCCAGCATCGTCAGATAAGCATTCAAGTCCTCTTTGCTGGCCCAAGCGGTGCCGTAAATCCTTTGCAACATGGGGTTTTTGGCGTCACCGCGCCAGTAGGCCCCCGCCACCCGCTGCAACTTAAAGGCCATACCCACGTGGCCCGTGGTGGGAAAATGGGGCCCGCGACACAAATCGACAAAATCACCTTGACGGTACAGGGTGATGATCTCGTTTTCGGGCAAATCACGGATAATTTCTGCCTTAAAATGCTCCCCCATCCCCTCAAAAAGCGAGATGGCTTTGTTACGTTCCCAGACTTCTCGCACGAGGGGAATTTTAGCCTCGATAATCTGACGCATTTTGGCCTCGATGGCGGCCAGATCCTCTTCGCGGAAAGGCTGCGGCGTATGAAAATCATAGTAAAACCCATTCTCGATAGAGGGACCAATGGTCACCTGAACATCGGGATATAGGGCCTTAACCGCCTGCGCCATAATGTGGGCGGCGTCGTGACGCAGCGTATCCAATGCCGCGGGATCGTCAGCACTCAGAAGACTCACCCGCGCATCCTGCGTAATGGTATGGGAAAGATCGTAAAGCGTATCATTCAGGGACAACAGGACCGCCCGCTTGGCAAGGCTTTTGCTGATGGCATTGGCCAGCTCAACACCTGTTAAGGGCGCATCATAAGTACGCTGGGAAGCATCGGGAAACGTCAGGGTTATGGGCATAACATTCAGAAAAAAGGATCAAAGAGTTTTTTCTAACAGAGGATTAAAAAAGACGATAGAGAAATGTTGAAAACCAACCCTTTCTGGCACATCCCCCCCTTGCACCTCTCCCCTACAGGGCTTATATAAAAGCCTGAACGCAGAGAAAGTTTTTGGACCTTATGGCCGATTATTATCAACTTTTGGGTGTTGACCGCAATGCCAGTGCAGAGGACATCAAAAAAGCCTTTCGCAAACTGGCCATGAAATACCATCCCGATAAAAATCCCGGGGATGCCAAGGCAGAAGAAACATTCAAAGAGATCAACCAAGCCTATGAGGTCCTAAGCAACGCTGAAAAGCGCAAAATATATGATCAATACGGTCATGACAATTATCAACGGGCCCAATCCGGAGGGGGGGGCGGACCTGGGGGATTTGATTTTTCTTCGGGATTTTCCGATATTTTTGATGAGGTTTTTAATGACTTCATGGGCGGCGGGCGCAAACGTCGCGGCGGTGGGTCTGTGCAGCAACCAGGCTCGGACCTGCGCTATAATTTGGATATTACGTTAGAGGAAGCCTTTAAGGGCAAAAAGACCACCATTAAATTTTCATCCCAGATGGCCTGCGAATCCTGCCAAGGAACCGGCGCCGCGGAGGGGTCGTCCCAAGTCACCTGTCCTGGGTGTCAGGGGGCTGGGCGCATACGCTCTCAGCAGGGCTTTTTTGCCTTCGAGCGGACCTGTCCCCAATGTCAAGGCGCTGGGGTGATCATCGAAAAGCCCTGCCGCCCTTGCCAAGGTCAAGGCCGCGTGAACAAACAACGGACATTAGAGGTCACCATCCCCGTAGGAGTTGAGGACGGAACCCGCATCCGCCTAGCCGGCGAAGGGGAATCTGGCTTGCGCGGCGGGGGGTCTGGGGATTTGTATATTTTTCTTTCCATCAAACCCCACACGTTTTTTGAACGTCAGGCCGAACATTTGTTTTGCCACGCCACCATTCCCATGGTCACAGCCACGCTGGGGGGGATCATCGAAATTCCGGGGATTGAAGGAAAACGCCTGAAAGTGCCCATACCCGAAGGCACTCAAGCGGGACAAAAAATCCGCCTGAAAGGACAGGGCATGCCCAAATTGCGATCCACACTGCGGGGCGATTTGTATATTGATGTCACCGTGGAAACCCCTGTGAACCTGACAGAGCGTCAAAAAGACCTGCTGAAGGAATTTTCCGGCATCGGCAACAAAACCAGCCCAAAATCCGAAGGGTTTTTTGATAAAATCAAGGGCCTGTGGGATGATTTAACGGAATAACCCCCAAAATCCCATCTTTAGGAACACCCCAAAATGTCACAACGAAAAAAAATCGCCATCATTGGGACGGGTATCTCTGGTTTGGGCGCGGCCTCTTTGCTGCACCCCCATCATGACATTATGGTTTATGAAAAAAATAATTACATCGGGGGCCACAGCCGCACAGTGGATGTGGCCACGCCCGAGGGGCAAATCCCCGTGGATACGGGATTTATTGTTTTTAATCATAAAAATTATCCCCTGTTGACCCGTTTGTTTGATGCCCTGCGGGTGCCCGTCATCAAAAGCAATATGTCCTTTGCCGCCAGCATTAACCAAGGCTGGCTGGAATATGGCACGCAGTCGGTGGGCAGTGTTTTTGCCCAAAAACGCAACCTGCTGCGCCCGTCATTTTGGCGAATGGTGGCCAACGTCTTTCAGTTTAACGCCCGCGCCCTAACCTATGCCAACAAAGATCCCGCAGTCACCTTAAAAGACTGCTTGAATGATCTGGGCATGGGGCCATGGTTTCGCGATTACTTCTTGCTGGCCATGGGCGGGGCGATTTGGAGCACCCCTTTATCAGACATGATGAATTTTCCCGCCCAAACCTTTGTGCGTTTTTTTGAAAATCATGGCCTGTTGACCCTAAATGATCAGCCGCAATGGTACACCGTCCAAGGCGGCAGCCGCGTTTATGTGGCCTTGCTGACAGAGCCCTTTAAGGACCGCATCCGCCTTTCCAGCGGGGTTACACGATTGTGGCGCGAGGCCGAAGGGGTCATGGTTCAGGACGTTTCCGGAGAGCAACACCTTTATGACGAAGTCGTTTTGGCCTGTCATGCCGATCAGGCGCTGGCCATGATGGCGGATGCCAACGCCAAGGAACAAGAGATTCTGGGGGCCTTTTCGTATCAACCCAACCTTGCAATTCTGCACAGTGATGTTGGGTTTATGCCGAGGCGTCGGGCGGCGTGGGCCAGCTGGGTGTACCTTTCCGAAGCCAGAAAGGATCAATCCCCTGCTGTTTCCCTGAGTTACTGGATGAACAATCTGCAATCCCTGCCCACACCAACGCCCCTGATGGTGACATTAAATCCGGGGAAGCCACCCGCAGAGACCTTAGTTCATAATGCCTATACCTTTGAACATCCTGTGTTTCATGCAAACGCCATTAAAAATCAAAGCCGCATCGGCACGCTGCAGGGTCACAACCGCCTGTGGTTTTGCGGTGCCTATCAACGGTATGGCTTTCACGAAGACGGTCTGGCCAGTGCGGTGGCCGTCGCGCAAACCATGGGAATCGCCCCACCATGGTAAAGGGCCCCCAGATTTACACCGCCCGCGTGATGCACAAACGTCTGTTTCCCAAAGACAATACATTTTCCTACGGTGTGTATTACATGGCCCTGCCCTTGCCGGCAGAGAAAATTTCCAGCGTTTGGGGAACCTTTGATCCCCATGATGTGGGTTACCGCGATGGTCGCGATCCTGTGGGATGGGTTAGGGAGATTCTCAGCACCCAAGGTCTTTCCGAACATGTACACACCATAATCCTACTCACTATGCCCAAGGTTTTTGGGTATGTGTTTAATCCCGTTAGTTTTTATTTGTGCCTAGACACCCAAAACGCGCTGCGAGCCGTTGTGTGCGAGGTTCATAATACCTTCGGGGAACAACACAGTTACTTGTGTTTCAATGCCAATCATCATCCGCTGGATTCTGAAACATGGATCTGTGGGCAAAAGGTGTTTCATGTCTCCCCCTTTTTGGAAAGAAACGGCACCTATCGCTTTCGGTTCGACTGGCAAGAGGATCGTTTGGGCGTCTGGATTGATTATTATAACGAAAACGACAACAAACAACTGATCACGGCCCTTTGGGGAACGTTTTCACCGCTGACCAAAAAAAACTGGCGCTTGGCGTTTTGGCGCCACCCCCTCGTTACCCTAAAAGCCATTGTTCTGATTCATAGACAGGCCCTGCGTTTGGCCCTGTATGGCATACGCTATAAACCCAAGCCCCCCCAACGACCAGACACTGTGAGTGTCTGTGAAGCACAAAAAACGGATGTTTGATCCGTTTTTATCCCTTCATCCGTGATGTTATTTTTAAGGAGAGGCCATAGGGTAAGGCCCGAAGAGCCTTAAGAAAAAACGTAAACCTTTTGGGAAAGTGGATTTCAAACCGTTTGGATAACAAACCATCGGCAATGGCGAGGGCGGCTTGGTCTGGCTCGATAATCATGGGCATGGAAAAATCGTTTTTATCCGTTAAGGGGGTGCGGACAAATCCGGGGCTGATGAGTTTGACATCAAAATAGTGGCCCTCTTCGGCATGCAGGCTTTCGGCCAGATTGATGATGGCGGCCTTGGTTGCGCTATAGGGCTGGCCCTCTGGCAGTCCCATATATCCCGCCACACTGCCACACAGGGCGATTTGTCCCTGACTTTCGCGCAAAAAAGGAAGAACAGCCTGAATCAGATAAAACGCCCCCATCAGGTTTGTGGTGACAATTTGATGGGTCAGGGGGATGTCGAGGGCGCTGAGTCGCATGGGATCATAGCCCGCGGCCATAAAAATCACCCGATCCATGGACCCCATGGTTGTTTTGATCTCATGGGCCACCGTTTGCGTGGCCGCAGGGTCCGAAACATCCAAAGGAAAAACACGGTGACGATCCGGTCCCAAAGAGGCACAAAGATCCTGCAAAGCCTCAACCCGCCTGCCCGACAATGCCAATCTTGCCCCCCTTTGCGATAAAACCTTGGCTAGGGCAGCCCCAATGCCACTGCTGGCCCCCACCAACCAAACAACTTGGCCCTGATAGGTGTTTACGGTCATGGGTTTTGCTTTTGCATGAACAACGTCAGTTCCGCCACCGTAAAGCCAAATTTTTTCAGATAGGATCGATTCACAACCACACCATCATTCATGGCCCACATCCAATCATCAAAACGAATGCGATACGTGCTGCCGTCCACATCCAAATCCATCACATAATTCCAGCGCACGGCACTGCCCAAGGTTTCCCCTTTAGCGATGCCCAAAATGTCCGACGCGGTGCCTTCGTACTGGCCATCCGCTATTTTTTTAATGTGCCAAATGCGCTGTTGTGTTTTTTGGGTATCATAATACACAAAATCCTCGGTCAGGGTGCCTTCATCCCCTTCCCATTTTCCAACCATGGTGACATCAAAACGGCTGACCACGCGGCCACGCCAGTCTTGGATAATA
>JBILTX010000018.1:0-22285 GCA_044371315.1 Alphaproteobacteria bacterium | reverse complement strand
AAATGTGTCAACCCCGTTATGCCACCCGCCGCAGCAACCCTTGGGGGCACAGGGTGATGTCGGGGTGGGGGCCCATGCCCTGCTGATCCAACACAAAATGATGGGATTCCTGCAAAAAATCCTGCACCGCGCGGTGGGGGTTGTCGTGGTCCCAGCGGGCTTTGCCAGATGGGACATGGGCCATGTCCTTTAGGGATCCATCCATAACCATGATAAAACTGCCTATGGTGACCAAAGGGCTGTAGAGGCGCAGCTCTTTCAGGACATGATCATACCGGTGGCTGCTGTCCAAAATGACACACACGCGCTGCCAATGGTGGGGCTGGGTTTTTGCCCGAATGCGGTCGGGGATGGCAGCCTCCGCACTGTCGCCCTCAATCACCGTGATGTGGGGGCCCAAGATGGGATGGGCGGTTAGGGCGTCAATATGTTCGAATCGTGGGTTTTTTTCAATCCCCACCACACGGGCCCCGCCGTAGGCCAAGGCCAAATGGGCATACAGCGCCATGGACCCCCCGCCGGATACCCCCGTTTCGATGATCAGGGTGGGCTGCTCTTGCGTGATCAGGGCCTGCATGCGCATGACATCCTGCGGCAGCTGAATCAACGGAAACCCCATCCACGATTGAGCGAAGGGATACCCCACCGACCAGCCCACCTTTAACCATAACTGGGACAGGGCCGCAAACCCCTCAGGACTATAAAGGGGGACGGAGTTTCCGTTTGGGTCCAAAAACGGGATATCCTCAGGCTTGACAGGCATACAACGCAATGGCGGCGGCGTTGGAAACGTTCAAACTGGGAAAATCCGGATTGGTGGGCAAACGCACCAAAATGTCCGCATGGTTGATGATGTTGGGGCGCAGACCCTTGCCCTCCGCCCCCATCATCAAAACCTTTTTGGCCCCCAAACGGCTGGGGTCAAAGGTATCTTTTCCGGCCGAATCAAAGGCAATGGTCCAAAACTCAGCGTTTTTTAAATCCTGCAACGCGCGGGATAAATTCACAACCGATACAATGGGGATATGATCCAATCCACCGCTGGCGGTTTTGGCCAGAACACCCCCTTCTGACGGGCTGTGGCGGGACTGAACAATGATGGCATCGGCAGAAAAGGCCGCCGCCGTCCGCACAATGGCCCCAAAATTATGGGGATCCGTCACCTGATCCAACATCAGGAACAGGGATGCCTCTGGCAACAGATCCTCCAGATCCGGCTGCTCTAAGGGAAGGACCTCCGCCGCGATGCCCTGATGCACCCCATCGAGGGTTTTGCGATTCAAATCCTGGGTGGAGGCCAACCGAACATAGCGCGGATCGATGAAATGATGGGCATCTTCCTCTTGCAAGCGGTCTCTGGCGGTTTCATTCACCCAAACCTGATTCACCGTGCGGTTTGGGTTTTTCAGGGCGGCCAAAACTGTGTGCCAACCGTAGAGAGTATAGGGCTTGCTCATATCAAAAATCCTTAACAATGGGCCTTAGGGGCGATGGCGTGACTATAGGGCGGTGGGCTGAACCTTTCAAGACAAAGGGTTTGGTTTTGGCGTTTGTTTTTCCTTCCCACCCAAAGGGTTTGTTTGATATAAGAAAGCCCAACCATAAAAAAACCACAAAACAGGGGGCGCCATGCTGTTGACACACGGGCAGGATCACAACCACACCACAGGCCCCTGTTTTTTTCGGCGGATGCTGTGCCTTTTGGCCATAATCACCGCCCTGTCCGCCTGCGCCAGCAGCAAAGATGAGGCCACAGAAAAAGAAATCGAAAAAACCCCCGATCAAGTCTATGCCGAGGCCAAAGAGGCCGTAGCCAACAAAGAATACAAAAAGGCCGCCGAGCGTTACGAACAGTTAGAACAAAATTACCCCTACTGGGAAAAAATCAACATCGCCCTGATGGAAAAGGCTCAGGTGGAATACGATGGCCGCAAATACGAAGAGGCTTTGCAAACGCTGGATCGTTTTATTGAACTGTACCCCGCCGATCCCCAAATTGACCGTGCGTATTATCTCAAGGCCCTGTGTTTGTACGAACAAATTGTGGACGTAGGGCGGGATCAATTGACGACGCAGCAGGCCGATGATGCGCTCAAGGCCGTGTATACCCTGTTCCCCGATTCACAATACGCCCGCGATGCCCGATTGAAACGGGATTTAACGCAGGATCACTTGGCCGGCAAAGAAATGGAAATCGGCCGTTTTTATTTGAAACAAAAAGAATATCCCTCGGCCATTCGGCGGTTTCAGACGGTGATTAAAACATTTGATACAACATCCCACGTGCCAGAGGCCCTGTATCGTCTGGTGGTGGCCCATCTGGCCATCGGATTAACCGAAGAAGCCCGCCGCAACGCCGCCGTCTTGGCCACCAACGCCAATGACAGTGTATGGTATCAACGCGCATTTGACGCCCTGACACAGGCCGGCGCCCTGGCCCCCACCCCCGCGGGCGGTGAAAAATCAAAAATCATCCCCCCCCAAAACCCACCTGAAAAAACAGACTAATTGTCGGTTTTGAAAAAATATCAATAAAATTCTTGACGCATATATATATATATATTAAACTAAAATCTCAAACCTCGCCCCAATCCATCGATTGGGAACGTTCAAACCCATGAGAAGCCTCTTCTCTACTGCGTGCGCCGCAGTCCTCCTCGGGCTGTCGGCTCTCACAGCAGCCCCAGCGGTTGCTGCACCTCCCGCTGCCGAGCAGCGTCAAACCATTGTCTGCCTCGGGGAGGGCAGCACCTTGATTTGCATGACACTCCAAGATTTCTTGGGGCTCCTGAATCAACCCAACGGGACCTCAGGACCCGCTTGCGGTCAAGACGGTCAAAGGCGCTGCACAAGCCAGGAACTCTGGTAAACCCTTGCCCCCCCCCCACAAGGGGGCTCCACCCAAGCCTCGGCACACCCTTCGTGGTGTGTCCGAGGGCCTTGGGCCACTCCCTACTCCCTACTCCCCAACCTCCCCCTTGCACGAAACCCCAAGACCCCCTACCCTTTGATCACCGCATTGGGGGATAAAACCATGAACACCACGGCATCGTTGCTGGGACTCAGTCAGGCCGAGGCCCTGAACCGGCTGGCGCTTGAGGGGCCCAATCTGCTGCCCACCGATAAAAAACGGGGCCTTTCTGTTATTTTGCAGGATGTTCTCAAGGAACCCATGTTTTTAATGCTGCTGGCCTCTGCCGCCATTTACATGGTTTTGGGGGACAGGATCGAGGCCTTGGTTTTGTCTCTCTTAGCCTCTCTGTCCGTGGGCATTGCCATTGTTCAGGAAATCCGCAGTGAAAACGTGCTGGCCACCCTTCGTGTCCTCAGCAGCCCGCGGGCACTGGTCATCCGCGGCGGTCAGCGTCAACGTATTGCGGGCACCGATGTTGTTCGCGGCGACATTATCGTTTTGGCAGAGGGGGACCGTATCCCCGCCGATGCCTTGGTGCGGGAATGCCACCATCTGTTTACCGATGAATCGCTGTTAACCGGTGAATCCGTCCCCGTGCGCAAGCGTTTGGCCACAGAGGATACCATGCCCCGTCCAGGGGGAGATGATCTGGGGGCTGTGTTTTCAGGGACGCTGGTTGTGCGCGGGCAGGCGCTGGCAGAGGTTATGGCCACAGGGGAGCGCACAGAAATCGGGCATATCGGCAAAGACCTTCACCGCATTGAAACCGAACCCCCTCGTCTTCGCACCCAAACGCGACAATTGGTCCGCGCGTGCGCATGGGGGGGCTTGACGTTTAGTGTTGTGATGATTCTGCTCTATGGCCTGATGCGGGATGATTGGATGCAGGCCACCTTGGGGGGTATTGCGCTGGGCATGTCTTTGCTGCCAGAGGAATTCCCCTTGGTGCTCAGTGTGTTTATGGTTATGGGGGCATGGCGCATTGCGGGGGCGCATGTGCTGACCCGCCGCGCGGCGGCCCTGGAAATGCTGGGCGCGGCCACCGTTTTATGCACCGACAAAACGGGAACCCTGACCCAAAACAAAATGACGGTGCAATCCCTAAAAACCTTGCAGGGCGATCTCTGGCAAAAGGGAAACCCTTTGCATGCATCGTGCGAAACCTTGGCCTTGGTGGCGGTTCGTGCGTCGTCTTCACGGCCCCATGATCCCATGGAACAGGCCATCCATGCTGTTTTGCCCAGCACCGCCCAAAACACCGCAACGCTTGTGGCAGAATACCCCCTGACCCCCACGCGGCCCGCTATGATTCATATTTGGCAAACTCCTGCCTCAGACACCCTGCACATCGCGTGCAAAGGGGCGCCGGAAACCGTTTTGTCCCTGTGTCATGCCAAGGACTCTTTGGCCAAAACCGTCCATGATGATATGAAAGCCATGGCGGAACAGGGGCTCAGGGTTCTGGCGGTGGCCCAAGGACAGTGGCCTGAGGGCAAAGCCCTGCCCGAGGACCCCTCGGCCTTTGGCATGACCCTTTTGGGTCTGGTGGGGCTGGAAGATCCCCTGCGCCCAGGGGTGCCACAGGCCATTGAGGATGCCCACACAGCCGGCATCCGCGTGCTGATGATTACCGGTGATTATCCGGAAACGGCCAGATCCATCGCCCGTCAGGCTGGTATTCCCATCCAAAACATCCTAACAGGGGGTGACCTGTCCCAAATGGACGATGCTGCCTTGGCACAGGCGGTCCGCAACACCACGGTTTTTGCGCGTATTTTGCCCGAACAGAAACTGCGCCTTGTTGAGGCCCTAAAAGCCAACAACGAGATTGTCGCCATGACAGGGGATGGCGTCAACGATGCCCCCGCCCTGAAAGCCGCCCACATCGGCATTGCCATGGGACAACGGGGCACGGATGTGGCCAGAGAGGCCGCCTCTCTGGTCCTGCTGAAGGATGATTTTACCGCCATTGTGCAAACCATCCGTTTGGGACGGCGAATTTATGACAACCTGAAAAAAACCATGGGCTATATTCTTGCCGTGCATGTGCCCATTGCCGGCATGGCGGCTTTGCCCCTGCCTATGGGGTGGCCCCTGTTGTTTTTGCCCCTGCATATGGCCCTGCTGGAGATGATTATTGATCCCGTTTGTTCCTTGGCTTTTGAGGCCGAAGCAGAAGAAGCCGACATCATGAACCGCCCGCCGCGCCTGCCGGATGAACCATTGCTGTCTAAACGCCACCTGCTGGGGGAAATCAGCCAAGGGGGGGTGGCCCTTTTGGGTGTGGCATCTTTGGCGGCGTGGGGGTTTTCTCAAAACCTGCCCGAAGACAGCGTGCGGGGCTTGACTCTGCTGGCTATGATTGCGGCGAATTTTGCCTTGTTAATCAGTCATCGACGTTTCAAAATAACCTTTTTGCATGCCATGATGGCCCTAGGCAGGCCCCTGAAAATCATTTTTATGGTCACCGCTGTGTTGGTTGGGGTGTTTTTTAATGTGCCCTTTTTCCAAAATCTTCTGAACATTGCTCTGCCCCCATGGCCATTTTTAGGCGCCATTCCCCTGATGGCTTTGGCTGTTTTAGGGGCCGTGGAAAGGATCAAGCGGGCTGAGTTGTAGGATGCGCTGTTTGAAATTATGAATGCCCGTATGAATGCCCGTATTGACAGATTGCATGCAGAACGTCATAGTCCTGATATCGTATGGAGCATTCAGGAGAAGTGGGCATCCCCCACGCCGAAGGAGCAACCGCCCCGGAAACTCTCAGGTCACAGGACTGAATGCGCCCCCTTGATGAAGCCATTCATGATGCGGGCGATACTCTGGAAAGAGGCACAATGTGCCCGCCGATGAAGTAACGCAATGTCATCATTGCTGAATCTTTCAGGCACAAGGGACAGAGGGGGCAAGCGTACAAAAACCCTCGTGCTTAGACCTTGATCCTTATGCTGACCTTGCCCCTTGCGGATTGCCATGACGCGTTTCACCCGAAATGGGCACCGTTTGCGGGCTATACCATGCCGCTTTCTTATGCAGGCACGCTGACAGAGCACCTGCACACACGAACCCATGCCAGCCTGTTTGATGTGTCCCATATGGGACAGGCCGTGCTGAATGGCCCAGACACCGATGCCCTGCTGCGTTCTTTAACCCCCATGGATCCATCAACCCTGCGATCCGGCATGATGCGCTATAGCGTTTTGACCAACGCACAGGGGGGGATTGTGGATGATATTATGGTCCTGCGGCGGGAAAAGGACACGCTGATGATCGTCAATGCCGGCAACAAAGCCAAAGTTTGCGATCATATCGCCAAGCACCGTCAGGGCGATGTGGCCTTTACCCTTTTGGAAAACACCATCATCCTCGCCCTGCAGGGACCGCAAAGCAAGACTGTTATCGCGTCCCTGTTTCCCGAAGCGCTTGATCTGTCTTTTCTGACCCATCGCACCATTCTGTGGCAGGGCTCTGAAATAACCCTGTCCCGCTCTGGCTACACCGGCGAAGATGGGTTTGAATTTTATGGCACAGATGCCAAAGCCGCCCGAAGTCTCTTTCAGGCCCTGCTGAACCATGATGCCGTCAAACCCGCTGGCCTTGGGGCGCGGGATACTTTGCGTTTAGAGGCGGGGCTGTGTCTTTACGGTATGGATCTTTCCGAAGAAACCAGCCCTGTTGCAGCGGGATTGTCCTTTGTCATTCAAAAAGCGCAGCGGGAACACCCCACCTTTTTGGGTCATGAAACCATTATCGCGCAGATGAAAAACGGAACGCCCAAAACCCTCGTTCCCCTTGTTTTTCAGGGACGTCAACCCATCCGGCACGATACCCCTATTGTGGATGATAGGGGCACCGTCGTTGGTACTGTCACCAGCGGGGCATTTTCGCCCACGCGGGGGGATGTGGTGGTGTTGGCTTATGTTAAAAACCCTGTTCCTGAAACTCTTTTTGCCATGGTCCGCGGCCAAAAGCTGCCCCTGATGCCCACGAATCTACCCTTTGTCCCCCACCGTTACCACCGTTAACCAAAAAGGAGATCCCCTGTGACCCGCCGCTATACCAAAGATCATGAATGGATCGAACCCTTAACCCCGACAACCGCCCGTGTGGGCATTACGCATCATGCCCAAGAGTTGCTGGGGGATATTGTTTTTGTTGAACTGCCCGCGGTGGGCAAAGCTTTCTTAGCAGGGGCAGAAGCGGCCGTGGTGGAATCCGTCAAAGCGGCCAGCGAAGTGTATATGCCCCTTAGCGGCACCATCACCGCTATCAATGAAGCCCTGATCTCCGCCCCCGAAACCATCAATCGGGATCCCGAAGGCGAGGGTTGGTTTTTTGATATCACGCTGGAAAACCCCTCTGATCTGGACATCCTCATGTCCAAAGACCAATACCAAGCGCTGATTCAGGGATAGATCATGCGTTACTTGCCCCACACAGAAGCCTCTCGCGCCGCCATGTTAAAAACCATCGGTGCAGGCAGCATCAAAGACTTATTTGCCGGCGTGCCCGAGGCACTGTTTGATGCCCCGCTTAAAGTGCCTTCTGATCCCATGCCAGAATGGGAAGTGCTCAGGGATTTATCGGCACTGGCTGTTCAAAATCGCACGGCCCAATCCGGCCCTTTCTTTTTGGGGGCGGGGGTTTACCATCATCATATTCCCGCCAGCGTTGATGCCATGATTGGACGGGGGGAATTTTTGACCTCTTATACCCCCTACCAACCTGAAATATCCCAAGGGACGCTGCAATATCTCTTTGAATTCCAAACCCAAGTGGCGGAAATTACAGGAATGGATGTGGCCAATGCGTCTTTGTACGACGGTTCGACATCCTTGGTAGAGGCCGTCCTAATGGCCGCCCGTTTCACAAAACGAAAACATGTTCTGATTGCAGAAACGCTGCACCCTCATTACGCAGAGACTCTGGAAACCTATAGACCATTGGCTGGTTTAACCATAGAGTTCGGAACCCATGACGCCCTAGAAAAAGCTCTATCAGACGATATAGCGTGCGTGGTTGTCAGTTACCCCGATTTTCTGGGGAATGTTCGTGATTATCGATCTTTGGCTGAGGCGTGTCACGCGCGGGGCATTGTGGTGGTGGCGTTGGTGACTGAGATTTTGGCCCTAGGGGCTCTGATGTCCCCTGGGGAATGGGGGGCGGATATTGTGGCGGCTGAGGGGCAATCGTTGGGCAATGCTATGAATTTTGGGGGACCCCATTTGGGCTTGCTGGCCTGTCGGGAAAAATTTCTTCGCCAGATGCCTGGGCGTCTTTGCGGGGAAACAGTGGATGTTGAGGGGCGTCGCTCTTTCGTTTTAACGCTCTCAACCCGTGAACAACACATCCGGCGGGACAAGGCCACCAGCAACATTTGCACCAATTCAGGACTGTGCGCTTTGGCCTTTTGTGTGCACTTGGCGTTGTTGGGACAAGAGGGATATCAAAACTTAGCCATCCTGAACCATCGCCGCGCCGTTTGGGCGGCTGAGCGCCTATCTGCCCTGTCTGGGATACAGCTTTTAACGCCAACGTTTTTCAATGAATTTACCGTGCGCCTGCCGTATCCAGCCCATGATATGCTGGCGTATCTTTATGATCGGGGCATCATTGGGGGATTGGATCTGGGCCGATTCCGCCCTGAATGGCAACATGATGTGCTGATTGCCGTGACAGAACTGTGCGATGATGCCGCCATCGACGCTCTGGTTGAGGGTGTGGCTGCGTATCTGGCGCATCCGAAATAGGGCCAAAAAGACTTTTTGTTTTCCCCGCAATGCCTGTATAGTGGTTTTTAAGGAAAACAGGCAGCGGACAGGGCGCCTGCGCACTGGGTCAGATCGGAAACGGAGCAGCCCACGCGGAAACGGCTGGGTCGTTGTTCTGTTTTCCCCGCGCTTTAGGCCGTATTTTTATGTCGTCCTCCTTTCATGATCGATGCCTAGGTTTTATTGATCGCGTTCCCGACCATCTGCGGCGATCGTTTCCGGACCCTTTTCAGGAAAAGGGCCTTGATTTTACCAGCAATGACACGCTGGCTTTGTCCAAACATCCGGCGCTGAGGGCAGGGGCCCTTGATGCTATGGACCGCTATGGGATGGGCAGCACGGGGTCCCGCTTGCTCAGCGGCAACCATCCCCTGCACTTAGCGGTGGAAACGCAGTTGGCCGCCCTAAAAAAAACAGAGTCAGCTTTGGTTTTTGGGGGGGGGTTTCACACCAACGCCAGCATTTTAACGACACTTGTGACGTTGCCCCTTTGGGATAAACCCCCTGTTCTTATTATGGATAAATGGATTCATGCGTGTTGGTTACAAGGGGCGCATGGCACCCCTCTGGTCCGTTACCGCCATCAGGATTTTGACCATTTGGAGCAAGTGATCCAAAAACATCTGCCCGATCATACCCCCATCATCGTGACGGAATCCATTTTCAGTATGGATGGTGACATCACAGACTTAACCGCTTTGGCCCAAATCAAACACCGCTATCCCGACATTTTTTTGATTGTGGATGAAGCCCACGCCACGGGGGCTTGGGGCCCAAACGGCGCGGGTTTGGTCACACCAGACCATGGCGTGGACCTCATCAGTGGCACCTTTAGCAAAGCCATAGGATGCTATGGGGGGTATGTGGCCTGCACGGCCGCCCTGAAAGATGTGTTGCTGCAAAAATGCGCAGGACTGATTTATACAACCGCTCTGCCCCCTATGGTTTTGGGGGCGGTGAGGGCGGCACTGGATCTCCTCCCCAGCTTACAAAGCCAGCGGGAACACCTTTATGCCTTGGCCCAAAAAACACGAACAGATCTCCAGCGGCAGGGATGGAATACGGGACTCAGCCAGAGCCACATTATTCCCCTGATGGTAGGGGATAATGCCCGATGTTTAAGTCTTCGTGATGCCTTGGCCAGAAACAATATCCATGTTTCGTCTATCCGCCCCCCCACCGTTCCCCCAAAAACAGCCAGACTCAGGATTTCCCTGCGTGTTGATCATCACGAGAACGATACCAATAGACTGGTTGCAGACACATTGTCTATTTAACGGGTTTTACGGTTTTTTATCAAAGGATCGCGGATTTTAAGGATGAAAAAAAATCGACAATACAGCCGAGGCCACGGTTACAACCATCATAATCACAGCCAGAATAAGGATTTCCATAACAAGGACCCTTTCGGGATTCAAAGACACTATAAAAAAACCAACAGGAATTTTTTTGTTGGCGCTAGGGAATATACTCATCATTGTAAGGAAAATGCGTTAACAAACCCTTAAAGCCCATCCCGATATTCCCGTGATAGTTGCATATAATTTTTTGCAGACATGGGTATAAAGTCCATTTCGTCTTGGGTGAGTAAGCGCATACAACGTGCGGGTGTGCCCGCCCATAGCTCGCCGGTTTTAACGATTTTTCCTGGGGGAACCAAAGCCCCAGCTGCCACATATCCCCCCGTTTCCACAACGGCACCATCCAAAATACAGGCCTTCATGCCGATAAAACACCCATCTTGCAATGTGCATCCATGCAAAGTCACGCTATGCCCCACCGTAACCCCGCAACCAATGATCGTAGGATGGGTTTTTCGGGTGACATGAATGCAGCTGTTGTCTTGAATGTTGGTGCCCGCCCCAATACGGATAAAATGAACGTCCCCCCTGATGGTGACATGAAACCAAATGCTGGCCTCTTCCCCAATGTCCACATCGCCAATCACCACAGCGGTGGGGGCAATAAACGCACTGGGGGCAATGCGGGGGCACTGATTACGATAGGGGTAAAGGGTGTCCATTTGAGAACCCTAGCAAGAATCTGGACCCTCGCCAAGAAGCATGCTATGGCATAATTATGGTTTTTTCTTTGTCCCGCCTTTGCCGCGCTTTGGGATATTCCCTCCATGGACTGCGTGCCACTTGGACCACTGAGCCTGCTTTCCGCCTAGAGATCATTTTTATGATCATCGCGCTGGTGGTGGCAGTATGGGTGCCTGTGACAACGGCAGAACGGGCCCTTTTGATCCTGAGCAGTCTGATGGTTTTGGGGGCAGAATTGGTGAACACAGCCATTGAAAGCATCATTAACCGCATTGGGCCTGAGATTCATCCGCTTTCCAAAAAAGCCAAAGATATCGGCAGTGCCGTTGTTCTGTTTGCTTTGCTTCAGGCGTTATTGGTGTGGGGCATTGTGCTGTGGCCCATAGTTTCGGCGTGGATATAAAAATCATCCCCCATGTTTTGGGTCTCTAAGATGCGCAGTCTGTTCTGTTGCAGCTCTGTTGTTAAGAGGTCCTGCAGCATGGGCTTAGCATCTCCCCCCAAAAGTACAGGCGCGTAAAACAGGTGCCAACGATCCACAAGGCCCTCTTGGAAAAGGGATGTGATGAGCTGGGGCCCAGATTCAACCATTACCTGTGTCAACCCTTCTTTTCCTAAGTTTAAAAAGACTTTTTTCAATGTATCTTCATGTTTCATAATAATAATGTTTTGAAAATACTTTTTTAAAGAATCAGGTACATCATGCCAGCTTATAAGCCACACAGGACCACCGTCTTGAAAAACCGGTAAATCTGGGTTTAATCGGGCCGCATTCCCCATAAGGATTCGCAGGGGCTGGCTTTGTTCCCGTCCCGAAAGACGACACGTCAGACGGGCCCGATCAGCCACGATGGCTTTGCATGATGTCAAAAGGGCATCATAACGAGAGCGCAAAACTTGGACGTGGGCACGCGATGCCTCCCCCGTAATCCATTGGCTGCGGCCATCGGCCAAAGCCACGCGACCATCCAGAGACATGCCCATTTTAACATCCACAATGGGACGTTGATGATGAAGGCGGCTGAAAAATCCCCTGTGAATCTCTTGGGCCTCTTCGGCCCCATCGCCAAGCGTAACCCGAATCCCTGCGCGGCGCAGCTGTTCAAGCCCTTGACCCGCCGTACGGGGGTCAGGGTCTTCTATGGCAGCGACGACATAGCCAACACCAGCTTTAATTAACTGAAACACACATTTATGGGCGCAAGGTTCAAGCGTTACATAAACCGTGGCCCCTTGGGCTTTCGTTCCTGCTTGGGACAAAGCCATATCTTCGGCATGAGGACGGCCGCCCTTTTGCGTTACCCCTATACCCACAATCGTTTCCCCCTGAACAATAACACATCCCACGCAGGGGTTGGGCCATGTTTGCCCTCTGTTTTCCTCTGCGGCTTCAAGGGCTTTCCTCATATAAACAGAAGGAGACATCATAGAATGGGGACTCTCTCATGATTGACATCCTTCAGTCTATCAGGATTTATAGAAAAAACATCTGAAAGCAGAACCATGCCCTTGACGGAACGCATTATCGGCCTTGATCCGGGCTTAGGAACCACAGGCTGGGGACTGATTGAAACAGATGGACAACGCCTGCGATACTTGGACGCTGGTCATATTGCCCCTCCAAAAACCCTTGGCCTTCCCGAACGTCTGGCCTTTTTACACAAAGCGCTTTGTGATCTGCTGGAAACCCACCGCCCTGATCGTGCAGCCGTGGAAATGGTCTTTATCAACGTCAATGCCAAAAGCAGTTTAACGCTGTGTCATGCACGGGGTGTGGTTCTAATGACACCGGCCGCTTTTGGTATCCCTGTTTGGGAATATCCTGCCAACACCATCAAAAAATGCGTTGTGGGTGTGGGGCATGCCGACAAAGTTCAAGTTCAAGCCATGATCAGGCACCTTCTGCCCACAGCGCCCCTTTTTGATAAGCATGATACGGCTGACGCCCTCGCCGTAGCCATTTGCGGCAGCTTGGCCCCGCCACAAGGCAGTGTGATAAAAAAGCAGCAAGTCTTTAAAAAATAGCACCTTAAAGAATCTGAAACTCTTTTTTGACCTTCTTTTAAGACAGCATAACCTTAGTATAAAGGATCATAACAGGCCCTCCTAAAGAACTCTTAAAAAAATGCGTCACAATAAAGTTCTCAAAGTTCACCTCTCCGATTCCTTGGATGGCCCCCTTTCCATTCCTCCTGTTCTTTATTTTCTTTTATTTTTGATCGCGACAATCCTTTTTTTTATGGACACACAAAACATGCGTCCTGTAACGATCCTTAAAGAGGCCTATCAAGACTCTCTTCATAAGACCCTTTCCGGCGTCCAAACAAAAACCATGGGCTGGCAACGGCTGGTAGGTGATTGGAAAAATCTTTACGAAGCCGACCAAATTAACCAAGACCTAAAAGCCACCATTGTCAGCCTAAGGGAAAAAATTCGCACCGCCGAAGCTTCTTTGCAGGATTTAGAAAATCTTAAAGAGCAAGTTCATTTTCTTCCAACCCAAACCCCCTCTTTTGTGACAACACGCATCCGACGTTATAACTATGGCCCCTCTACCCGACGGATGCTGATTGAGGCACAGAACCATCCTGCTATCGCACCCAAGCATATTGTTATCGCCCGTTATGCTATGGTGGGCCGCATTTTATCGGTGGGACCTGGGGGCGCGGAGGTTTTGCTGATTACAGATAAAGCCTCTCGCGTGCCCGTCATCGGGGAAATGTCTCGTCAAACAGCCCTTTTACAAGGCACCAACGGGCAATCCCTAGAGATGCGATATGCGCATGACCGATCCTTTATGAGTGGTGAAATTCTTTTAACAACAGGGGATGATACTTTTTTACCGGCTGGCATTCCCGTTGCCAAAATTATGATCGACGAAGGGAGCACCTATGCCATCCCTCTTAACCATCCCAAAGATATTGATCTTGTTCAGGTGCTTTATTGACATGGCACCTTCGTCTTCTCCCACATCCCATCCCCTGTTGGTTTTACCAACGCTTTTTTTCCCCGCCATTTTATTGGCAA
Organism: Alphaproteobacteria bacterium; assembly: GCA_044371315.1. Taxonomy (GTDB): domain Bacteria; phylum Pseudomonadota; class Alphaproteobacteria; order JAJTHO01; family CANGYM01; genus CANGYM01. The sequence goes on along the minus strand of JBILTX010000018.1, from coordinate 8,528 downwards.
TATCCTCTTTGCTGTTCTTTTTTTCTATCACGATGGGGCCTTGGACAATATCACTTCAAGCGATCTATGCATTGATTTTCTTTTTGATGATCGTGCAAAATTACCAAGTGATTCCTCCTTGGTTCGTGTGGTCTTTAGGGCTTTTCCAAGATATGGGGTCAGCAACCCCTTTAGGAACCCATGCCCTTCTCTCTCTGATGTTTTATATTATTTTTTCCCATCAAGAGCGTCTATATCAAAAAAATCCCCGACCTTATTTTATTCTGGGATTTGGGTTTATGTCAGGCCTGCTGTTTTCCAGCCAATGGTTAATCCAAAGTTTGCTGGTGGATTCTTTTTCTGGGTTTCCTGATGTTTTGGCCACATGGATTTTTGCCAATGGCATAATGCTTATCCTCTGCCTGTTGTTTGTGCCCTCGAGGTATCAATGATCTTAGAGGATAACCGATACCATGTCTTTTCCAGACGGGCTTTTTTGCTGGGAACGGCCAAACTGGGATTATTTGGCGTTCTTTATGGACAACTTTACCGATTACAGGCCCACGAAGCCCTGAAATATCGTGAAATTGCCGAAGAAAACCGCGTCAATGTTCAACTGATTTCCCCCTTGCGTGGCCGTATCGTGGATCGCCACGGAAAAATGCTGGCGCAAAATGAACAACAATATCGCCTGATGTTGCTGCCGGAACATATTAAAAACCTCGAAGACACCATCGACCTTTTAAATCAACATTTTCCCGTCAGTGCTAAAGAAAAAAAAGCCCTTTTGCGTCAGGCCCGTCGCAACCCAAAATTTGTCCCCTTGGTTTTTAAGAAAAAAGTCACATGGCAAGATGTGTCCAAGGCAGAGTTTTTAAGTGCTGAAATTTCCGGTCTTGTTTCAGAAGAAGGCATGTTTCGCACCTACCCATATGGTCCCAGTTTGGCACATATCTTAGGGTATGTTTCCCCCGTTTCTGAGGCTGAAATCAAGGCCAAAAATAATGATCCTGTTTTGAAACTGCCCGATGCTCAATCGGGGAAATTGGGCATAGAAGAAAACAAAGATACAGAACTGCGGGGAGATCCAGGGGAAAGACAATTAGAAATCAATGCCGCGGGACGGATTATCAAAGAAATCAGCGTCAAGCCCCCTGCCGAGGGAAAAACGCAGACACTCTCTATCGATTTACAGCTTCAGCAATTTGCCTATGAACGGATGGGCCTAGAAACGGGGGCCGCCGTCGTTTTGGATGTACGCACGGGGGAGATTTTACTTCAAGTCTCTACCCCCTCATATGACCCGAATGTTTTTACATCAGGGGTAGATCACGCGACATGGCAAAACTTGGCAGAAAATCCCGATAAGCCACTCATCAACAAACCCATTGCGGGCCTTTATCCTCCTGCCTCAACCTTTAAAACCTTAACGGCGTTGGCCCTGCTGCATCATGATATCGTCAAGCCCAACCAAACTGTTTTTTGTCCTGGGCACTATTTTTTTGGTAATCGCAAAGTGCATTGCTGGAAAAAAGAAGGCCACGGTTCCGTAAACTGGCATGATGCGATTGTTAAATCCTGTGACGTTTATTTTTATGAAATGACCCGTCGCATGGGGATTCAAAATCTGGCTGATTTTGCCCGCCTTGTGGGATTAGGCAGCAAAACCAACATTGAATTATCGGGGGAAAAATCTGGGATTGTCCCCGATCCCGCGTGGAAAAAAATGGTCAAAAACCAAGTTTGGTTTCCTGGGGAAACCATTATTGCCGGTATTGGTCAGGGCTATTTGCTCACAACCCCCCTGCAATTGGCGGTCATGACAGCCCGCTTAGCAACGGGGACTAACGTTCATCCCACATTGTTTCATCAGGAGCATCCCAAAGCCTTTGATCCTTTGGGGATTCATCCGGATCATCTGAAATTGGTTCGCCACGCCATGAGCGATGTTGTGAATGTCCCGGGCGGAACGGCGTACGCCCAACGTTTGGTGGATGTGGGGTTTGCCTATGCAGGGAAAACGGGAACGGCGCAGGTTCGTCGCATTTCCATGGCCCAACGCGCCGCAGGGATTAAAAACGAAGATTTGCCCAGACAATACCGAGATCACGGAATGTTCATCGCTTTTACCCCCGTGGATAATCCCAAATACGCCAGTGCTGTCATTATCGAACATGGCAGCAGCGGATCACGCGCGGCGGCGCCTGTAACCAAAGACATCTTTTTAAAAATGCACGAGCTGGGTTATGTCTAAATATCACGGTTTTCCCATGTACATCGCCATGGCCCGTGCGCATTTGCGGCGCCTGCCCACCGGCATCTTGGTGTGTTCCTGTCTTCTGGCTTTGTTAGGCGTCATGACGCTTTATTCGGTGGCGGGCATGTCCTTTGATCCTTGGGCAAAAAAACAAATTCTCCGCTTTGCGTTTTCCTTTGCGCTGCTGCTGGCGATCACGCTGGTTCCCCTGCAAACTTGGCTGAAATACGCCTATTGGATTTATGGGGGGATGGTTTTGCTACTGGTGGTGGTTTTTTTTATTGGTCATGTGGGGATGGGGGCCCAGCGGTGGATTAATTTGGGTTTTATGCAACTGCAACCCTCTGAAACCATGAAAATCGGCCTAATTCTGGCCTTAGCTCGCTATTTTCATGGAGTTATTCCAGAGGAACGCAAACGCATCTCTTTTTTAATTGTTGCCTTGCTGATGATTGCCCTTCCCTTCCTTTTGGTGGCAGAACAACCGGATTTGGGAACCGCAGGCATTATTTTTCTTTCCAGCGTTGTGATTTTCTTCCTCAGTGGTGTGCCCATGTGGATTTTTATCACCGCGGCTTTGCTCGCCCCCTTAATTGGCATGATCGGCTGGCGATATGCCCTGCATGGCTATCAAAAACAACGCGTTCTGACATTTTTGGATCCATCTCGTGATCCTCTGGGGGCCGGATATCACATCACACAATCCAAAATTGCCTTTGGTGCAGGGGGATTGTTTGGTCAAGGGTGGGGTCAGGGCACGCAAAACCGATTGGACTTTATCCCCGAGCGACACACGGACTTTATTTTTAGTGTTTTTGCAGAAGAGTTTGGCCTGCTGGGCACTGTTTTTGCCCTGTCCATTTGCCTGATTTTGGTGGGCTATGGTTATAGCATCGCCCTATCGTGCCGTAACCAGTTTGGACGCCTGTTATGTTTGGGGATCACCAGCCTGTTTTTTATGCATGTTTTTATTAATCTTGGGATGATTACGGGAATTGTTCCCGTGGTAGGGGTTCCCTTCCCACTGATGTCATATGGGGGAACGTCTATGCTAACCACCATGATCGGTTTTGGATTAATCTGCAACGTTGCTATTTACCGCCGCGATGAAATCCGTCGAGCAACGTTTGGGGCGCGAAAATCTTTTTTAGGAACAGGTTAGCCAAGGCTTGATCTTTTGCTGCCTTACCTTTAATCTTTGACATCAATGATTAAGGTGAATGTTTGATGGTCGATCTGTCTCTTGCAACGTCGTGGCCCTTTAAAGAGGCCCAAAAACTGATCAAACGCTATGAAAAAGCCCCGCCAGCCAAGGGGTATGTTCTGTTTGAAACGGGTTATGGCCCCTCTGGCCTGCCCCATATCGGCACATTTGGCGAGGTTCTGCGCACCAGCATGGTCCGCCAAGCCTTCGCGGCGCTGAGTGATCTGCCCACAAAACTGTTTGTGGTTTCTGATGACATGGACGGACTGCGAAAAGTGCCCACCAATGTCCCGAATCAAGACCTTTTGGCACAACATCTGGGCAAACCTTTAACCTGCGTCCCCGATCCCTTTGGCAGATATGACAGCTTTGGGGCCCATAACAACGCCAAACTTCGGGACTTTTTGGACCGTTTTGGGTTTGATTATACCTTTGTCAGTGCAACTGAAAAATACAAAGCGGGGCGTTATGATGACGTTTTGCGCCGCATTTTGCAGCATTATGATGCCATTGTGGGCGTGATTTTGCCCACACTGGGGCCGGATCGACGGGAAACCTATAGCCCCTTTCTGCCCCTGTGCCCCGAAACGGGAAAGGTTTTACAGGCCAAGGTCATCGGCCACGACACCGCCGCCAACACCATCACGTGGCAACACCCTGACACAGGGCAAACCCTAACCACCAGCATTCTGGGGGGACACAGCAAATTGCAATGGAAAGCCGACTGGGGCGGACGTTGGGCCGCGTTTCACGTGGATTATGAAATGAGCGGCAAAGACCTAATCGATTCCGTCAAATTATCCAGCAAAATCTGCCGCATCTTGGGCGAAACCCCGCCCGAGGGCATGACGTACGAACTGTTTTTGGGCGAAGATGGCGATAAAATTTCAAAATCCAAGGGCAATGGCCTGTCCATGGAGGACTGGCTGGCCTATGGTCCCACGGAAAGCCTAAGCTTTTACATGTTCCAAGCCCCCCAGCGTCAAAAACGTTTGTTTTTTGATGTGATCCCCAAAGCCACAGACATGTATCTGGATCATCTGGACAGCTACACACGGGAGGACCCCTTAAAACAACACGATAACCCCGTGTGGTTTATTCATGGTGGACACCCCCCTGCCCCAGAAAGCCCCCTGAAATTTTCGTTATTGCAAAATCTGGCGGCCGCCGCCCATGCCGAAGATACCAGCGTGTTATGGGGCTTTGTGAAACGTTACGATTCCGCATTAACCCCTGAAAACGCACCATTTCTGGACCATTTGCTGGGGTATGCCGTTCGGTATTACCAGGACTTTATCAAACCCAAAAAGACATACCGATTGCCAACAGAAACAGAGAAAACCGCTTTGTTGCGACTTCGAAATGATCTTCTTTCGGCCCCTCAGGACACAGATGCCGAGGGGTATCAGAGTCTGGTTTACACCGTGGGACGTGATTTTGGTTATGACCCCATGCGGGATTGGTTTAGGGCGATTTACGAAGTTTTGCTGGGCGAGGAACAAGGCCCCCGTTTTGGGTCCTTTATTGAATTGTTCGGGGTTCAGGGAACCTGTGATTTAATTTCTGAAAAAGTGGGGGCAGCGTGAGTCCCTCCATCTGGACCGCCACCCGTTGCCTGCTGCCGCCTGAGGCCGCCCATCGCGCGGCGATTGCGTGGCTATCCCATCCCGCTCTGGTGCCTAATCAAACCCTGAAAGACGACCCGATAACCCTGTGGGGCCTGACGTTTAAAAACCGTATTGGGATGGCAGCGGGTTTTGACAAAAACGGCGAAGCCGTCGCAGGCCTTGCCCGTTTGGGCTTTGGCCATATCGAGGTGGGCACCATCACCCCCCTGCCCCAACCAGGCAATGCCCGTCCCCGTGTTTTTCGCCTGCCCGAGGATCAGGCCATCATCAACCGCTATGGTTTTAACAGTGGTGGGGCTGAGGCGGTTTATCGTAACCTTTCAAAACTATCCCCCGATGTCCGCCGCTCTGTGATTTTGGGGATCAATATCGGCAAAAATAAAGATGCGCAGGATGCCGCCGTTGATTATCGCCGCGGCCTGAAACGATTTCATGACATTGCCGATTACATCACCATCAATATCTCCAGCCCCAACACCCCCAACCTGCGGGATTTACAGAGGGCCGAACCCCTGCGCCGTTTGCTGTCAGAGTGTCGGGACACTTTGGCGGGACTCTCCCCCGCCCCGCCCCTGCTGCTGAAAATTGCCCCTGATTTGGATGCTTTGGCGTTAAATGATGTTTTGGATCAAATCATCGCGACCCGCATTGACGGCCTGATCATCGGCAACACCACGTTGGCCAGACCCCAAACCCTAAAAAATCCCCATGCCAAGGAAACAGGGGGCCTGAGTGGACGCCCCCTCATGGGCCCCTCCACAGATATTTTAAAACAAGTCTCTGAAAATCTGAAAGACCGCGGCGTCACCCTGCCCTTAATCGGTGTTGGGGGGATCTGTTCCGCCCAAGATGTTCAAACCAAGAGAGACGCCGGAGCCTGCCTGATTCAGGCCTATACGGCCTTTGCGCTGAATGGATTTGGAATCATGCGGTCATGGTGATCTATACCTGCCCCACCGTTGCCTTTTGCGATACCGATGCGGGGGGTGTGGTTTATCATACCAAATACCTTGAATTTGCCGAACGCGCCCGCGCAGAATTTTTGGTTTCTTTGGGCCTGTCCAATCAAACCTTATGGACCAAAGGATTTGTTTTTGCCGTCACCGATATGACCGTAAAATATCACCGGCCGGCGGTTTTGGGGGATTCTTTATTGATCCAGACCAAACTGCTGCACCTCAGCCACGTGCGGATTCATCTGCAGCAGGATATTTTAAGGGACAAAAATCTTTTGGTCTCTCTCAGGATACACCTTGCGTGTTTATCAAAAGACGGTAAACCTAAAGCTATGGACGCACCGCTTTATATGGCCTTGGCGTCTTTTCGGGAAACTCAGGGATAAAACATTATGGAAAACGTTGCGGTTACAGCGGAACAAGCGGTCTCAGGTGAAAAAAGCGGATCCCTTCTTCATTTTCTGGACAATGCGGATATTGTGATCTGGGGAATTGTTTTGCTGCTTTTGGCCATGTCCATCATTTCATGGACCATCATGATTCATAAATGGTGGACCCTGCGCAAGGTTGTGAACGAATCCAAAAAATTTGAAGATTACATTTGGGCCCAAAAAGACATCAAGCATGCCATTCCGCCTGGAACCAACGCCGTTGAACACAGCGCCGGACGTGTGTTTTTAACCGCCCAGCACGAATTGCCTGCACAATGGACGAAAGAGGAAATCCCCGCTCTTCTTTCCCGCGTGGATCGCGCCATGTCTGGGGTTATGGGACGGGATATGGAGGTTTATCGGAAGCATTTGGTGTTTCTGGCCTCCGTAGGTTCAACCTCCCCCTTTATTGGTCTTTTGGGCACGGTGTGGGGCATTATGAACAGTTTTAGCGCCATTGCGGTAACGCAAAACACCTCCTTGGCCGTGGTGGCCCCAGGGATTGCAGAGGCCCTATTTGTCACCGCACTGGGTTTGTTTGCCGCCATTCCCGCATCCTTTGGTTACAACAAATTTTCCACAGACATTAACCGTTACGCCAGACGTATTGAACTGTTTATGGAGGATATTTTGCTCAATATCCAACGCGGGGGCCAATAAGCCATGGCTGGTCATAAATTTACAGAAAATGATCCCATTTCTGAAATGAACGTCACGCCCTTGGTGGATGTGATGTTGGTGCTGCTGATTATTTTCATGGTGGCGGCCCCCATGCTGGTGTCTGGCGTGCCGGTGGATTTGCCCCAAACGCAGGCTGATAATCTAAATATGGATAAAGAGCCCGTGGTCATCACCCTGAACAAAGATGGGACCATCTTTTTGCAAAAACGGGAAACCCCCCGTGAGGAGTTGATCGCCCGCCTGTCTGCCATTGTGCAGGCCTCCAGCGAAGAGGTCTATATCCGCGCCGATAAAACCATTCCCTACGGCGATGTCATGGTGTTGATGGGGGATATTAAGGCCGCCGGATACAAAAAAGTTATGTTGATTGTGGAACAGCCGTCGTAATTCCCATGTCCTATCATGTCACCATCCCGCGCCGTCCATCTCGCCAAATCAGGGTGGGAAACGTTCTGATCGGGGGGGATGCCCCCATCGCAGTGCAATCCATGACCAACACCCTGACCACGGACATTCAGGGCACACTGGATCAGGTCAGGGCCCTAGAGGACGCAGGGGCCGATTTGGTGCGCATTTCCGTGCCTGATGAAGACTCCAGCGCGTCATTAAAAAAAATCATTCCCCACTGCCGCGTGCCCATTGTGGCGGATATTCATTTTCATTACAAACGCGCCCTAGAATCCGCAGAGGCCGGCGCAAAATGCCTGCGCATCAACCCGGGCAACATCGGGTCCAAAGACCGCGTGCGCGAGGTTGTCCAAGCCGCCAAAGACCATGGTTGCGCCATGCGTATTGGGGTGAATGCCGGATCTCTGGAAAAACACTTACTCGATAAATACGGGGAGCCCACCGCCGAGGCCATGGTGGAAAGTGCCCTGCATCATGCCAAAATTTTAGAAGACCACGATTTTTTCAATTTTAAAATCAGTGTCAAAGCATCCAACGTGTTTTTGGCGGTGGCGGCGTACCGCGCCTTGGCGGCGGCCTGTGATTATCCCCTGCATCTGGGCATTACAGAGGCCGGCGGGCTGCGTACGGGCACCGTCAAATCCTCCATCGGGATGGGAATGCTGCTGATGGATGGGATTGGGGATACGCTGCGGGTGTCCCTGTCCGCTGATCCGGTGGAGGAAATTAAGGTGGGGTTTGAGATCCTGAAATCTTTGGGCCTGCGGGCCCGCGGGGTTCAAATCATTTCCTGCCCATCATGCGCCCGCCAGCAATTTGATGTGATCAAAACCGTGGCGGCTTTGGAAGAACGCCTGTCCCACATCACCACCCCCATGACGGTTTCCCTGATCGGCTGTGTGGTCAACGGCCCAGGGGAGGCCATGATGACGGACATTGGCCTAACCGGCGGGGGCAACAATACGCATTTGATTTATGTCGGGG
>JBILTX010000017.1:0-22966 GCA_044371315.1 Alphaproteobacteria bacterium | reverse complement strand
ACCAAATCAGGTCCAGGATTGGCCCAAGACATGATAAAAACTGTGTGCCCCTGATCCACGGCCCATTTGATAAAAGAATTTTTGGCCTGCAAATCCAAAATATAAAATTTATTGATCCATGGGGGAATAATCAGCAACGGCACCTTGAACACGGTTTTTGTGCTGGGGGCGTATTGAATCAGCTGGAAAAGGGGGGCTTCAAACACAACCTTCCCAGGGGTGGTGGCGAGGTTTTTGCCAACCTCAAAGGCTTTGTAATCCGTCATGCTGATGGAGAGTTGGCCATCACCGCGTTCTAAATCGGCCAAAAGGTTTTGTAGACCCTTCACCAGATTTTCCCCACCCGTGGCCAACGTTTCCCGCAACACTGCCGGATTGGTCATGGCAAAATTGGTGGGGGAAGCAGCATCCACCAGTTGTTTGGTGTAAAAGGCAATTTTTTGGGCTGTTTTGTCATCCAATCCCTCAACATTTTTAACCAAGCCATTAACCCAGTGAGAGGTTAACAAATAGCTTTGTTTAATAAAATCAAATAGGGCATTTTCCTGCCACAGGGGATCGGCAAAACGTTTATCCCCAGCCTCTGGCGTGGCCACGGGTGGGGCGGATGGTGTTGTTCCCAACATGCGCTCGCTGGTGCGTTGCCACAGCGTGATGTAATTTTTCCAAAGATCCAGTTGTGACTGGTAAAGATAGAGGGGATTGGTGAGAATCTTGCCGTAAAAGTGGCCAAAGGCCTCAATCAAATGGGACATATCATTGGTTTGGGGTCCCGCATGACGGGCCAGAAAATCCGCTGCCACCCCTTGGGCCTTTTTCATGACATCGGCCATAACGGCAGGGGAAACAAAGGGAACGGAGGGATCAGAATTTTGGGACGGATCTTGGGGGGGGGTATGGGAAGCAGAACTCACGTCGTTGACTCCTTAAAAAAGATACTCAGTTTTTTTATGATTTGGGCTACTTTAGACCATAAAAATTAAGAACACATCGTTTTTTTTAAAGGCGATGGTTTCAGATGCCCAATGCCAAAGCCCTGACCGCCAGAAGACCCTGAATCCCCGCAATGATAAAAAAGCGGTAACGAAAGGACTGTTTCTGGGTTTTATGGCGAAAATGGCGCATGGCCATATATCCGCCCACACTGCCCCCCACCGCACACCAAAGCAGCAACATCTTTTCAGAAATGCGGCGGTTTCGGGCTTCTGAGGCCTTTTTATCCGCATAAAACAGACCATAGGTCACCACATTGGCAATAACAATCCATGCCACGGCATTTTCGGGCGTGATCTGGGAAAGCAGGTTTTGAGGAGACAGCATCATAACCCCCACTATGAAGGGGGCGTTGACCCATGACAAGAGGGAATCTGGCAAATGTTGTTTGCCTTATCGAGAAACACAGTGTTTTATTCGCGCTCTACAGATTTATCGTTTCCCTTCCTCTTGCCACCTCAAATCTTTCGAGGTATATCTGCCCTCTATGTGGATCATCGCCAATTGGAAAATGCAGGGCACGGTTAGGGCGCTTCGGACCTTTTGCGAGGGCCTAATTCCTCTGATGCCGACCCTCCCCCATATCCGTGTTGTGGTGTGTGTTCCTTTTCCGTATTTGCTTTTGGCCCGTGATCTTTTTCAGGGGACCGCTGTTTTGTTGGGTGCCCAAGATATTTCCCCCCTTGAAAATGGCCCCCATACCGGAGACGTCAGCGCCGCCATGCTGAACGATGTGGGGGCATCCTTTGTCATTTTGGGGCATTCAGAACGCCGCCGCGATCATGGCGAGGGATGTTCCTTGATTCATCAAAAAGCGCTTGCCGCCAAATCCCACGGACTGATGCCCATACTGTGTGTAGGGGATGCTGAGGGTCAGGCACAAAGTGTCATCACCCGCCAAGTCCGGCGTGCCCTGGGAAAAGACGGCATTGCAGGGGCCATGATTGCCTATGAACCGTTATGGGCCATTGGCACGGGCAAGGCCGCGGATGAGACCACCATTGCCAAAATGCACCGTCATATCAACCAAACAGCCCCCGACCATCCTGTGCTTTATGGGGGATCTGTCACAGCGGATAACGTGGGAACCATTGTCAAAATCCCCCATGTTTCTGGGGTTTTGGTGGGGGGCGCTAGTGTGCGGATGGAAACGTTTGCGCCGCTCTTGCTGGCCGCTGATAAAGCCCGAGCACCAGCATGACCAGAATAAAGGCAGCATTCACCTGATGCCATGATGCGGCCCATAAGGGCACCTGCCCCAAAACCGTAATGGCCCCTAAGGTGACTTGCCACACGACCAAACACAACAGAACCCATTGTTTTTTAAGTATTCCATAAAATAAAGTGGCCGCCAAAAATACAAACGCCAAAACCCGATGGAGCCACTGGACAGCGGCTGGATCTTCAAAAATAAACGGGGCGGCGGCAACCTCTGGCGGGATCAGATGGCCGTTCATCAGGGGGAAGGTGTTATAAACCATCCCGCCATTAAGCCCCGCCACCAAGGCCCCCAGCGCCACCGTGGGGATATAAAGGGCAAGAAGGATCACGGGGATTTTCGATACCCCCCGTGGCCCCCGAAGCGAGGCCCATTCCCGAACAATCAACCCCAGCAAAATCAGGGCCAGAGAAAGGTGCATCATCAGGCGATACGGGCTGACATCCGTGCGATCCACCAGACCGCTTTTGACCATATACCAGCCCATATACCCCTGAAGGGCAACCAAAAGGGGAAAGATGGCAAGACGCTTAAGATGCGAAGGCGGCACCAGACGCTTTATCCATAAAAACAAAACAGGAACGGCAATGACCAATCCCGTCAGACGGCCCAAAACGCGGTGGATGAATTCCCACCAATAAATGCCCTGAAACTCAGACAGGGACATCCCGCGGTTGATGTGTTGATATTCCGGCGTGGCCTTATAGGCGGAGAAGGCCGCCTCCCAAGCCGAATGAGACACCGGAGGCATCCATCCCGTCACAGGATTCCACGTGACCATAGAGAGCCCTGATTCTGTCAAACGGGTGATCCCCCCCACCAGAATCATGATCAACACCATACAGACACACGCAACCAACCACCCAGAAAACCATCGAGGATAGGGGGCGGAGACCATGACAGCCCTCTAAAAAGCCTCAGGCTGGATGGTGTCCTTTTTTTCGATCATTTCCACTGTGGGGCCAGCGGCAAAGATCATATAAAGCAGCACAACAACCACCAAAATACCTGTGAAAAGGGGGATTTTGACGGACAGATCCATTTTTTTATGACGCATGGAAAACTCAATAAGGAATGGATTAAAATCGCTTCAGTGAAAAAGTACCATAAAGCTTGAAAGCCAATATGTCATCTATTATTTCCTATTTCCATGAAATTGGATTTTGCCATTGAGTAGGGGGCTGCATAGTCTTAAGAAATGGCATAAAGTCAATTGAAAATAAAATACTTTTGAGGCTTATCCAAGCCCTCTGCTAAAAAAGCGAGAATGATTAAGTTGTTAACCTTTCATTAACCTTTCTTTGACATACTGATGATGTGTGAAAAACACATTTTTAATTTTAGAAAGGTTAGGATTATGAAAATGTTATCTTCTTTAAAAGCGAAACTGGCTTCCTTTACAACAGATGAGTCTGGGGCGACCTTGATTGAATATGGCTTGCTTGCAGCCCTTATTGCTGTGTTCTTGGTTGTCGCACTGCAGACGCTTGGAAATAAGGTTAGCGGTACCTTGAGTAACGTTGGAGCCGTGCTCTAAACCCCAAAGATGCTGAATGGGAATGGACCCTTGGTTTTCTGGGGGTCCATGTTCTTTCTGAAAATTTTTTCAGAACTTTAGGATCAGGAATGCTTTCTTTAAAAATGAACATATCCGCTTTTATACACGATGAGTCTGGGGCGACTATGATTGAATATGGGGTGATTGTTTGTTTGATTTTGGGGGCGGCTTTGTCTCTGATCAACCCTGGTAAAGACAAGGGTGGCAAACTAAGTCAGAAAATAAAAGAAGGATTTAACACCGTCAGTGATCAGCTTGGAATTTGAAATACTTGCGTTCTGCCCACGAAGACGCTATGAAAGAACAAGCTAACGAAGGCTCGGTGGCAGAGTGGTGATGTAGAGGACTGCAAATCCTTGTACGGGGGTTCGATTCCCTTCCGAGCCTCCATAGTTTCCTTGGCTCTCTGACATAAACCCTTTGGTCATTCCGTCATAATCTGTTATGGAAGGCAAGCGTAGAATACAACATACTTTTTGCCCGCCCATGAGATGGATGAAAAAACTTCGTAAAAATGTGGAAACAGATGACACTGTGGTTCACGATTTGGATATTGAAGATATTTGTCAATTGATCCCCCATCGCTACCCCTTTTTGATGGTGGATCGTGTTTTGTTTGTTGAAGCCCCCCATCGCGCCCGCGGCATCAAAAACGTCAGCATTAATGAGGCCCACTTTCAGGGCCATTTCCCCAAAAAACCCGTCATGCCTGGCGTTTTGATAATCGAAGGCATGGCCCAAACCGCTGGTGTTCTGGTGGGTGTGGCCTTGGGTGAGGATATGCGGGGCAAGCTGGTGTATTTCATGAACATCGAAACCGCAAAGTTTCGAAAACCCGTTGTTCCTGGGGATCAAGTTTTTTATGACGTACGCGCCCTCGTGCGTCGTCAGCGGGTGTGGAAAATCGAGGCCGAAGCCACTGTTAACGGTGTTCGCGTCTGCGAAGCTATCTTTTCAGCCATGATTGTGGATGGGGATGACGCTGATGACGCCCTCTGATGCTATTCATCCCTTGGCGGTGGTGGATCCTGCCGCCCGAATCGAATCGGACGTTTCCGTGGGCCCTTTTTGCGTGGTGGGCCCCCATGTCACGCTGCAACGGGGGGTGCGCCTGATCAGTCATGTTGTTGTGGATGGGCATACGGTTGTGGGGGAAGATACCGTGGTTTATCCCTTTGCGTCCTTGGGCACTCCGCCGCAGGATTTGAAATATGCGGGGGAAACGTCCTATACCACCATCGGGGCCCGCACAGTGATTCGGGAACACGTCACCATCAACAGCGGCACCGCGGGGGGCGGGCTGCATACACGGGTTGGGGATGATTGTTTGTTGATGGTGGGCGTGCACGTGGCCCACGATGGGTGGGTTCACAATCGTGTGATTATGGCCAACAACGCCACACTGGCCGGCCATGTGGTGGTGGAGGAAGACGCAGTTCTGGGCGGACTGTGCGCCATTCATCAATTTGTTCGCATCGGGCGGGGCGCCATGATCGGGGGATTAACGGGGGTTGAACAGGATGTTCTGCCATACGCTCTGGTGATGGGAGAGAGAGGATCCCTGCGCGGCCTGAATCTGGTGGGCCTGAAACGCTCTGGACATTCAAGAGAGTCCATAACCGAGCTGCAACAGCTTTATCACGGCCTTTTTAAACAAGATGACCTGCCGCTGGCAGAGCGTTTGAAGCATATCCCCCCCACAACGGGGGCTTTGTCGCAAGCATGGCATTCGTTTTTACAGGCCCCCTCGAAACGGGGATTGTGCGTGCCATCGGCTTGAGACAGCCCTTTTACCCCGCATGCAGCAAATCCAACGTATCCTGCCGCCCAAACAGGGATAACAACATTCGCAAAGCCTGTCCCTGAGGCCCCACCAACGTGGGATTTTGGCGCACAAAATCCGCGGCCATGCTATTGGCCTTTTCCACAAAATCCCGATGCACAGCCATATCTGCGCAGCGAAAGGCCGGCCAGCCGCTTTGTTCCGCCCCCATCACATCCCCGCCCCCGCGGATTTTTAAATCCTCTTCGGCCAGAAAAAAACCATCCTCACTTTCCCGCAAAATGGCCAAACGCCGCTTGGCCGTCTGGGTTAACGCAGGGCCATACAGCAGCAGGCAGTGGCTTTTTAACGTCCCCCGCCCAATGCGCCCCCGCAGCTGATGCAGCTGGGCCAGTCCGAACTGTTCTGCATTTTCAATCACCATCACGGTGGCTTCGGGAACGTGAATCCCCACCTCAATGACGGTGGTGGACACCAGAATGTCCAAGTCTGTTCCGGCAAAGGCCGCCAGTGTGGATTCTTTTTGATCGCTTTTCATTTGACCGTGCAGCAACCCCACACGGGCGCCGAAATGGTTTTTTAAACGATCAAAGCGCGTTGTGGCCGCCGTGAAACGGGTGTCATCTTCCTGTGGATCAATCAGGGGGCAAATCCAATACACCTTTTGATTTTGGGCCACAATGGACGAAAGGCGCGAGATCAACGTGGGTGTTTCCTTCATCGGCAAGGTTCGCGTTTCGATGGGCTGACGGTTGGGGGGCTTGGTGCGCAGGGCCGAGCAGGTCATGTCATGATAACTGATCAACTGCAACGTTCTGGGGATCGGCGTGGCCGTCATTACCAGCAAGTTTTGGGCGGCCCCATCGTGGGCCAGCTTTAATCGTTGATAAACACCAAAGCGATGTTGTTCATCAATCACCACCAGCCCCAAGGTTGGCATCAGGGTCTCTTCATGAAGCAGTGCGTGGGTGCCAATCAAAATATCCACATTGGGCAACAGGGCGCGTTTTTGATCCCGCACGCGTCCCCGATCTTTACCCGTTACGGTCATCAGGGTCAGGCCGCACGCCTCGGCCCACGGTGCCAATGTGGCCGCATGTTGCAAGGCCAGCAGTTCCGTGGGCACCATTAAAACGGTGCTGTATCCGGCCTCTTTGGCCATGACGGCGGATAAAAAGGCCACCACCGTTTTGCCGCTGCCCACATCCCCCTGCAGCAAACGCCGCATAGGACGGGGAGAGGACAAATCAGCCTCAATATCCCCCAACGCCCCCTGCTGGCAGGGTGTTAGAGAAAACGGTAGAGCCGCTAGGGCCTCCGCATACCGTTGCCCCCTTCCCCTCATCGTGGGGGTTTCGTGTTGTTTTTGGGTGTGACGGGCCAGTTTCAGGGACAGAAAACGCGCGAGCAATTCATCAAAAGCCAGCCGCATGCGATGGGGGGATGTGGCATCAAGATCGTCTTGGTTGCGGGGATTATGATAACGACGCATGGCCTCGTTAAAAGACGGCCAGTTTTCCGTTTGCAGCAGGGTTTTGGGAATCCATTCCGGCACAGGGGGCAGTTTTTTCAGGGCGCTGCGGATCATGGGTCCCAAAACAGCGGGGGTGATCCCCGTGCACAGCGGATACGTGGGGATATGCCAAGGCGAGGATATCAACGGCTTGGGGCTGCTAAGGGGATGCACCATACGATAAAGCCCCCCTAGACATTCCAGTTTTCCCCGAACAAAGCGCGTTTGCCCCATGGGGAAAGCGCGGTGAAGATAGGCAGAGGTGCCCTTAAAAAACACCAATTCCACCACGGTATCGTGGGCATCTTTGCCATAAATCAGGGTGGGTTGCGTGCGTTTGCGGGGCAGGCGTTGATCAAACAGGGACAAAGGCAGATGAACCATCTGACCCACCAAGTGGGGAAGCGCCGCCGGTGAGGCAATCAAGGTTTCCACCCCCGTGGGCAAATGCCAAAGAGCATCCAAAACCTGATGCCCCCCCAGCAATTTTTGCAACATGGGGCGCAGACGGGGAACGTACCCCTCCAGCGTATCTATGTCCTGATGCAGGGGCCCTTTGTCTGATACAGGGGAATGTTGGGGTGCGGGAAAAAGGATTGTGCATGCCGTGTCCATGTTTTCCTTGCTACTCCATTGGTGAGGACTGAGCAATAGGATTGACCTCTACCGTTTAACGATCTGTATTATATTTGTGCGTGCATTTTAAAAAATTTTCATTCATGATGTCTTTACAATTTATAATTCTCGGAGTAGATAGAATGCTTATCGTGTGTTGGCTAAATTCCATGCCGATGGATAATAAAAATTAAAGAAAAGGATTTTTTATGACCGTATTTTACCCTGCTGAAAAAACATGTCTTTTTATTGATGGTGCCAATCTTTACGCCGCGGCTAAGGCTTTGAATTTTGACATTGATTATCAAAAACTGCTTTCTTTTTTCTCTAAACGCGGCCGTCTGGTCCGTGCATTTTATTACACCACGCTGATTGAGGATCAGGAATATTCCCCCATCAAGCCCTTGGTGGATTGGTTGGATTACAATGGTTTTACCATGGTCACAAAACCTGCCCGTGAATTTACCGATGCCTTTGGCCGTCGCAAAGTCAAGGGGAACATGGATATCGAGCTGGCATTGGACATGATTGAAATGGCCCAGCATATGGATCATTTGGTTTTGTTTTCTGGCGATGGCGATTTCCGCCGATTGATTCAGGTGGTTCAGAATAAGGGCGTTCGTGTTTCTGTGGTCAGCACCATTGAAACCAATCCCGCTATGGTGGCCGATGAACTGCGTCGTCAAGCCGATCATTTTATTGAGCTTTCCAAACTTGCCAACCACATTGCCCGTGATGGCAGTGCCGAAGAACGCCGCGAAAACCAAGCGGCCCGCCGTGCGCAATTTGAGGAATCCAAAAACACCGCCGATTCCGAAGAGCGCAGCCCCAGTCTGGCCCTGTAAGGCCTTTGGGTGGTTTTTGATCAGCTACATATCCACCCTTTCTGCGGGCTTTGCTCCCGTTTGTGTGATTTTCGGGCGCAGAATGCCCTTAAAAAACCTGCCTATCATAATGCCCCTGTTCCTTCCTTTGGAGATTTATCTGCCCGTTTTTTGATTGTGGGGTTGGCCCCTGGTCTTTCCGGTGCCAACGCCACGGGGCGTCCCTTTACCGGTGATTATGCGGGCGAAGTGTTGTATCCTGCTTTGATCCGTCATGGTCTGGCTTTGGGGGATTATCAGGCACGTCCTGATGATGGTCTGCGCTTGATTGACACGCGCATCACCAACACCGTGCGCTGTGTTCCCCCCCAAAATCAGCCAACCCCCCAAGAAATTCGCATCTGTGGGGATTTCCTGGCGCAGGAAATTCAGGCCATGCCCCGTTTGTCCGTGATTTTGACCTTGGGCAAGGTGGCCTATGACACAACCTTAAAACATTTGGGCGGCAACCCCAGACAGGATCTCTTTGCCCATGGTGTTGTCAGGCAACAGGGACGTTACACCCTGATCGCCAGTTATCATACATCCCGTTATAATATGAACACCAGACGCCTGACAGAGGAAATGTTTGATGCCGTCATAGGCATGGTTGTGGAAACGATGAAATCCGCGGCGGGGGAATAGGGCCAGCCTCAATTGTTTTTATGGTGTCTGAAATCCTCTTGCCTCAATGGGGTCTTGGGAGTATGAAAGGGAAAGGGGGCAAAAAATTAAAGCCTATCCCTTTTGTTTTTCGTTTTTTTGATATGTTATTATGGCTGAAAATTCTTTGATTCCGATCACATCAGCGTTGATTTCTGTTTCGGATAAAACGGGTCTGGTGGATTTTGTGCGTGCGCTGATTGGTTACGGCGTGTCCATCATGTCCACGGGGGGTACGGCTGAAGCACTGAAGGCCGAGGGCCTACCTGTCACCGATGTGTCCCATATCACAAAATTTCCGGAAATTCTGGATGGCCGAGTGAAAACCTTGCACCCCAAAATTCATGGGGGTATTTTGGCCAAACGACGGGACGCCGTTCATCAAGCGCAAATGGAAAAACATGGCATTGCCCCCATTGATCTGGTGGTGGTGAATCTGTATCCCTTTGCTGAGGTTTACAAAGGCGGCCAACCTTGGCAGGCCTGCATCGAAAAAATCGATGTGGGGGGGCCGGCCATGATTCGGGCTGCGGCCAAAAATTATCATGATGTTGTGGTGGCCACATCCCCCGATCATTATGCCGATCTGTTACAGGCCATGGAATCCCAAAAAGGTTGCACGGATTTGGCCCTGCGCTGTCGTTTGGCGCAGGAAGCTTTTGCCCACACGGGGCAATATGACGCCATGATCGCGGGGGCTTTTACCAAACACAGGGGCGAAGTTTTTCCCAAAACCCATCTGCAAGTCGGCCGTTTGCAAGAGGTTCTGCGGTACGGTGAAAACATGCACCAACGGGCAGCCCTGTATGTTACGGATACGTCTGTTTTTTGTCCCGCACAGGCGAAAAAAATTCAGGGCAAAGACCTCAGCTATAACAATCTTAACGATGCTGATGCGGCCTTTGCCTTGGTGTCTGAGTTTTCAGAGCCTACGGCGGCCATTATCAAACATGCCAACCCGTGTGGTGTGGCTTCTCATCCCACGCTGCTTAGCGAGGCCTTTAAAGAAGCCTACAACGCCGATCCCATCAGTGCCTTCGGCGGCATTGTGGCTTTTAACACAGAATTGGACGAAGTAACGGCCCAAGCCCTATCGCCCCATTTTCTGGAGGCTGTTATTGCCCCCAGCATCAGCCATAAGGCAGAAGTGATCCTCTCGGCCAAGCGGTCTCTGCGTGTGTTGGTTACAGGGGGGCTTTTGCCCAAAACACAGGACGGGTGGTTTCAGCAGACCCTGAGTGGCGGGTTTCTGTTGCAGGATCGGGATTTGGTTCAATATGATCCTGCGACCTTTCGTATTGTGACCCAGCGTGCCCCCAGCCAAAGGGAAATGCGGGATCTTCTCTTTGCCATGCGGGTGGTGCGGCATGTGAAATCCAACGCCATTGTCTACGCCAAAAATGGAATCACTGTGGGTATCGGTGCCGGACAAATGAGCCGTGTTGACGCCGCCCGCCTAGCCGCCCAAAAGGCCCAAGATATTGCCGCGTACCTAGGCAAAGAGAATGCAGAAACAGAAGGGTCTGTGGTGGCCTCAGATGCCTTTTTCCCTTTTGCGGATGGTTTGATTGCGGCTATGAAGGCGGGGGCCACCGCCATCGTGCAACCTGGGGGATCCAAGCGTGATGAAGAGGTGATTGCCGCCGCCGACGCCCATGGTGCGGCCATGGTTTTTACGGATATCAGGGCCTTTCGGCACTGACGCATTCTTTGGGATGGTACCTAAGGCTTTAAGGGGCCAGTTGTGCCAAGGGATCCACGGGTTTGCCCTTATATCGGATTTCAAAATGAAGCTGAGGGCGTGTGACGGAGCCCGTTTGTCCCACAGTGGCGATTGCCTCCTGTGATTTGACCGTATCCCCCTTATCAACCAGAATTTTATCCACGTGGGCATAGGCCGTCACCCATTGAGGATCATGACGGATCAAAACCAGATTCCCAAACCCCTTGACCTCGTTTCCCACATACACAACCTTTCCACCATCGGCGGCGCGAATTTTGGTGCCGCGATTGGCAGCGATGTTGATTCCATCATTGTGTTGGCCGCCATCCTTTTGCCCAAAACTAGCCAACAGGGGGCCACGAAGAGGCCAAGAAAATTTTTCGGAACGATGCACCACTGGTGGTGGGGGGACATCCTGTTGCTGGGATCTGACACGTTCAATGGTTACTGATTTTGGACCTGCATGGTTTTTGGGTAAACCAGAGGGATCCCCCAAATACAAAAGTTGTCCAGGATGGATGGTATAGGGTGGCTTTAATTGATTCCAACGGGATAAAGAAGAAACGGTTGTTCCTGTTTTTAAAGCGATTTTGGAAACACTGTCCCCCTTTTGCACGCGGTAAGTTTGGGGATAGTCTTCCCTCGAAGCGGGACCACGGGGGGACGTGGCACACGCAGAAAACAACACACAAAGCGCAATCAAAAGAACAAGGGACTTCATGACAGGGAGAGGTTTGCATTATACATGGGTATAGGCAATAAAGGGCCCTCTAGGCAAGAGAATCATCAAGGGAGTCATCAAGGCCTTTGGAGGCGGATTTTGACGTCCTTTCTATAGCCATTTTATCCAAAAGGGCATGGACAAATTTAGCATCTTTATCAGTCAGGAAATCTTTGCTTAATTCAATATATTCGTTAATGATCACATTTGTGGGGGTTTCGGGTTGGGCCAACAATTCCGCCATGCCCACCATTAAAATGCCCAGCAAAACAGGGTCCATGCGTTCATATCGCCAAGAGTCTGTTTCATAGGTCCGCAGTTTTTTTTCCAAAGACGCATGCTGGTCCGTTAAAAACTGCACCATCGTATCAAAAAAATCACGATGGTAATGCTTGGGGTTGGCATTCAGGTGGTGGAGAAGGTACTCCTTGACAACCACGGGCAAAGGCTGTTGCCGAAGGTGCTGTTGATACAGAATTTGGGTGAGCAAAAGACGGGTATTGATTTTTTGCTGAATCAAAGAGGGCATAAAAACAAACAGAACTCATCACCAGAGAATGGAAAACGCCCCCCCCAAAAGGGGGAGGGCGCAAAAAGATCCGAAAAAAGGGCCGAAAACAACGGCCCTCTTAAAACTAAGCGGCTTTTTTCCCAGCTTTGAAAGCAGCGTCAACAGCTTGGTCAAAACGGTTTTGCAAAGGCTGGATGGTGCGGTTGGCCGCATCCAGACCCATTTGAACCAATTGCTGAGCCTGACCAATACCGGTTTCAATGTTTTGTTGCATGGTTTTGGTTTGAACATCAAAGGCCTGCTGGGCGTTCTGAGAAGACAAGATTTGCTGCAGCGCTTTGGCGTTGTTGGTGTAGATGTCTTGAACAGCTTTCAAGTAAGCGGTGGTCATTTGCTCTAAACCTTTGTTTAAGGTGTTGAAAGCCTGAAGACCGGTTTTGATGTTCTCTTGAACTTGGTTTTGCCATTCGTTGTTCAATTGTTCGAAGTTCTGATTCATAAAAAGACCTGTGGTTTGAGGGTTAAAAGAAAAGAAATGACCAAAGGTTTGAGACTTTGGGGAGGATTGCAGTGTTCCTGCAAGGTCTTTGCCAGACGCAGCAGGGCGAGGGGCAGAAGAAGATGAAGACTGAGACGATTTAGCATCGTTAGAAGCGGATGAAACAGAAAGGTCCCCTGTATTTTTTTTAGCGTTTTGGGGTGTGGGTGGTTGTGCCATATGTAGGAATCTCCTTAGCGGTCTATGATGTCTTGCAACCTTAGTATCATGCCTTACCCTTGGGTGTCAACATCTTTTTTTGTGCGACGCACAAAATTTTTACAGGAACAGATCGTTTGCTCTCTGCGCTTTAACCACGTTATCGCTTTAGCCCCCTTGGCCTATTGTCTAAATTGTGTCATAACTGGCTTTGTTATGGAAGTGTCTTATCGTGTTTTGGCCCGAAAATATCGCCCCCAGATGTTTAGCGATCTGGTGGGTCAGGATGCCTTGGTGACGTTATTACAAAATGCCATCCGTTTGAAACGCATACCCCATGCGATCTTGTTAACCGGTGTACGGGGGGTGGGGAAAACCACAACGGCCCGCATTTTGGCCAGAGCCGTCAACTGTATTGGCCCTGAAGGGGACAGAGAAGAACCCTCCTTAGAGCCCTGCGGTATTTGCGCCCATTGCCGTGATATTTTAGAGGACAAGCATCTGGATGTTCTGGAAATGGATGCGGCCAGCCGAACGGGGGTCGATGATATTCGGGAACTGATCGACAGCGTGAAATACCGCCCCGTGCGTGCCCGTTTTAAAGTTTATATTATTGATGAAGTCCATATGCTCACCCGCAATGCGTTTAACGCGCTGCTGAAAACGTTGGAAGAGCCGCCCCCCAGCATTTTGTTTATTTTTGCCACCACGGATGTGCATAAAATCCCTGTAACGGTGCGCTCTCGTTGTCAACGTGTGGATTTACCGCGGGTTTCTGTTTCTCTTTTATCACCCTTTTTACAGAGCATTGCCCAGAAAGAGGGGGTGGCGTTGACGGAATCTGCCAGCCATCTGTTGGCCCACGCTGCCGAAGGATCGGTGCGGGATAGTCTGTCGTTGCTGGATCAAGCCATTGCACTGGCGGATGAAACGGGGGTTACGGAACCCTTGGTGACCCAGATGCTGGGGCTTTGTGATGTTACGCCCCTGCTGACGCTGATGGGCCATTTGTTTGCGGGGGAGGTGCCGCAGGCTTTGGATACCTTTGCAGGGCTTTATGCCAAAGGCATGGACCCTTTGATGCTGCTTGAGGAAATGTTACGCCTAACGCATTTGCTTTCCCGCGCAGCCTGCCGCGAAGCGGACGTCATGAGCGAGCAAGAATCCGCCTTTTTTGAAACCTTTGCCCCGCGCCTGTCCGTGCCCATACTTACACGTACGTGGCAGATTCTCTTAAAGGGACAAAGTGAGATTTCCCTTAGCCCCCATCCCGAGCGGGCCATGGAAATGCTGATCATTCGTTTGGGATATGTGTCTCAGGTTCTGGATGCTCCTGCTGTGGCCCCCTTAACGCAAGATACGGCAAAAAAAAAAGTTCTGATGGCCTCGTAACGTCGTTGCCCTTGCCTCTTCAAAAGGAAAACTTTTTGCCCCCCCAGACTCTGGATGCTTTTGTGGCCGCTGTGCGGGCGTGTAAAGAGGGATTGCTGGCGGATGCCTTACTGAACGATTGGGTCGTGACGGGCTATGGTGAGGGACGCTTGGACATCCGATTAAAAAATGATAAGCAAAAGACTCTTTTGCCCAGCCTGCGTGCTGTTGTTGCCCAGATTTGCGGGGAAGGTTGGCAGGTTGGTGTCAGTGAAGACAACCCAGAAAGCACCCCCACATTGGCCCAGCGCTATCATCAAGAATCGCTGGATCAAAGAGAGCATCTAAAGCAAGATCCTTTTTTGCGCCAAGCCATTGATATGTTTAATAATTGTCTTTTAACACAGGTTTTGCCAAATGATTAAAGCCATCGTCATCCCCGCCCGCTATGGATCCCAACGATTCCCTGGAAAGCCTTTGGTGCCTATTGCCGGTGTCAGCATGATTCAGCGGGTATGGCAAAGTGCCCAGCAGGTTCAAGGAATCTCCTGTTGTGTTGTAGCCACCGATGATGAACGGATTGCGGATCATGTACGGTCTTTTGGGGGGCACGTGGTGATGACGGATCCGGCCTGTGAAAACGGCACAGCGCGGGTTCAGGCGGCTTTGGAAATTTTAGAAAAAGAAGGCACCACGGTGGATGCTGCCCTAAACGTGCAGGGGGATGCTGTGCTAACCCCCCCTTGGGTGATGCAGGCTTTGGTGGACCAGTTGGGATCCTATCCTGTTGTGACGCCGGCGGTGCAGCTTAGCCCCGCCCAGTTGCAAACGTTGCAAGAGAGCAAAAAAACAAAGCCCAGCAGCGGGACCCTCGTGACCTTTGATCAAAATCACCGCGCTTTGTATTTTTCCAAAAGGATCATCCCCTTTTTACGGACGATTCCGGATTCAGGGGCAATTCCCGTTTACCGCCATATTGGTCTTTATGGCTATACCCGCGGCGCCCTTTCGGCTTGGCTGAAAACACCGCCCACCCCGCTGGAACAAGCCGAGCAGCTGGAGCAGTTGCGTTTACTAGAAACCGGTGTGCCCATTCAAGTGGTTGTGGTGGATTATCGGGGGCGCACCCATGCCTCGATCGATCATCCTGGGGATGTGGCGGAGGTAGAGGCCATCATCCAGCGCGAAGGGGAATTATGGATTTGCGCTGAGGGATGAATCCGAAAACAAAACCAATCCCACCATACAAATCACAAAGGCAAAACCAGCCCTGAGGTCCGTTGGATCCGGCGTTTTGGTCACTTTGTGATACAGCGTGATCCACAAAGGCGCCGTGCAAATCAACGCCACAACATAGGACGGGTTGGCCACATCCCGCATGGCGTACATTTTAAACAAAATCAGCCCCGCCAATGAAACAAGAACCAAAGCCCCCCCGATCATAGCAGAGGGAGAAAAAACATCCTTGATGGTGACATGGGGCATCAGAAAGATATAACTCACCGCGCTGGTGATCCCCGCCGCCACCCCTGTTGCGGCCATATAAGCCAGCCCGATGTCCGGTAAGCTGCCATAATCCAAGGCCACTTTGCTGGCGGCATCAATAAACGCCCCCAAAAGGGCAATCACCAGAGAAATTTTTATGGCACTTCGGGCAATAGGGTCATGCCGCATGGCGGATAAGGATACGATCCCCCCCACCAGACACAGCACCACAGCCCCAGACTGCCATAAAGGCCACGCCACCATCAAATCACGATAAGAAGGATCATACATAACCCACCCCAAAAAAATAAACGCAATGGAAATGGGGGTTAAGCGGCCCACCGTTCCCGCGCCGTAATCTTGGGCAGCGCGAAACATCAAAAAATCCAAAATTAACACGACGAAACCAGCGACGCCTGATAACACATAAAAATGGATATCTTGGGGCATGGTCACAAAAAAGGCCAAGGGCCCAAAGGCCACCATAGCCCCCATCCCCCGATAAAGGGAAAGAACCTTGGCATCCGTCCGCGAAAGCCCCGTGGACAAAAGATACCCCGCAAAGCTAAGGCCCGCCAGCAGAGCGTAAATCCACCACATAAAACCCATCAAAACAACGAAACACATCAGACCATAAACCACCCCTTGTTTATGATAAAGGGAAAAGACTATGAACGCGGTCTTTCCTTGCCAGAGGGGTCATGACAAAAAATCAAAACAGTCCTTTTAAATAAGACAAAACGCTGGGTTTATGAATGGATACGTGCACATGGGTGCCTGGTTTATGGGGGGTGAGGTTGCCCTGAACAGGTTTTAGATATACGGATGTCAAAGAAGGATCCTGCATAATCACGGGTGAAAGGCCGTATCGTTCTGTGGATGCCACAGGGCGGATATCCACCACACGGGCGGGCAGATCCTCTCCGTTATCCCCCACAGAAAGACGTGCTTCATCCCCCACCTGAACACGATTGGCAGCAGCGGCAGGCAAGCGGGCCTCCACCACCAAGCCCTCAGCATTGTCTTCCTGCAGGCGCATCAGAACGGCCCCTGAGCTTACCCAAGCTTTGTCACTTTGCGCTGAAACAACGGTGCAATCACATGGACTGGTTAGCGTTAGGTTTTCAAAACGATCCTCTAGCAAACGACGCTGGCGCATAAGATTTTCACGTTGTTCCATTTTTTCCGCGATCTCTCGATCTAGATCTTGGGGTGCCCCACCTGTGGGAAAATCCAAAGCGGCCATAATCATTCGCGTTTCTGTTTGGGTTTGATCCAAAGCCGCTTGGGCTTCATTCACTGCCGTTTTGCTTTTGGCAATTTCAGCATGCAGCGCATCCCACTTGATATGGCTCAGGTATCCCTTTTGGTGTAAAGGTGTCAGACGCTTTTTTTGGGTCATAGCTTGATCGTACTCAGCCTGTGAGGCCTGCAAACGTTCTTTTTTTTGACGCAAAAGATCCTGTGCAGACTGTTCTCGATAAGACGCCCTTAAAACTGCATCCCGTTTTTTCTCTTTCAAACCTTCGATTTGGATTTTCAGAAAAGATAAATCGTTTTCTAAGTGCTCTTTGTCCTCTTTCAGTTTGGGGGAAGCCAAGATGCCTAAAATCTGGCCCTGATACAAACGCGCTGCAGGCATCACCGAACTATTCCAAGTGATTTGACCCCCCTCAGGGGCCATCATGATCCGCAGTGGTACGGTAACGGCCGCAAATGGGGCATCGACATAAATCCGAAAAAATGTTTGCCATACACCCAAAACAATACCCACCATCAAAAGGATAATTAAGGCGGCCAGCCAAATATACCCACGGCGTTTGCGACGTAAAAAAGCCTGTGACAGGGTTTCTGCCTCTGAAGGTGCCTCCTTTTGAAATTCATTAGCCACCACCAAGGGTAATTTATGATATTCAAAATCGCCCCTAGGGCTGCGCAAAAGAGCACCCAAAACCTGTTTTTGCACGGCATCCTGCCAAACAATAGTGCCCACATATTTTTGATGGCGACGGGTTATGGCCTCAACAATTCCATGAACGATCATATTTTCATGACCACACACAATAGTCAATGCAACGGGGGCATCGACAAACAGAGGACGATCAAATCCCACCACCAAACGGTCTTTGGAAAGATAATACACATCCCCAAGGGCACGATCCAAAAAAACCTGAGGTTTTGGTATGATCATAAGGACACCCCACTCCATCAGACTAGGAATTGATGATTGTTTCCTTATGGAATGCAATCGTAGGTTAGATTGTCAAGAAAAAATTGCAAAAAAAATTGCAAAAGAAACGACAGATTTTTTTCTGTTTCCGCTATATCCTTGACCCCACTATGGGGGCAGTGTAGGAAAAGAGAGAGTTTTTTAAAAAGGGATTGTTTAAGGAGACCTTTGTTTATGACCGTTGCCATTGTTGCTGCCAAAAGAACCGCTGTGGGATCCTTTCTGGGTGGTTTGTCCTCTTTGCCAGCCCATGCTCTGGG
This sequence comes from Alphaproteobacteria bacterium, assembly GCA_044371315.1. Lineage (GTDB taxonomy): Bacteria > Pseudomonadota > Alphaproteobacteria > JAJTHO01 > CANGYM01 > CANGYM01. Next base: position 4,761 of record JBILTX010000017.1, on the reverse strand, counting down.
GGCCGTGGTGATTCGCCAGATTCTCGCAGATGCTGCCGTAAAGCCGGATGAAGTGGATGATATTATTTTAGGTCAAGTGCTAACCGCCGCTTGCGGCCAAAATCCTGCCCGTCAGGCCGCCATGGCCGCAGGGATTCCCGAGGAAAAAACCGCCCTAGGCATCAATCAGGTGTGTGGCTCTGGCTTGCGGGCTGTGGCCATGGGGATGCAGGCCATTTTGACGGGCGATGCCGATATTGTTGTGGCCGGTGGTCAGGAAAGCATGTCCAACGCCCCACACGCCAGCGTTTTGCGAAACGGCACAAAAATGGGCCCTGTCAGTTTGGTGGATACCATGATTGTGGATGGCCTGTGGGATGTCTTCGGCCAACATCATATGGGGATCACGGCTGAAAATGTGGCCAAAGCCCATGGGATTTCTAGGGCCGATCAGGATGCGTTTGCCCTAAGTTCCCAAGAAAAAGCGGCAGCGGCGTTGGATGCCAACCGCTTTGTGGATGAAATTGTGCCCGTGACCATTACCGGCAAAAAAGGCGATACGATCATTGCGCGGGATGAACATCCCCGCCCTGAAACAACGGCGGAGGCTTTGGCCAAACTGCGGCCCGCCTTTGATAAAGACGGCACCGTCACGGCGGGCAATGCCTCCGGCATTAATGATGGGGCTGCGGCTGTTGTTCTGATGTCTCTGGACAATGCGAAAAAACGGGGTCTGACCCCTCTGGCTGTTATAAAATCTTGGGCTACGGCGGGTGTGTCTCCGGCGTTGATGGGCACAGGTCCTATTCCTGCCAGCCAATTGGCTCTGAAAAAAGCCGGATGGACCCCCCAAGATTTGGATGTGATTGAGGCCAACGAGGCCTTTGCCGCCCAAGCCATCGCCGTAAATCAAGCTTTGGGATGGGATACGGGCAAAGTGAACCTCAATGGCGGGGCCATTGCCCTTGGGCACCCCATTGGGGCCTCCGGTGCCCGCGTTTTGGTGACCTTGCTGTATGAAATGCGCAAACGGGATGCCAAGCGGGGTCTTGCCACCCTGTGTATTGGCGGCGGCATGGGCATTGCGTTGTGTCTTGAGCGGCCTTAAGAGAAAGCCTGTTGCGTTATGACGTTGAATCTGATCTCCCGCCTTCCTGTTCACACCCATTTTCGGTTGCGTCCCTTCTTTTGGCTGGGCCTTGCGCTGAGCGGGATTGCGGTGGCGTTATCCATTGTGGCCCTGTTGATTTGGGGTTTGGCCTTTGGCATTGATTTTACAGGGGGGGTGCAAATTGAGCTGCAAACGCCCCATCATACCATTGATCAGGCCCGTGCCTTGGCTGAAAACGCCCTGCCCGAAACGCCGGTGAGTCTTCAGGCTTTTGGGGAAAATCACGTCTGGCTTCTGAAAACCGCCCAAACAACCCTGAATCAGGACCAGATTCTGGGGGCGCTGACAGAAACCTTTCCCAAAGATACCGTCATTCGCCGCGTGGATTATGTAGGACCCAGTGTGGGGGACGACCTGAAACAAAAAGGGGTCATCGCCGTTGTGGTGTCCATGATCGCCATTATGTTTTATATTTGGGTTCGGTTTGAATGGCCCTTTGGGGTGTCGGCTCTGGTGGCGTTAATTCACGATGTGATCATTACGTTGGGTTTTTTGAGTCTGGTGCAAGAGGAATTCAGCCTGTCCACATTGGCGGCCATTTTAACCATCGCCGGATACTCCATCAACGATACCGTGGTGGTGTTTGACCGATTGCGGGAGTTTTTGAAAAAGCACCAACGCGAACCCTTGATCAGTTTAGCCGAGAAAACCTGTAATCACGTCATGGTCCGCTCGTGCTTCACGGGGGTGACCACCATTGCCGCCCTGATATGCCTTTATATTTGGGGGGGGGCTGCCCTTCAGGGATTCAGTTTGGCCATGATTGTGGGGATTCTGGCGGGGGCGTATTCCTCTATTTTCGTGGCAACGCCGCTGATGCTGCTGTTTGAGCGTTATATTCAGCGCACCCCAAAAGCCGCTGCCTCGGTGGTATGACACCAACGCCGGACATCCTTTCAGGGACGGCGTATGACGGTGGCCATGCCGCGGATAATGATCCCCTGATCATTGCAGACCGAACGTTTCAATCCCGATTGTTTATGGGGACATCCCTTTATCCTAATGTTCAGGTGTTGCTGGATTGCTTGGCGGCCTCGGGCACGCAAATGATCACGGCGGCCGTGCGCCGCATTCATTTGGCGGGGAAAGAGGCCGACATCCTGACCCATATGCAGGGGGCCTATCATTTTTTGCCCAACACAGCGGGCTGCTACACTGCCAAGGATGCTATTCTAACGGCCCACTTGGCGCGGGAGGCCTTTGGGACCACATGGATTAAACTAGAAGTGATTGGGGATGAGGATATTCTATATCCCAACAATCCGGAATTGTTACGCGCAGCCGAGCGTTTGCTGGCAGATGGGTTTACCGTGCTGCCCTATTGCAGCGATGATCCTTTGGTGTGCGCCCAGCTAGAGGCCATGGGATGCGCCGCCGTTATGCCTTTGGCGGGACCCATTGGTTCAGGGGCGGGGTTGTGCAATCCGTACGCCCTGCGCATGATTATTGAACGTGCCCGTGTGCCGGTGATTATTGATGCGGGCATTGGCACAGCGTCGGATGCGTGCATGGCCATGGAAATGGGGGCCAGTGGCGTTTTGCTGAACACGGCTGTTGCCAAATCCCTGAATCCCCTGGCCATGGCCAAGGCCATGCGGGATGCTGTCAGCGCGGGCCGATGGGCCCATCGGGCGGGGCGCATTCCTGTAAAAACCCATGCTTCGGCCTCCACCATGATGCAGGGGCGGGTGGAAGCCCCGCATTAAATCATCTGGCTCACCCTCATGCACCCCCCATGTTCGCAAAGCCATGAAAAAAATACGGGCCCCATCCCAACGTAAAGACCAGCCACCCATAAAGAACATGCTCGATCCACACCAACACCAGATCCCGGTGACGTTCGTAATGATACGCCAAAATTAGCCCGCCTATGATGGACAAAGCAACCGCGATGAAATTCATAAAAACGATGTGTGCGATTCCAAAGGCCAAGGCATTCCAAACAATACGTGCCTGAGGGGACAGATGAGAAAACCACGACCAAAACAAAGGCCGAAAAACAATTTCCTGCGGAAACGCTGAAAGAAAAGGGTAAATCAACATCACCAAGGCGTAACGCAGGGGCATCTCCAAGGGAAAGGCAAACATTTGCTGGGGATGAAAAACAAACGATCCCACCCCCAAAATCATAGCAACACCAGCCGCACGCAGAAAAACGCCCCTAAGGGCACTCGCTTTGGGCCATGGCAAATGCAGCGGTTGATGCCGCCACCAGATCAGGGAGAGGAGCCACAGGATCACAAAAGCCAAAAAAGGCATTTTCAGCCAAACAATGATGGCCGGTATAGCGGCAAAAGGCAGCAACGCCAATGCGGTGGCTTTGTTCATCCCCAAGAGACCAAGGGGGGAAGGGACATTAAAATGGCCTCAACATTCCCATCTGTTTTCAGCCCAAACAGGGTGCCCCGATCGTAAAGCAGATTAAATTCGACATAGCGCCCCCGTTTGATCAGTTGGGCGGTGCGGTCCTGATCGGTCCAGGGCAAAGACATCGCCGTCCGCACGATGGTGGGGTAAACCTCAGCAAAGGACCGCCCGACGTCTTGGGCAAAGGCAAAATCCGCCTCGAAGTTTCCTGTATTGAGATTATCATAAAAAATACCCCCCACACCCCGAGCTTCTCCGCGGTGGGGCAGATAAAAATAGCGGTCGCACCATGCCTTGAACTTGGGGTAATAGGTGGGATCATGACGGTTGCAGGCATCTTCAAAGGCTTTGTGGAACGTTTGGGTTTCTTCCTCTTTGGGAAAAACAGGGGTCATGTCACCACCACCCCCGAACCATGTTTGGGATGTCACCAAAAACCGTGTATTGAAATGCGCCGCCGGAACATGAGGAGAGCGCGGATGCGCCACCAGCGAAATCCCAGAGGCCCAAAAGTCCCCCGTTTCCTGAGCCCCCGGAATACTGGCACGGAATTCTGGGCTAAAGGTTCCATGAACGGTGGAAATGTTCACGCCTACTTTTTCAAAAACACGCCCCCCCTTCATCACGGACATCACGCCGCCCCCCCCGCCAGGGCGATGCCAAGGGGTAGGGCAAAACCGTCCGGCCGCCCCTAGGGTGACATCCCCCTCATCCTCCAAGGCCTCATAACTGGCGCAAATCTGATCCCGCAGCTGGGAAAACCACGATGCAGCCCTCTCTTTTTGGGACGTTAAGGAGGGCGGAGAAGACGTGTTATAGGAAAGATTCATAAAATCACATAGTTCATCCAATCTTGGTGAGTACAGCGGTGACTATACCCCGTTGGGGTCATTTCCTCAAGGGGAGGATTCTCGATTAACCTTGTTTTAAGTGTGATTTTGTTAGGATAGGGGGCAGGTGTTTTGTTTTTTGTTCATGCGTTTGTATGATGTTTAGGGGGGTTTTTGGTGGTGTTTATGGGTTGGGGTAGGGTTTTTGGTGGTGTTTATGGGTTGGGGTAGGGTTTTTGGTGGTGTGTTGCGGCTTGGCGTGCTGGTGGTGTGCGTGGGTTTGGTGGGGTGTCGTTTGTCGGAGGGTGGGTCTGTGGACGAGCTTCGGTTGTTGGAGGTCAGTCAGGCAACAGGTAACAGGCAACAGGTAACAGAAGTTGGATATTCTGTTCCCACAGACACGCGGGATGCCCT
>JBILTX010000016.1:0-23007 GCA_044371315.1 Alphaproteobacteria bacterium | reverse complement strand
TAGGGGTGGTTTTGCCCATCAGAGCCGCGCAGGAAATATAGACATAAAAGGCCCCCTCTGGCTTTAAAGCAGACAAGCCCGGAATGGCATTGATGGCATCCACCACGAAATTGCGGCGGCTGGCAAAGGATGCCTGCCAGTCTTTCAGGAAGCCTTGGGGCCCGTTTAAGGCCTCCACCGCCGCGGCCTGCGCGACTGAGCACGCGTTGGTGGTGGACTGGGATTGAATTTTCACAATGGCCCCAATCAGGGATTTTTCCCCCGCGCCGTAGCCAATACGCCATCCGGTCATGGCATAGGATTTGGACACACCGTTAACCACCAAAACGCGGTCCTGCAGGGAAGGGTCGGCCTCTAGCAAGGTATGATACGCAAAACCATCATACACCAGATGTTCATAAATATCATCACACATCACGTGAACGTGGGGATGGGCATGCAGGACTTTGGTGATGGCCTTCAGCTCCTCCATCGTATAACAGGCGCCTGTGGGGTTTGATGGGCTGTTGAGAATCAACCATTTGGTTTTGGGCGTAATGGCGCGGGTCAGGGCATCCGGCGTTAATTTAAATCCATCGCTTTCGGGGCAGGACACAATCACAGGCACGCCCGCGGCAAACAGGGTCATATCGGGATAGGATACCCAGTACGGGGCGGGTACGATGACTTCATCCCCTGGGTTCAGGGTGGCCAGCAAGGCATTGAACAAAACCTGCTTGGCCCCTGTGCCCACCACGATTTGATCGGGGGCATAGGTCAGGTTATGGTCGCGTTTCATTTTGGCAATGACGGCCTTTTTCAGGGCGGGGGTACCGGCAACGTCGGTGTAGCGTGTTTCGCCGCGATTCATGGCCTCAGTGGCGGCCTGTTTGATGGTGTCGGGGGTGTCAAAATCGGGCTCTCCCGCGCCCAGCCCGATGATGGGCAGACCTTGGGCCACGATGGCCGCAGCCTTTTGTGTCACTGCCAAGGTGGGGGAGGGTTTGACCAAAGACAAGCGGTCTGCCAAAAAAGCCATAGGGAAGATCCTTCACACGAAATCACGAATGTCCTGTTTTACACAACCTCTAGGGTGTGATCAAGGCCAAATCCCCATAACCGCGTTCTGCTAAAATCTGTTTTAATGGGGCAACGTCGGATGGGGCCAAGGGGCCAATGTGGACCCTGTGCATGGACTGGTCGGGCTTTTCAACAATTTTGGTTTTCAGGGAAACATCCGGTATGGCCATCAGATCGCGGGCCAGCGCGGCGGCCGCTTCGGGATTTTCAAAGGCACCGGCCTGCAAATAAATCTCTTCCCCCGTGGGTTGGGGGGAAACGGAAGAGGGGGCCGCCGCCAAAGCCACAGGATCAGCAGTGTTTTTCCAAACGGCAATATCCTGTGGTCTGGCACCGGCGTTTAGGGCAACCTCGTAACTTTCGCGGGGCAGCAATTCCACCACAACGGGGGCTAGGCCTTGGCCGTGAAAGCCAAGGGCTTTGGCCGAAGCCTCAGACAAATCAATCAACCGCGTATCCACGAAAGGCCCGCGATCATTCACCCGCAAAATGGCCGATTTCCCATTGCGCTGATTTGTCACCCGCACAACAGAGGGCAGGGGCAGGGTTTTGTGGGCGGCGGTTAGTTGATGTTTGTCAAAAACTTCCCCGTTGGCCGTGGATTTGTCATGAAATTCAGATCCATACCATGACGAAATGCCCGATTCCTTATAGGACGCCGGCAAAAGGGGCGTATAGGTCCGCCCGTCAATGGTATAGGGCTTGCCCACCTTGAACGTTCCCCGACTTTGGGGGACGAAGGGGGCGGGTGTTGTGGGCTTTTCCGTGGCCGCACAGGCGGACAAAAAGAGCATCAGGGCAAGGGGGAGGGACCTACATCGCATCAGCCAGCAATCCTACGCTGAGCACAAAATACCGTGACCGGTTCCATTTCATCAAAACCTGAGCATTGTCATACACCAAAAAGGCCTGAGCGGGATTATCATCCATCACCCACAGGCTGGCCATGATTTTGCCCCCCCCTGGCAGGGGATTGCCGGTGTGGGTCTGAACGCCCAGTTTCCGCCATTCGTCTAGGGTTTTCGGGGCTTTCAGGGCCTCTTCGGAAATATCTATGCCCTCTGGCAATTGAACAGGGCGGCCCCAATTTTGCCCCGCTTTCCATCCGTGTTCTTTTAAATAATTGGCAATAGAGGGAAAAATATCTTTGGGGTTCGTCCAGATATCGCGGTGCCCATCACCATCGCCGTCCACGGCGTAGTTTTCAAAGCTGGTGGGCATAAATTGACATTGTCCCATGGCCCCTGCCCAAGAGCCGATAAAGGCATCCAGATCAATATGCCCCTGATCCAGAATTTTTAGGGCGGCGAGCAGTTCCGTTTCAAAAAAATCGCGGCGGCGTCCCTCGAACGCCAAGGTAGCCAAGGATTCCACCACCGGAAACCCGCCCGTAATCACCCCATAATGGGTCTCCACACCCCACAGGGACACCATGATTTCCGGCGGCACACCGTATTTTTTTGATACGCTTTTTAGCAAATCCTGATAATCCCGCAGGCGGGCGGTGCCGGTGCCCACGCGCTCTTCGGACACAACGCGGTCAATGTATTCGGAAAAAGTCACTTTTTTTTCGGGCTGTTTTTGATCCAGCGCGATGATGCGTTCGTTGGGCTGATCCAAGGTGTTTAGGGCCGCGTCCAACGTGGTCTGTGAAATGCCCGCCTGCTGGGCGCGGGCGGCAAAATCATGGCGCCACGTCAAAAAATCCTCCGCCGCCGCAGGCATGGCCCCCAACCAAAGGGCCAGACAACCAACAACCAGGGGCTTGAGCATGGCGCAATCTCTCTCTAACGGGTCTTTCTGTTGTTGTGCCACGCCCATCAGGGGATGGCAAATTGTTTTTGAAATTTTTTTCTTGGTTTTTTGGGGGGGATGTGGGATATTCAATGTATTATCTATGGGTTTTTTATGAGTGGGGATCATTCCTTTAGTTTGGCAAATGCTGGATCTCCTCCTTTTGTAGCGGCGGAAGCTGTTTGGTTCACCGCTGAAGGTCCTTATGAGGCTATTTTTGGTCAAGACGAACCGGGGATGTTGGATTCTTTGTTAGATGCTTTAAAGGAATGTTTAGCCGCAGGCTCTCAAAGAGAGGGCGCGGCCAACAATATAGTTCGCTTTAATAGGGCGAGCCAAAATACTGTGGGACTTTCTTCAACGCAGCTCGCATTTTCTAATGCTAGAGCTCTTGCTGCTGCGGGAGCAGGCAGAGGCTAAGAATCGTATTTTTCACTCCACCACCCCCATCACCTCCTCATCCACCGTGGGGTGTGTTCCAAACCACAGGGCAAAGGCTGCGGCGCCTTGATGGGCCAGCATGGCCGCGCCGTTGATCCCCCGCAGGCCCCGTCCCTGTCCCGCCGCCAGAAAGGGGGTAAGGGGGGGATTATAGGATAAATCATACAGCAAACAATCCGGAGGTACGTTTGATACATCCGGCGCCGCCGCCCCGCTGGACAGGGTATTGACCACCATTTGGGTATCGGGGGGCAGGGGGGCGCTCAGCGGTCCCGTTATCATGTTGGGGGCTAAGGTCCGCAGGGCTTCCGCCCGCGCCAGGGTACGGTTCAGGATGATCAGGGGACAGCCAACATGATCCGATAACGCCGCCACCACCCCCCGCGCCGCGCCGCCGGCCCCCAAAATGACAATGGGGCGATGGGGGACGGGGCAGGGGGCTTGGGTGATCAGCCCCTGCCAAAACCCAGCAGGATCGGTGTTATCGCCGATAATTTTGTCTTTTTTAAAAACCAAGGTATTCACCGCGCCCAGGGCTTGGGCGTGGGGGCTGACCTCGTGACACAGGGTCAGGGCGGCTTCTTTGTGCGGTAATGTGATGTTGCAGCCTATGGCCCCCAAAGCGTGAAGGCCCCCAATGGCTGTTGGCAAATCTTCAGGTAAAACATCAAACGCCAAATACCGCGCGGACAGGCCGTAACGTTTCAGCCACACGCTGTGCATGGCCGGCGATTTGGAATGGGCGATGGGGTGCCCCAAAACGGCCAAAAGTTTTGTTTGGGCGGTGGTCATGCATTCAGGATCCCAAAGTGCCGCAATTGTTCCAGCAAAGGCAGGAGCGCGAGGCCCTGAATGGTGCTGCTGTCCCCCGTGACCTCGGCCATCAGGTGCAGGCCGGCCCCTTCGATCTGATAACACCCCACGGCAGACAGGGCCGTTTGGCCGTGCTGTTGCAGGTAATCCTGCAAAAACGCATCGGAAAAATCCCGCATCTTCAGGGTGGGGATATCCAGATGCTCCCAAACTGCTTTCCCCCCGCGGTACAGGACCATGGCAGTGGGCAGGGTGTGGGTTTTGTGTCTTAAGGTTTTTAAAACGGCGGCGGCCTCGTCTAAGGTTTTGGCTTTGTTATAGACGGTTTCCTGAAACACCAAAATTTGATCAGCCGCCAACACCATAGCATCGGGGTGGCGCAGGGAAACATCCCGCCCCTTTTGGTGGGCCAAAAACAGGGCCAGCGCGGATAACGGGCCGGTGTGCGTTTTTAAAAAACGTTCTTTATGGGTATCCTCATCCACCACAGAGGGCACCTGAACAAAGGGAATGCCCACACGGGTCAGCAGGGCCGCCCGCGAAGCACTTTGCGAGGCCAAAACAAAAGGGAATCCTACCATCTATGGGCTTTCAGAATAGAAATGGGGTGGGTTAATAGAATGTTAATCATTTTTCATCATAATCACAAGGATTCGTTAACCTTTTTAGGGCACAAACGAAACACCAAACCTTTTTTTAGGATTTTTTTAGGAGACCTGCGCCATGAACACCACCAGCAAAATCAAATTATTGCAGCGGACCCCATGCAGCGAAGCCGAAGAGGCCAGCTTTACTCTGGGCATGGTGGAGGGGCTGAAAAAAACCATCCGTCCCGATTTTGATTATGACGCCGAATTGATGGTGGCCTCGGATGCCATCAAAGCCTTGATTAACGGTGGCCAAGAGGATGCCTTGGAACTGGAAAAAGCGGTGGGCTATTACAGCGGTCTGATTTATTCTGTGGTGGAGGATGTGTTTGAGGCGCAGGCCTCGGCCTATCAAGAACTTCACTTGCTGCGCCGTCAGGCGGATGTGGCACTCAGCGTTTGTTAAACGCCCGCCAAAATGGCCATGCGGATAGCCACGCCGGCAGCCACTTGGTGGTGGATCACAGACGCCGGATGATCCACCAAGGCGCTGGCAATTTCCACATTGCGGTTAAACGGCCCTGGGTGCATGATCAAGGCCCCCGATTTTAGGTGCTGTGCGTCCTCTTCTTTCAGGCCAAAATCATTTAAGTAACGGGATAAATCGGGCATGACGGCCATGCGCTCTTTCTGAACCCGCAGCATCATCACGGCATCAGCCTGCGGCAAAATGTCCTGCAATCGTTTATGACGTGTATAGGGGCCGGTCAGATCCAAGGGATCCGGATTATCGGGCACAAAGTGAACCACAGCCCCCAAGCGGGGCAACAGGGCCAAATGGCTGCGGGCCACGCGGGAATGTTGGATGTTGCCACAAATGACAATGTGGCGGCCCGTCAGATCATGGCCCCACGCCCCCCGCATCACTAGGGCATCGCCCAGCGCTTGCGTGGGATGGGCGCGGGTGCCGTCTCCCGCATTGATCACGCGGAGCGTTGGCATACAGGCGAGGGCCTGCATCGCCCGATTTTCCGGATGCCGCACGGCAACGCTGGTGACGCCCATGGCCAAGAGGGTGCGGACGGTATCCAGCAAATCTTCCCCCTTTTGGGCGGAACTGGTGGCCATGTCCAAATTTAAAACCTCCATCCCCAAACGCCGCGCCGCGATGGTAAAAGAGCAGCGGGTACGGGTTGAGGGTTCATAAAATAACGTGGCCAGCCATCCCTTGATTTGGGGATCAGGAATGCGTTGCTGGTATAGGTCTTGGCCAAGGGCCAGCAAAGCATTTAAGTCGTTATCAGATAAAGATGTAATATCCAAAAGGTGTTGCATGGTTAAGGCCTTTCCACCTCTGAGATGAGGCCGTTTTCCAGACGGACCACGCGATCGGATCCCGATGCAAGGTGCTCATTATGGCTGGCAATCAGGGCGGCGGTGCCTTCTTCATGGGCGGCTGCCAGCAACATTTGAAAAACCAGCATGGCATTGGTGGGATCTAGATTCCCCGTAGGTTCATCCGCCAAAAGGATTTTGGGGCGATTGGCCAAAGCGCGGGCAATGGCCACCCGTTGTTGTTGGCCCCCTGAAAGCTGATGCGGCATTTTGTGGGTATGATCCTGCAACAAAAGGCGGCTGAGGAGATCCATGGCGCGGATTCTGGCTTCGGCTTTGTTGGTGCCGTTGATTTGCTGGGGAAGCATGACATTTTCCAAAACGGTGAATTCGGGCAATAAATTATGAAATTGAAAAATGAATCCAATGTGACACCGACGCAAAACGGTGGATTGTGTTTGGGAAAGGTGGCGCGTTGACTGTCCCAAAATCATAACATCCCCGTCACCCGGTTTTTCCAAAAGGCCAGCGATATGCAACAGTGTGGATTTTCCCGTTCCCGAAATGCCCAGCAGGGCGGTTACTTTTCCTGGGGATAATTCAAAATCAACGCCGCGTAAAACCCGCAGCAGACGGCCATTACCTTGGGGGTAGGCTTTGGAAAGGCCTGAAAGGACGAGAGGGGAATGGCTATTCATTGCGAATGGCCTCCACAGGATCCAAACGGGCGGCCTTGCGGGCAGGGTAAAGCGTAGCCATGAGGGAGAAAAACAAAGCAATCCCCACCACCAAGGCCACCTCATTCCAATCCAGAATGGCTGTGATTTTTGAGAGAAAATAAATTTCTTTAGAAAACAAATCGGTGTTGGCCACTCGCTCAATAAACCTGCGGATACTTTCAATGTTGCTGGCAAACAAAACCCCCACGGAAAATCCCAAAGCCGTTCCCAAAATGCCAATGGTGCTGCCCGTCATCATAAAAATCCGCATGATGCCCGCAGGCGTCAGGCCCAAAGTTCTTAAAATGCCAATATCCCGACTTTTGGCCTTCACCAGCATAAACAGGGTGGCCACGATGATAAAGGTCGCAATGATGGTAATTAAGGTCAGGATGATAAACATCACTGTGCGCTCAACCTCCAGCGCATTGAAAAAACTGGCGTTCATGTTTTTCCAGTCCCGCGCCACCCAAAAGGTGGGCAGCAGGGTGGCCAAATCGCCCTTGGCCTGCGTCACGGCCTCGGCATTGTCCAGCGTGATCTCTAGGCTATCCACGGCTGTCGGGGCATAGCCAAAAAAAGCCTGGGCTTTTTCCAGGGGGATAAAGGCATAATAGCCATCATATTGCTGCAAGCCCGCCCGAAAAAAGCCCCCCACCGTAAACACCATGGCGCGGGGCACTAGGCCAAAGGGGGTTTTGGACGCTGTGGGGGAAAGAAAGCGGACCTGATCCCCGATGTTCAGCCCATAATCATCCGCCAGATCCGCCCCGATAATCACCTGTCCCTGACGAAAGTTTCCCAGCGCCCCAGAGGTGAGTCCCTTTAACAAGGAAGGGCGAGCGGCAAAATCCTCTTCCCGAATACCCCTGATGACAGCACCCCGAGCGCGATCCCGCACCTGCATCAGCACCTGCTTTTCAATTTGGGGAATAACAGACATCACCGAGGGCACGCTTTGGATTGTTTTTAAGGTCGCCGCATAATCGGGCGCCCCCTGACCGGGTTGATAAACGCTGATATGCCCATTCAAGCCGATAATGTGGGACAAAAGTTCCACTCGAAACCCATTCATGACGGACATGACAATAATCAGGGTGGCCACCCCCAAGGCAATCCCAATCATGGAGAGGATACCAATAAGGGTAATAAAGCTCTCTGTGCGCTTTGGGCGTAAATAGCGGATAGCAATGGCTATTTCGGTGCGCAGGGGCATGCCCAGTCCTTGATTCACGATGGAATGGAGGTGACTTTACAAAATCCTGCGCAAAAAAGCCATGTCAAAAACAATCATCACCGACAGAGAAGGAGAATGACTATAATATACCCTCAGCACGGATATGCAGGACACAAACGAGGGTAAACAACCGTCTGGCTGTATCATGATCGGTGGTAAAGGCGCGGGAGAGGCTTTTTTGCAATGCCTGCGCCCCTTCGTTATGCAGGCCGCGGCGCCCCATGTCGATGGCCTCGATCTGGTGGGGTTGGCGGCTGGAGAGGGCCTGCGTATAACTGCGGCAAATGTCAAAATAGGACCGGATGATGGGCGTCAGGGTGCGGGGGGAAAGGCGGAAAATTTCCGAGATGTCTTGGTTGATATGTTTGGCATCAAAAACAATGCGATTATCCTGAATGGATAAATCCAAGTGCCATGGTCCCATGGCTCCGCTGAGGGGGGAAAATACGTTTTCATGCAGCAAATCGCGGATGGCCACATCCCGCTCGTGCACAACACTGGGATGAAAAGCCACAATACTGCCAGTATCCAAGGCAACGGATACAACATCGCGGCGCATTGTTCATCCTTTCTGTTCAAAGCGAACCCTTAAACTGTTTTCATGACAGGATAATTTTTCTGCCTGTGCCAGTGTTGCTGCCGCAGGACCCAAGTTCTTGATGGCCTGTGCAGACCCACGAAGATACGTCATTCGCCTGAAAAAATCGTAAACCGAAAGGCCCGAGGCAAACCGCGCCGTTCCACATGTGGGCAAAACGTGATTGGGTCCGGCCAGATAATCGCCGAGGGCTTCGGGGGTATAGGGTCCAATAAACAGGGACCCTACGTGCCGCAGGTGGGGGATTAAGGGTTCAGGGTCCTGTAAACACACTTGCAAATGTTCCGGCGCGATGGATGACACAAGGGCGGGAATCTGAGACAGAAAATCTTCCACCACGATGATCATACCATAATCCTGCCAACTCTGGCTGGCGGTTTGGCTGCGGGGCAGAGTGGGGAGGAGGCGTTCAACCTCCGCCTCAACCGCCTGTGCAAAAGCCAGATCATCGGTGATCAGGATGCTTTGTGCCCGCGGGTCATGTTCGGCCTGCGCCAGCAAGTCCCACGCCATCCAAAGGGGGTTTTGGTTTGCATCGGCAACAATCAGAACCTCTGAGGGGCCGGCATAACTGTCAATGCCCACCTGACCCATGACCTGCCGTTTGGCCTCTGCCACGAAGGCATTCCCAGGCCCCACGATTTTATCCACGGCCCCCACGGTTTCCGTGCCATAGGCTAGGGCCGCAATGGCTTGGGCCCCGCCCAAGGGGTGAATCACATCAACACCCGCCAAACGGGCTGCATACAGCAGGGCAGGATCCAAAACCCCATCGGGCGTGGGCACCGCCATGGCGATGAAAGGAACCCCGGCCACTTTGGCTGGCAAAACGTTCATCAAAACAGAACTGGGGTAAACCGCCGTGCCCCCAGGGACGTAGACCCCCACGCGGGAAAGGGGCTGCCACGTCACCCCCAGCTCCATTCCCAAAGGATCATGGTGGTGTACGTTTTGGGGCAAAGAAAGACTGTGAAAATCACGAATACGCTGGGCGGCCAGTGTCAGGGCCTCTTTGACGGGGGCGGGGCAATCATCGGCCCGATCCCACGTTTCAGGGGTAAGACATAGGGCAGGGGGACGGCACCGATCAAATCGCAGGGTATAGTCATACAGGGCGGCATCGCCCCGCTTGCGGACATCCCTCAGGATCTCTCGCACGGTGTTTTCATGGTTGTCAAAGGTTTGGCGTTGGGATTGCCTTTGCAGAAAGGCATCGCGCCACGTGTCGGTGGTGAAGATCATGATAGGGCCTCTTGAAACAGGGCGATCATCTCTCCTATGGCGTCAGGGTATAGTTTATAGGCCGTGCGGTTCACAATCAAATGGGCTGTGACGGGCAGGATGGTTTCCAGCTCTTTCAGCCCATTCATCCGCAAAGTCTCGCCACTGGACACCAAATCCACAATGCGTCGACATAGCCCCAAGGCTGGTGCCAGTTCCATGGCCCCGTTCAGTTTGACGCATTCCGCCTGAATGCCCTTTTGGGCATAGTACTGCTGGGTGATGTTAGGGTACTTGGTGGCCACGCGAATGTGGGTGGCATGCCAAAAGGGGTCTGTTTTTTCGGAATCAGCCCACTTTTCCGGTGCGGCCACAGAGAGGCGACAGGCCCCAATGCCCAAATTCAGGGGGACGTAAACATCGGGATCTTGGCATTCCGCAATGGCATCCATGCCCGCCACGCCCAGATGGGCCGCGCCGTAACGCACAAAGGTGGCCACATCAAAACTGCGCACGCGAATGATGGACAGATCAGGCCGGTTGGTGGCAAACATCAGTTTGCGACAGGCATCATCGTAAAAGTCATCCTCGATCCGCAGGGGGGTTTTTTCCAAAATGCCCTGGAATTCTTTTAAAATACGGCCCTTTGGCAGGGCGAGAACATAGCGCTGTGGTGTCATCCTACCAGCCTGCCAACAAAAGGATGGAAAAGCAAGGGCATAAAAGAATGTGAGTGTTTACTTTTTTGCCCCCACCCCTTTGGCCACCGAAACGGCCAGATTGGGGTTCATGGGGTTGACAGCCAAGGTTCGTGTTTTGGGGATAACGATCAGATCCATGTCCTCCATGGGGATGGCCCCCATCAAAACCTCTTCCCCCAGCACAAGGGCCCCCACAAAGCCCGTTCTATTGGCAAAGGCCACACGAACGGGGCCCACATAGGGCACCAGCGTTTTGGATCCATCCGCCAGCGTGGCCTCTTTATGATCCACCGTTTCCAGCCCCAATTGCAGGGCCACATGGGATGGAATGCATAGGTGCAAAGCCCCCGTATCCGCCAGCGCAGATACCGTCATAGGGGCCAAATCATCCCGCCGAGGATTGCTGAGGGTCAGTGTATCGTAAGTTAAGCCCATGGGAAGATTTCCAAATTTTTACAGCACAAGGTTACACAAAAAAAGGAAAAAAGCCATGGGTTTGAGCAAAATAGGACAAATGACACAGACACAGACACAGACACAGACACATAATGCCTTTCACGGTTAGCCGATAGTGAAAGGAAAATTTATGTTGGATTTTAAAGCCTATGTCAGAAAAAAATATTGCTCATCATGGATAGAACAAGAAAACCAGCACATCCGTTTTCCATCGGCATGGGCCTATCTTTTGCCAAAAACATTTAAACTTTTGTCTGGAAAAATACAGCAGCCGAAAGAAGATAACATTTTTCCGCTTCTACAGACATTCGATTCTCAAAGCAGAGAAAGCAGAAATAATAGTTATCGGGGTATTGTGGATGCTGTTATGGCTCTTATTCCGGATTCTGAAAAAACAGATACACCGTCTAATATTGAGTGCATTATAGCTAATGATATTAAAACTTTGCTTCGGGATTTCGAAAAACTCTCAAAGAGTTCTTCGGCTGAGCATTAACCTCACCGCCTTACCCACCCCCCCGCTGTTTCCAAGGGGGCGTTGGGGTCGGGCAATTGCCACGTGTTTTTTTGCAAGGTTAAGGACGGCGCAAAAAACAGGGGGATAAAGCGGGGCTCGGCGGCCAGATGGGCCTGAATTTGATCCCAAAGTGAACGTTCACTTTCCTGTGACGGGTTTTGGTTCAGGGCATCCAGCAGGGCCGGAACGCTGGGATCGGCCCCAGCTACGCTGTAAACAGAGCGTAGCCAGTTGATCAGCGGGGCCCCTGTGGTGGGCACAATGTATAACGCCAGACCGTCAAAGGTCCGATTGGGCAGGGATTCTCTATAAAAAATACCTTGGTTGATGGTTTGCAGGGTGATGGGAATGCCTTGGGTTTTCAGGGCATTGGCCAAAACCTGTTGCAGGGCCAACAGGCTGGGTTGGCCCGATAGTGTCGCGATGGAAAAAGAAAGTGAACGATCGCTTTTTTTATAAACACCGTCCTGCAGCGTCCAACCTTCCGCTGCTAAAACCGTTTTCAGAGCCGTTTCATCTGGCAGGGCAGGGTCCGTTTCGGCAAAACGCAGGTCGTCTTCGCGAAAAAGGCTTCTGGTGGGCACCAAGTGGCTGTTAAAGAGGGATTGGGCCGCCTGATCCCAGTTGACACTTTGCCCCAAAGCGCGGCGCAGGGCGGGAGAAAAATCCCCCATGGCATCCAGAACCATCAGATAGGGCTCGGGCTGCCAAGTGACGCTATAGGTATCCGCGGGCAGGGACTGCAAAAGGGTGTCTTGACCATGATCATTCAGGTTTTGATACCGCACGACGCGATCCACGGCCCCTGTTTTTAAATCACGGGCCAATGCGTCTGTGCGATAGGTGCGCAGCTCTAAAATGGTGGGGGTTTTGGGCAAAACAGGATAAGATGGGTTGCGCAGAAACAAAGCATTGGTCACCCCAAGGGTGGCTAGATGAAAAGGCCCATAGCTGAGACCAGGATCATCGGGTTTGCGTTGGTATTGGCTTTCGGTGGGATATTGGGCTGGGTCTGCATCAAAACGGGCTTTTTCCAAATGCGCGGGCAGCAGGGGGAATGTGGGCATCAGATTGTCCAGACTGTGCCCCTCAGGAAAAGAAAAAACAACAGCACCCTTCTCAAGGCTGATTTCCGACAAACGGTTGCGATACTCTCGATAAGGGTTTTCAGGGGGCAAGGAGGCCATGACATCCATGGTGAAAATCACGTCCTCCCCTGTAACAGGGTACCCATCTCCCCAGCGCAAGCCTTTTTTTATCGCAAAGCGCACCTGGATGCCCCCGCCGTTTGTATAGGTGATGCCGCCGTTGTCCAGAGTGGGGAGACTCTCGCAAACGCGGCAGACAAAGCGGCCCTGTTCGTTGCGCGAAATAACGGGGGGGGTGGTGAGGGGGAGGAGCGCCTGATTCGCTGGTCCGCTTTCATACAGGGGGTGCCATGCCTGAGGCAGGCGGGAAATGGCTACCACCAACGGGATGTCTTCGGCGCTTTTGGCATGGGCAGAATGAAAGAGGCCCCCCAACACAAAAACAGACACCAGAAAAAGACCGCGCACCATCATTTTATAAAATCCTCAGGATGCGCCAAAAACGTTTTTAAAAAAGCGGCTTCACGGGCAAAAAGGGTAGGGTGGCTTTTGGTAAAATCGTAAACATCCTGCCACGTGGCCACGCTGGTCATGTCAGGAACGGGATGGGGGGCTAAGGCAGACCCCCAATCGAAAAGATTATAAGAAAATACAACCGCCAACGCAGGGACGCTGGCCCCCGCCTGAGTGAGGGCATCCAGAAAAACTTTTTTGCTGCTGCCAAAGCTCATCAGATCCTCAACCAGCAAAACACGGGCATCTTCGGGCAATTCCCCCTCAATTTGGCGGCCGCGCCCAAAATCTTTGGGTTTCTTGCGGATATAAATCATGGGCAGGTTCAGGCGATCCGCCAGCATGGCTGCGTAGGGAATACCGGCGGTTTCCCCCCCTGCAATAACAGTGATGTGGTGACGGGCAATCAGGTCGCGGGCTTTTTCCGTTAGGGACGCCATCACCAGAGTCCGCACATCAGGATACGATAAAATTTTTCGCGCATCCACATAAACAGGGCTGGTTTTGCCAGAGGTCAGGGTATAAGGCGCCTCAGGCGAAAGGCCAACACAGCCTGTTTTCAGCAAAGCTTCGGCAACACAGGTGTACATAAGCTATTTCCATTCTTTCCAAAATCTGGGCATAAACAACACCAAAATCGCTAAAAATTCAAGTCGTCCGGCGATCATGGCCAGACTCATCCACAGTTTCACTCCATCACTGAGGGGTTTTAGGCTGCCCGCAGGTCCTGTGATATCCCCCAGTCCCATCCCCACACATGCCAGCGAGGAAATGGCCATGGCCAAAGATGTGACCATATCCATACCATAGGCGGCAAAGACCAACGAAAAAAAGGCCGCCACCAAAATATGAATGAATAAAAAAGAAACCACAGAATCCACAACATTCTGGGACAAAACGCGGCCGTTATAATACGGCAAAAAAACGCCATGGGGTTGCAGCAGTTTTTTCAGCTGAATCCCAATGAGGCGCACCATAATTTGCACCCGAAAAACTTTAAAGCCCGAGGCTGCCGATCCAGCACATCCCCCAATAAACATCAAAATATAAAACACAACAAACGTTAACGGTGCCCACGTCATGTAGTCCCGTGAAAAAAAGCCGGTTCCCGTCATGGATGAGGTGGCATTAAAGAATGTTGTTCTAAGAATCTCAGAAAAAGACAAATTTCCTGTTTCGCTAAGGTATCGGATGAGGGAAAGAACCAGAACGCTGCTAATTAAAATTTTAAAAAACGCCCGAACCTGCGTGTCTTTGTAAAAAACGGAAAGGTTGATTTTGGGAGAGATGGCTCTGAAATAAAGCGTAAAAGGCAGTCCTGCTAACATCATAAATACGATCCCATTCCATTCCACTAAGGGAAAGTCTTGGAAGTGGCGAAACGAGGTATCATGAGTTCCAAACCCACCGGCGGCCACCGTGCTCATGGCGTGGTTGATGGCATCAAAGGCCGACATGCCCGCATAGCGGTATCCTAAGGCACAGAGGATGTTTAAGACAACATAAGTAATGAGAATGGTTAGGGCCAGACTACCCACACGGGGCATAAATTTATCACTGACATCAGAGGATTCTCTTTGAAAAAGTTGCATCCCCCCAACGCTCAACATGGGCATGATGGCCACAGCAAGGACAATAATCCCCACACCCCCTAAAAATTGCAGCAAAGACCGCCACAGCAACAATCCTGGTTGCAACGTATCCAGACCGGAAATCATAGTATAGCCCGTGCCGGTTAGGCCACTGGTGGCTTCGAAAAAAGCCTCAACAAAACTCAGGTGCAGGGAGGACACCATAAAGGGAATGCTTCCAAAAGCAGGAAACAAAAACCACGTGGCCACGGTAAAAGTAAAGGCCTGCCTGAGTGTGATGGTCTGAAGAGGGGCGCGGTTTATCAGCCCCATGAAAAAAGCGATGCCGCTGGTTAAAAGAGCACTGATGAGAAAAATCGTCCATTCCGGATGACCGGAAACATAATCAAACGCCATAGGAATCAGCATCATGGCGGCCAAGGCCTGAAGCAGGATCGAGAGAACGTAAAAAATCGGGCGAAACGGGTTCATGGGGTTTGGGTGGGGGGAGTAGAAGGCTCAGAAAGGGCCTGTAAAACTGTTTCGGTATAGCGTTCGGAAACATTGTGGGTTGTGATGACGGCCAGATGGCTGGGGGGGGCATCGTCTCCCCCTAGGGTTGCGGGGTTATAGGCCACCAAATGCAAATGGGGAAAATGTTGCCTGATCATTTCAAGAATCAAATGCTTCAACGCCGGTGTTGGCTGTGTCAGGGCGATGACTTGGGCCCGATCACCCCCAACGGCTTCAAGGACATCATGGTTAATGGAAGACACATGAAATGTTGGTAAAAACAACTGTTGACCCAAAAGACAATGGCTTTTGTTGGTATCCAGAATTACAAAGGGCTTGCCGGCGTGGCTGAGGGCTTCGGTGAGGTTTTTGCCTTCCTCAGAAAAGCCAATAATGATGGCATGGTGGTGAAGGTCCTGACACGAAACGGCAATATCATTGAGGGTAATGGAATCCTCTGCCGCAATAACGTCCGGATGATCAAAACGGGAGAGAATGGCATAAAGAATGGGGGTTAAGGCCATGCTGAGGGCCGTCACGACCATAAGGTTAGACGATAATGTGGGATCAATCAGGTCTCCAGCCCGTGCCAGTGCCAAAAGGACAAAAGCAAATTCACCTCCCTGAGACAGCAAAACCCCTGTTTTTAGGGCACATGACGAGGGAAGATCAAATAAACGAGCTATACCATAAATCAAAAGTCCCTTACCAATCATCAGGCCCAGCAACATCATTCCAATGGAAAAGGCGTTATAGGCCACGGCACTGAAATCAATGCTCATGCCCACTGTCATAAAAAATAGTCCCAGCAAAAGTCCTTGGAAGGGCAAAACGTGACGGGCGACTTCGTGGCGATATTCTGTTTCGGCTAGGGTCATGCCGGCGATAAAAGCCCCAAGGGCCATGGAAAGGCCGATTTTGCCCATCAAAAAACTGACAGAGAGAATCACCAAAAGGGTTGTGGCGGTAAAAATTTCTTCGTTTTTTGTGCTGGCAACATAGCGATAGAGGGGCCGCAAGCCGTAATGCCCCAGAATAAAAATGGCCACAATCGCAATGGTTGCATCCAAAAAGGTCTCTCCCACCACCAGCAGCAGGGATTGTTCTGCGTTTTGTTCCTTGGCCATCAGCATAATCAGGGTCATGAAAAAAGCGGCGCAGATATCCTGAAACAGAAGAACAGAGAACGTTGCGCGGCCGTGGCGAGCCCTGAGCTCTTCTCGCTCGCTAAGCAGTTGAATCCCCATGGCTGTTGAGGAAAGGGCTAAGCTGGCCCCGATCACAACGGCGGTATTCATGGGAAGGGATAAAAACAAACATAGGGCCGCAATTAAAAACCCTGTGGCCAAAACTTGCATACCCCCAAGTCCAAAGACCAAGGTACGCATGACTTTAAGACGTCCCAGAGGCAGCTCTAGCCCCACCATAAACATCAGAAAAATAATACCCAGTTCCGAGACATGCTGGATACGCACAATGTCATGGACATACCCCATGGCGTAGGGGCCAATAGCCGCCCCTGCTACCAGATACCCCAAAACGGGGCTGAGTTTCATATGTTTAAAAATAGGGGCAATGGTTAAAGCTGAAGCCAACAGAATCATGATTTCTGTAAAATAGGGAATGGCCATGGGCAAGGGAACTCTCGTTTTTCAATTCTTTTTTGGGTGTCCTAGGAACTGTAAACACCACCGTTGCGATTGACAAGCGAAACGGGAAAAACAGAGCGCGGGAATAGGCGCTAAAATCAAGGATTCCAAAAAATAGGACAAAAAAGGGTCTTTAGGTTGACAAACGTCCCATAACCTATCCCATCAAGCGATCTGCATCATCTTGGCTGATGACCTCTCCGGTAAAGCCAGGACCAGACATGATTGTTGCTGGTGCGTGATTTGTCGTTGTGCCCATCAGGGCTAAAAAATCTGCATGATGATAAAGGATTTTTTGGACATGTTTTAAACGTTGGCCAACGATATCCTGAAAGGCGCAGGCTTCGGAAATTTTTAGGCCCACATCCTCGGTCCGTTCATCTTGCTGCAGCTCTTCTGCCAGTGTTAAAAGGGTATTGGCAGCGTTTTCCGTTTCCCCTAATGCTTCTTTTAAATGTCTTAGGCTGAGTTCCAATTCTGCAAAGACCTTGCTGTGGTTTTTAAATTGCTCTAAGAGGGCACGCATAAAATGGCGTTGAACATTTGAAAATTTTCCCTGCTCCATTTGCGGCAGAAGCGCCTCTAAGAGGGATTGCAGGGCGTTAAGGCTTTGCTCGGGGTTCATAACGTGTCCTTTAATATCGTTGATGTTAAAAGGGACCTAAAACAGCCATTAATTTGCTTTTCAGCGTGCCGGCGTTAAAGGGTTTGATAATATAGTTGCTCACGCCGGCCTTTTTGGCGGCGATCACATTTTCGGGTTTGCGTTCTGCGGTGACCATAACAAAAGGAACGGTGGGTGTTTTTGATGCCCCGCGTACATGTTTCAGCAGATCATAGCCTGACATGGGCTCCATGTTCCAATCTGAAATAATCAGGGAAAAATCTTTTTGTCCCATTTTTTCAATGGCATCAACACCATCGGTGGCTTCGGTGACATTCATAAAGCCAAGCTGGGCCAGCATTTGCCGTGTAATGCGGAGCATGGTTTTAAAGTCATCCACAATCAAAATTGGCATATCTTTGCTGACGGCCATGGTGTTATTGTCCTTGGGGCTTGGCTTTAGGGTCATTCATGCTGGCCATCAGTGCTTTGGCATCCTCCGGCACGGGGGTTTTTTCTGCAAGCGCAGCTGTCACAAACGTGGCCTTTTTCACATCCATTTTGGCCAGAATGGGTGCCAGCTTGGCTTCTTTCATTCCCCTTACAACATCCAACAAAATGGTTAAATCTAAGTTATTGAGAATCGATGCTGCACTCTCAGGTTTCATTTTTTCATAAATACGCACCAGGGATGCGATTTGTTCATCTTGGCCCTTATGAAGTTCCGTGACTTTGGTTTCAATGTTTTTGTAAGTGGCCTCGATATCCTTTTTGATGCTTTCCATAGTTTTAACTTTGGTGTCCAGACTGGCCTCTAGGGCCAGAAGTGTGCGTTCTCTCTCGTCCAGCTCTTGGGTTTTTTGATTAAGTATGGCGCGGCGCTCTCTGAGTGATTGCAACAATTCAATTTCAGATTTGCTAAAGTTGGTGAGATCCAAAAGTTCCTCATCTGTTTTTTCTGGTTTTGCAAAATCAGGGTGGCTTTCTCTGGCGGTGAGGTCTGTTTTGGGTGTTTTTTTTGGGGCAATTTGGGGCGTGGTTTCTGTTTTAACGTTTTGATTGGTTTCGGTGGTGGGGTCTTTGGAAGGGGATGGTGTGGTTTCTTCTGCCCATGCGGTTGTTAAGCGGTGTTGAGGGTCCCCAAAAGAAAGAACACGCAGCCCCAGCGTCAGAATACACAATCCGATAAAACCCAGTAGGACAGGTTTTAAAGAAACATCCGCAAAAGAAAACCAAGATGCTTTCATGAAACGTTCCTTTGTGCCATCAAATCAGAAAGTTCCCGCTCTGCATAGGAACGCCCTTTGACGTCCTGAGGGGTTGGAAAGGGCCCTTGTAATGGGGGAGGGGTATTGGTTTTCTTTGGGGTGTGCATCAGGGTATTGGCTAGGGATTCGGCCCTTTGGCATAAAAACAGCAAATCTTGACGCACGGGCTCAACACTTGCTGCGGATGTTTCCATCAGGGCTTGGACTTCTTTGGCCTTGGCGTCTAACAAAGCCAAGGTTTCCGTGGTTTGACGGCTGGTGTCATCAAACGCTCGCAAGCTTTTTTGAAATTCTTGATGCAGTGCCTGCAGGGCAAGGATTTTTGTGTATAAACGCCAGCCCCCGACAGAAGCCGCAATCAAAGAAAGGATAAGAAGGCTATCAAAAATGATGGGAAGCATGGTGTTAATCCTTGGCTGTCATTAGACGGATCAGGCGTTTATGAACCTTAACCGCAATGTTGCTGTTTTTTTGTCCCAAATGCCCTTTAAACAGGGGCACATTGCCGCAGCATAGGTCAATGGCCTGATCAGGTTTCGTCATAAACTGAATTTGACTGCCCACTTTCCAGGAAATGGCATCATGCAGGGTCATCTGCTGTTCACCCAAAACGGCCTGAAGGCCGATGCCTGTTTGAAGAAGTTCGGATGCCAAGTGGGTTTCCCAAATGGAATCCCGTCCGAATTTTTCCCCCATAAACATCTGAAGCAGAATTTCCCGCACAGGCTCGAGGGTTGCGTAGGGCAAACAAAAATCCACGGTGCCGCCGCGGTCCTCCATATCAACCCGCAGCTTGATTAAAATGGCGGCATTGGCGGGACGGGCAATGGTGGCAAAGCGGGGGTTGGTTTCCAAGCGTTCAAAATTAAACGTCACGGGGGAGAGGGGATCAAAGGCCTCTGACATATCAGCCAGAATGATGTTCACCATGCGTTCGATCAGTTTGCGCTCGATGGTGGTGTAGGGGCGCCCCTCGATGCGCACGGTTTGTTGTTTTCCGCGCCCCCCCAGCAGGACATCGACGATGGAATAAATTAGCGGACTTTCTACGGTAATCAGGGCCATGTTATCCCACTCTTCAGCCTTGACAACAGCCAGAAGGGCGGGAAGGGGGATGGAGTCCAGATAATCCCCAAATCGGATAGAGGTCATGTTTTCCAGTGTGACCTCCACGTTATCGGACGTAAAATTGCGCATACTTGTGGAAAGCATCCGTACAAGACGGTCAAAGGCGACCTCTAGCATAGGCAGCCGTTCATAGGCCACCATAGAGCTGTTCACAAGAGCGCCAATGCCCACAGTTTGCTCTTGGTTTTCATCTCCAAATCCCAGAAGAGAGTCAATTTCATCCTGATTCAGGATGCGCTCGCTTCCTTCTTCCTCCATCATCCCGTCTTCGGGCATGGCTTCGGAATCCAAAGCGTCAGGGTTCAAAAGATCGTCTGTGTTTGTCATGGGCTTATTGCAAAATCATTTCTGCAAACAAAACATCTTTAACATCGGCGCCGTCAGCCGTGGCTTGGATGCGTTTGAGCAATTCTTCCCTGAGCCGCAGCAGTCCTTCGGATCCTTCCAAATCCTCAACCCGAAGTTCCCGCAAATACGTTTGCATCTGATCAATCAAACGCGGCAGACGTTTTTCCACAATCGGCAGGGATTCTGGATTGCCAAGTTCAAGGTTGATTTTGATTTTCAGGAAATTGGTGGCTTTGGTTTTTCCTTTGCCCTTGATGTTGACAATCACATCGGGCAGTTCAAAAAAAATAGGATCGGCTTTGGTGGATTTTTCGTCCTCTTTGTGCTCTTCTGATTCCTCGGTGGCAGGGGATTCGTGCCCTGCGTCTTTGGGGTCTGTTTCTTTTTTATTCAAAACACCGGAAAAAAACACCCCAGCCCCGATCAGAAGCAACAGGACAGGTACGATAATCAGGATCAGCTTTTTTTTGGCCATAATTTTTATATCCCTTTTCTTCATTGATGCTATCAGGATATGATGAAAGGAAGATTAACATTTCTTTAAAGGGGCCCCATGTTTTCTGATGCCTATAGTCAAACCTTTGGTCAGGAAAGGGTGACCCCGAAAGAGCGCCAAAGTCGAGTTGGCGGGGTTTTTGCCTCGGTGGCGTCACGCTATGACATTATGAATGATGTCATGAGTTTGGGCACGCACCGCCTGTGGAAAAAAATTTTTGTGCAAAAATTGCCTATTGGCCCCAAAACCAAAATGATCGACGTTGCCACGGGTACGGGGGATATTGCGATTTCGGTGATGAAGGCTTATCCAGAGGGCGCACCGATGGTGATGGTGGATCCGTCGTCCTGCATGTTGAAAAAAGCCAAGGAACGTTTGATCGACTTGGCTCTGTCCCAGCGGGGGGTGCCGGTGCAGGCGCCGGCAGAACACTTACCTTTCCCAGATCGTTCCTTTGATGTGTGCACCATCAGTTTTGGTTTACGGAACGTCACCCACATTACCCAGGCACTCTCGGAGATGCGGCGGGTTTTGGTTTATGGGGGGCATTTTTTTTGTATGGAGTTTTCCCCCGATCTTTTACCCTTTTTGCAAAAACCTTATGCGATTTATGAACGGATCATTCCCCAGATGGGCCATTTGATTGCGCGGGATGGTCCTTCGTATCAGTATTTGGTGGACAGCATCAGGGCGTTTCCCCCATCGGATGCATTGGTTCAGATGATGGCAGAGGCCGGTTTTGGGGCCATCAAAGTGAGCTCCCTGAGTGGCGGTCTGGTGCGTATTCACCAGGGGGTTCGTATTTAAATGTTGGTTTGGGAAGGTCTTCGTTTTTTTAAAGTCCTCAACAGCTACGGCTTAGTTTATGAGGCTTTGCGTGAAAAAAAATACAGACTTTTGTTTAAAAACAAAACGCAAGAGCCTTTGGGCTTTAGGTTATGTGAAGCTTTAAAAAATCTAGGGCCCACCTTTGTTAAGTTGGGACAAATGTTGGCCACGCGCCCTGATGTGGTGTCCAAGGATGTGGCCCAAGCGTTGACGACTTTACAGGATCGTATGCCCCCTTTTTCAGGGGATATCGCCGTAGCGATTGTTGAAAAAGAGCTTGGGGATTCTATAGAAACCCTCTTTGCTGAGTTTGACCGTGTCCCTGTGGCGTCGGCGTCTATTGCGCAGGTTCACAAAGCGCGTCTCATCAATGGGGAAAGTGTTGCCGTGAAGGTTTTGCGTCCAAATATCGAGGCGGATTTTGCTAGGGATGTGGCCCTTTTTTTCAAAATGGCCCGCTTTGTGGAAAAAGCCGTGCCGCGACTTCATCGGTTTAAACCCAAAGAGGTTGTGCATTTTCTGCAAGAGTGTTTGTCCATGGAAACCGATTTGCGGCTAGAGGGCTCTGCCGCCTCAAAATTTCGTAAAAATTTTGAGGGTAATCTGGATTTGTTGGTGCCCAAAGTCCATTGGTCCCATACGGCCCGCCGCGTTTTGACGCTGTCGTGGATTGATGGGGTTCGTATTGATAACAAAGGGGCTTTGCTGGAAAAAGGATTGGATCCGGAAGCTTTGTTGAAAAAAGCGTCAGTTATTTTTTTCACCCAGGTTTTTGAACATGGGTATTTTCACGGGGATTTGCACCCTGGGAATGTGTTTGTAACGGATGCGGGTCAAATTGCGGTGATGGACTTTGGGATTATGGGATCCCTCAGCCTTGAGCGGCGCAAGTATCTGGCGGACCTGTTTCATGCCTTTATTGTTGGGGATTATGACAAAGTGGCGGATTTGCACTTTGATACGGGGATTGTGGATACGACAAAATCGCGGGCGTTGTTTGCCGCTATGGCCCGCTCGGTGGGGGAGCCTATGTTAGAGCGTCCCATGCGCGATGTGTCTCTGGCCCGCCTGTTGGGACAGGTTTTTGAATTAACAGAACATTTTCAGCTGCAAAATCAGGTGGATTTATTGTTGGTTCATAAAAATATGATGCTTTCCGAGGGAATCGGCAAAGTCCTGAATCCCGATGTCAATATGTGGCAGCTGGCCCGTCCCCATATTGTGGCGTGGATGAAACGCAAAAACAGTCCGCGGCAAAAAATCAAAGACGTGATTGTGACGCTGGAAACGACACTGCATCACTTGCAATCCAGCATTCGGGCCAGAGACGAATGGTTCCAAGCCCAGCGGCATCCCGAGAGATCAAGGCCTGTATCGGGGTCTTGATCTGTAATCAATTTTCCAAGGCTCTAGACTAGGAGTTAAGTTTTTTTGTTAGAAAACCTTGGCTTTTGTTGAGCCTGTGAGTATGTGGATAACACAGCTAAACTTGGCGTGCAAATATATCCTTGGCTGTGTTATCC
>JBILTX010000058.1:0-7062 GCA_044371315.1 Alphaproteobacteria bacterium | reverse complement strand
GGTCGTCAGGTGGTCATTGAAATGAACCCCCGTGTGTCGCGCTCCTCCGCCTTGGCCTCCAAAGCCACAGGATTCCCCATTGCCAAAATCGCGGCTAAACTGGCCGTGGGCTATACTTTGGATGAACTGCAAAACGATATCACCCGCACCACACCGGCAGCGTTTGAGCCCACCATTGATTATCTGGTCACCAAAATCCCCCGTTTTGCTTTTGAAAAATTCCCAGGCACCACCCACCATTTAACCACCGCCATGAAATCCGTGGGGGAGGTCATGGGT
Organism: Alphaproteobacteria bacterium; assembly: GCA_044371315.1. Taxonomy (GTDB): domain Bacteria; phylum Pseudomonadota; class Alphaproteobacteria; order JAJTHO01; family CANGYM01; genus CANGYM01. The sequence continues at coordinate 6,783 of JBILTX010000058.1, read as the reverse complement.
CTGGGCCGTAATTTCAAAGAATCTTTTCAAAAAGCCTTGGCCTCTCTGGAAACGGGTCTCACCGGCTTGAACGCCCCCAAAGGGGCGGAGGCTTTGGATACCGAGGCCCTGCGGCGCAAGCTGGCCGAGCCCCTGCCTGAGCGTTTGCTGTGGGTGGCTGAGGGCCTGCGGCGCGGCCTGACGCCTGAGGATGTGCACACCATCACAAAAATTGATCTGTGGTACCTGCGTCAAATTGCCGAGATTGTGGATACAGAAAACACATTAAAAACCATGACACCAGACAGTCTGTCCCCACAGGATTGGCTGTCCTTGAAACAGGACGGCTTTACCGATGCCCGTTTGGGCCAGTTGTTGGGCATTGCCCCTGACAGGATCAAAGCCTATCGCACGGGTCATCCCGTGGTTTACAAACGGGTGGATACCTGCGCGGCGGAATTTGCCGCCAGCACGGCCTATATGTACAGCACCTATGAAGCCTTGGCCCAAGGTCGTGAACATTTATCCTGTGAATCTGCCATTTCTGACAAAACCAAAATCGTGATTCTGGGCGGCGGTCCCAACCGCATTGGTCAGGGGATTGAATTTGATTATTGCTGCGTTCATGCGGTTTTGGCCACGCGGGCCTTGGGTCACGAGGCCATTATGGTCAACTGTAACCCCGAAACTGTGTCCACCGATTATGATTTGTCGGATCGCCTCTATTTTGAACCCTTAACGGCCGAACACGTCATTCAGATTTGCCAAAAGGAACAGGAAAAGGGAACCCTGCTGGGCGTCATCGTGCAATTCGGCGGGCAAACCCCCCTGAAACTGGCCCATGCGCTAGAGGCCGCCGGCATTCCCATTTTGGGCACATCCCCCGATGCCATTGATCTGGCAGAGGATCGCGAGCGTTTTCAGCAATTGTTGCACACCCTGAATTTGAAACAACCGGCCAACGCCATTGCCTTGGGGGCGGAGGACGCCCTGCGGCACGGGCTGGCCCTTGGCTTTCCGCTGGTGGTGCGCCCCAGTTACGTTTTAGGGGGTCGTGCCATGGCCGTGGTGCATGATGCGGATGAACTGCGGGCCTATCTGGACCGCGAAGCGGCCATACTGGGGGATAAACCCATTTTGCTGGATTCCTTCCTGAATGATGCCTACGAAGTGGACGTGGACGCCCTGTGCGATGGCCAAGATGTGTTTGTGGCCGGCATCATGGAACACATCGAAGAGGCCGGCATTCACTCTGGCGATTCTGCCTGCTCTTTGCCTCCCCACTCTTTGTCTGAGGGTTTGTGTGATGAACTGAAACGCCAAACCCGCGCCTTGGCCTTGGCCTTAAAGGTACGGGGCCTGATGAACATTCAATTCGCCATTCGTGACAACGTGGTGTATGTGCTGGAGGTGAATCCCCGCGCATCCCGAACCGTTCCCTTTGTGGCTAAGGCCACGGGCTTGCCGCTGGCGGCCATGGCCACCCGCTTGATGGCGGGACAGACCTTGGCTGATTTGCCGGAACTGAAAACCTATACCCCGCCGCTGTCCTTTGCGGTGAAGGAATCTGTCTTTCCGTTTTCCCGCTTCCCAGGGGTGGATGTTCTTCTGGGCCCTGAAATGAAATCCACGGGGGAGGTCATGGGGCGCGATACCACCTTCGCCCGCGCCTATGCCAAGGCCCAGATTGCGGCCGGTACGCCGCTGCCCCTGTCGGGGCGTGTGTTCCTATCGGTGCGGGATGCGGACAAATCCGCCATTGTGACGCTGGCGCAGGATCTGGAAGCCATGGGCTTTGCCTTGCTGGCCACCCAAGGCACGGCCGCGGTCATTCGCAGCGCCGGCGGCACAGTGGAAACGGTTTTAAAGGTGGGCGAGGGCCGCCCCGATATCGTCGATGCTTTGATCAGCAAAACCGTGGATCTGGTCATCAACACCACATCGGGATCACAGGCCATCAAGGACAGCTTTTCCATCCGCTGCACGGCGGTGACCAACAGCATTCCTTATGTCACAACACTGGCCGCCGCCCGCGCCACGGTTTCCGCCATGCGGGCCATGAAGGAAGAGGGGTTGCGGATTTTTACCTAAGGGGTTCCCTAAAGATTGCCTTGCCGCTTGTGTTAGGCAAAGAAACCCGTGATTCCCCTCTTGCTGTTTTTTAAAAAATCCTGTATGAAAAACGCCATCACGCGCACAAGAGCTTTTCTGGTGCCCTCAGGCGGCCTCTCTTTGGGGGGGTGTTTTTTGGGTCACGTCTTGTGCCAGGTTTAACTGGAAAAAAGGAACTTTAGTTTTATGTCACGTCCCCACATCAATTTGCGTCAACTGATTAACGCCGGTGTCCATTTTGGTCACACCACCCGTCGCTGGAATCCCCACATGGCCCCCTATATATTTGGTGAGCGGGCTGGGGTCCATATTCTGGATTTGGAACAAACTGTACCCCTGCTGGAACAGGCCATGGTGGCCGTAGAATCCACAGCCGCCAAGGGGGGCCGGATTCTGTTTGTGGGCACCAAAAAACAGGCCAGTGAAATTGTCTCCGAAGCGGCCAAAAAATGTGGCCAGTACTACATCAACCATCGCTGGTTGGGCGGAACGTTGACCAACTGGAAGACTGTGTCTAATTCTATCCAGTCTTTGGCCCAAATGGAAAAATACATTCAGGATCATGGCACCACCCTGACCAAAAAAGAACGTCTGGATTTGGACCGCAAGCGTGAAAAGCTGGAACGTGTTTTGGGGGGAATCCGCCAGATGAGTGCTGCCCCTGATTTGATTATTGTTCTGGATGTCAACCGCGAGCGCATTGCCGTTCAAGAGGCCAACAAACTGGGCATTCCCATCGTTGGGATTCTGGACACCAACGCCGATCCTGCTGGTATTACGTATCCCGTTCCTGGCAATGATGACGCACGCAAAGCTCTGAAATTATATTGTGATGCCTTTGCTGCCGCTGTTTTATCGGGTTTGCGTGTGGATGTGGCGGATTACCGGTCGGTGGACACGGAGGAAGCCCCTGCCGATACCGCCGCGGCCTAATTTTTATTGTATTAAGACGTGTATCGTTGAAAAGGAGATAACACAATGGCAACAATTACCGCCGAAATGGTTCGTGATTTGCGTGAAAAAAGTGGCGCAGGCATGATGGATTGCAAAAAAGCCTTAACCGAAACAGGGGGCGATTTTGAAGAGGCCCAGCAGTGGCTGCGTAAAAAAGGTCTGGCCGCTGCGGCCAAAAAATCATCCCGCGCCGCCGCTGATGGTCTGGTGGCTGTGGCTGTGGATGGTCCCCGCGGTGTGGTGCTAGAGGTTAATGCGGAAACCGACTTTGTGGCCCGTAACGAATCCTTTCAAAACTTTGTCAAAACCTTGGCGCAGTTGGCCCTTACACAAAACATCACGGATGTTGATGCCCTGAAATCCCAACCCTATCCCCAAACGGGACGCACGGTTGAGGAAGAGTTGACCCACCTGATTGCCACCATCGGGGAACAAATGACCCTGCGTCGCCTGACGGCTCTGTCCGTTCCTTCTGGTAACGTCGTGTCTTATGTTCACAACGAATTGGCCCCAAGTCTTGGGAAAATCGGTGTGCTGGTGGCGCTCTCCTCTGGTGCCAAAGCGGACGCCCTGAAAGATTTAGGTCGCAAGCTGGCCATGCATGTTGCGGCAGCGTTCCCCCAGTCCCTTTCCGTTTCTGATTTGGATCCTGTTGCCATTCAAAAGGAACGCGATGTGTTTTCCGATCAAGCCCGCGCCAGCGGCAAGCCCGAATCCATCATTGAAAAAATGATCGAGGGACGACTGAAAAAATTCTACCAAGAGGTTGTCCTGCTCGAGCAAACCTTTGTTATGGACAATGAAACCCGCATTGCTGATGTGGTGGAAGGTGTGGCCAAAGCCGAAGGCTCCCCCATCACCCTAACCGGATATGCCCGCTATCAGTTAGGCGAAGGCATTGAGATTGAGAAGAAAGACTTTGCCGAGGAAGTTCGCCAAGCCGTAGGATAAATAGGGGATCGGGGAAAGCTTGTTCTTTAGAGAGGATGTTTGTCTTTGATCGCGCGATCACCCCTTCTTTTACCGATCGTCAACCATACCCTGTTAAGCTATTTTTTGGACTGTTTTTCAGGGGCTCTTCATGGGGAAATCTTTTCAGGAAAACGAAAAGCTGCGCATTTTGATCATTGAGGATGATCTGCGCTATCGTTCCATTGTTTCGCAGTCCCTGCCAGAGTGTGAAAAGAGCTTTGCCAACGATCCAGAGGCGGGGTGGGCCTTGTTTACCCAAGGGGCCCCCGATATTATTTTTTTGGATTTGACCTTTCCAGGGGGTCTGTCGGGGTTGGCTTTATTAAAAAAAATCAGGGACTTTGATCCCAAAAGCTATGTGGTGGTCATCACAGCATCCCAAATGAGTGCGGATTTTAATGCGGCCATGCGCCTTGGGGCCTCGGGGTATATTACCAAGCCCTTTAGCACCAAATCCTTGTCAGATTATGTCAAAAAATACATGTCCTTAAACCCAGGCAATGCCTTGGGCATAAACCGACGTAGACTTTATGAAGAGCAGATGGAAAGGCTAAATCTTGAGTCCAAGAAAAAAATCATCGATGAATCAGGTACGCTGACCTGTTTTGATCAGGATACCGATCAGGGATTTTCCTTGAGCACAGAAGACAGATTGCTCTCAAAACTCTATGATACGCCTTTGGAAGAAAAATCTCTGATTGATAAGCGTCTTCATCTGCCGGATTTGGTCTCTAAATGGCGGGTCTTGGTGGCGGCAGGGGATGATATGACCCTTAAAAATGTTACCGATCTTTTGGAAAAAGCCTTTCTGATTAAGGCGGATATTGCCAAAAACAGTGATGATGCCCTTCGGATGTTACTCAAAGGTCATTATCATATAGCCATGGTCAGTCTAAAATTCCAACCCAAAAGTGGGTATCACGTTGTGAATGAATACATCAAGGCGGACAGCCGAAATCCAAATGGGACTTATTTAGTGGGTTTAAGGGGAGACACCCTTTTGGATGATACAGAAAAATGGCAGCAAGCAGGACTCAATGCCATCATTAACTTTGAGGAAGCCGAATGGCCGGAGGAAATGAAACGCCTAGTGGTGTATTACACACGGGAAAAAGCTATTTTTCTAACCGAACATCTGCACACGTTTGATCAGAACAGTGATCATGAAGCTTTGGTGCGAATGGAACAGCAATACCAAACCCTATCCCATAGTTTAACCCACGTTTTTTCCGATCCTTTGCGGGCGATTTTACAGAGCGCGTTGGCTTTAGAGGAATCCGAGAAACGTGAGGGCGCCCTAAAAAAACTTGCTGAAGTTAAACGATGGACGACGCTAAGTTTAAGGCGGCTACAAGGTCTTTCTGAATACGATCACATTCAGATTATTCCCCCTTTTCCCGAAGTTTCTTTGCATAAAATTGTGCAGGCCGCTTTGAAAGATCTGCTGCCTGTGATTAAAAAACGGGGGGCCCGTATTAAAACATTTGGATTGTTTCCCGACGTGTCTTGTCATTATGGCTTTTTCAAAAAAGCCCTGTATCACCTGATTAAAAATGGGATTGATCATAATCCCAGCATTCCCCCCATTGTGGGATTATCCTGTCAAGAGCAGGAGAAAGAATGGGTGATTAAAATTCAAGATAATGGGACGGGAATTGAAAAAATTTACACGGATCATATTTTTTCCCTTTTCGAATCCTTGAACGCTCAAACGGAAAATGCCGGTATCGGTTTGCCCATGGCAAAAAAAATTATCGAAGGGCACGGGGGCCGTATTTGGTTTGAATCCAACAACAAAGGAACTGTTTTTTATCTCAGCCTACCCAAGGGTAATGCCCTTGTGATGGAACAACAGGTTGAAGAAAAATCCAGGGCATAAGTCAATAGCATAAGGCGACGCACAGGGGCCTTGATTACTGAATCCAAACAGCCGGCCCTTCTCTAGGGATGATTTTGCCCACCAAGGTGGCTTCGGGCAGAGCTTTCAGGGTGGCTTCGATGTGCTCTGGCGCCACAATCAGGATATACCCCAAACCACAGTTAAAGGTGGTGTGCATCTCGTCCTCAGACAGGTTGCCCCGCGCCCTCAGCCAATCAAACACAGCCGGAACCTCCCACGTGCCATGACGCAAAACCGCAGTGCAGGTTTCAGGCACAATGCGGGGGATGTTGCCATGAAAGCCCCCCCCTGTGATGTGCACCATCCCCTTCACAGGGGTGGTTTTCAGCAAATCCAAAACAGGTTTGACATACAGTTTCGTTGGGCTCAGCAACGCTTGGCCCAACGCTTGATCCGGATCAAAGGGGGCAGGATCATGATACGACAACCCCTCTCTCTCAACAATGGCCCGCACCAAAGAAAACCCAGTGGCATGCAAACCACAGGACGGAAGCCCCACAATCCCATCCCCAGGTACAATGGATTTTCCAGTGATGATTTTGTCTTTTTCCGCCACACCCAACGCAAAACCCGCAATGTCAAAATCCCCCTGCCCATAAAGGCCCGGCATTTCAGCGGTTTCCCCCCCAACCAAGGCGCATCCCACCTCTTGGCAGGCTGAGGCAATGCCCGCCACAATCGCTGTCAGGGTATCGGGTTCCAGTTTGCCGGTGGCAAGGTAATCCAGAAAAAACAGGGGCTCGCCCCCATGGACCAACAGATCATTGACGCACATGGCCACGGCATCCACCCCAATGCCGTGATACTGCCCCATGGCTTTGGCCACCAACAGCTTGGTGCCCACGCCGTCTGTGGCCGACAGCAAA
>JBILTX010000045.1:0-10486 GCA_044371315.1 Alphaproteobacteria bacterium | reverse complement strand
CTGATGCTGGGGAAAACAAATTTGGATGAATTTGCCATGGGTTCGGCCAACATCACATCGGCCTTTGGCCCTGTGAAAAACCCGAAAAAGGCCATCGGGGATACGACATTATGCCGCGTTCCTGGGGGATCGTCTGGGGGGTCCGCGGCGGCTGTGGCGGCGGATTTATGTTTGGCGGCCACGGGAACCGATACAGGGGGCAGCATCCGCCAACCCGCCGCCTTTTGCGGGATTGTGGGGATTAAGCCCACCTACGGACGCTGTTCGCGGTATGGCATTGTAGCCTTTGCCTCCAGCTTGGATCAGGCTGGCCCCATGACAAAAACCGTGGCAGACGCCGCCCTGATGTTGCAAGTCATGGCCGGCCATGATCCCAAAGACAGCACATCCGTGCAGCGTCCTGTTCCCGATTGGTCCGCCGGTTTGGGGGATTCTGTTCAAGGAAAAGTTATTGGGATTCCCAAGGAATATGCCCCTGAAGGCATCCATCCCGATATTTTGGCATCATGGGAACGGGCCAAAACCATCCTGCGGGATGCGGGGTGTCGCTTGGTGGATGTATCGTTGCCCCACACGGCTTACGCACTGCCCTGTTACTATATCATTGCGCCGGCGGAGGCCTCCAGCAACCTCGCCCGCTATGATGGGGTGCGCTATGGGGATCGGGAAGACGCCGAAACATTAGAGGCCATGTATGCCGCCACCCGCTCCGCAGGATTCGGGGCAGAGGTCAAGCGCCGGATTTTGATGGGGACCTATGTTCTTTCTGCGGGCTATTACGATGCGTACTATAAGCACGCCCAACGCGTCCGCCGTTTGATTTATAACGATTTTATTTCTGTTTTTGAGGGGGTTGATGCCCTTTTGGCCCCCACGGTGCCGTCCAGCGCCTTTAAAATCGGGGAAAATCAATCGGACCCTGTGGCCATGTACCTGAATGACGTTTTAACGGTTCCCGCCAGCATGGCGGGGCTTCCTGCCCTATCGGTGCCGGCGGGGCTGGACAGCCAAGGCCTGCCGCTGGGATGGCAATTGATTGGGCGTCCCTTTGAAGAAGGCCCCCTTCTCACCCTCGCCCAACGTCTGGAAGAGGCCGTTTAGAATGACGCAAGCCATTTTTAACACTCCCATGCTATTTTTTTCTTTTAACCCAAGGATTCATCCTCTTATGACACAAAGGAACCCGGCCTGTGGCTGACGAACTGCGCATCAATCACCAAATCACCATCAGTCCCGTTCGGGCCATTGATGAAGAGGGACGCGATCTTGGGGTCTTGCCCCTACAGGATGCCTTACGAAAAGCCGAAGCTGTGGGCCTAGATTTGGTGGAAGTTGCCCCCCAAGCCCGCCCCCCTGTGTGTAAATTTTTGAATTACGGCAAATTCCGCTATGAACAGCAGAAAAAGAAAGCCGAAGCCAAGAAAAAGCAAAAAGTGGTGGAGCTGAAAGAAATTAAAATGCGCCCCCACATCGAGGACAATGATTTCCAAGTAAAACTCCGCAAAGCCAAAGAGTTTTTAGAAGAAGGCGACAAAGTCAAATTCACCGTGCGTTTTCGGGGTCGAGAAATCCAAAGACAGGATTTTGCTGTGGCGGTTTTGAATCGTTTTAAAGAAGAGCTGAAAGACCTAGCCACTCTTGAGTCCGAATCCAAAATGGAAGGCCGACAAATGAGCATGATCGTAGGTCCAGCCTAAGATGGGACGCTACGATGCTTTGATTTATGTGATGCAGCGGGCCGCCGATAAAGCGGCCCGTCGTTTACAGCGGGATTTTGGGGAGGTTGAAAACCTACAGCCCTCCCGCAAGGGTCCCGCCGATTTTGTCACCGTGGCCGATAAACGCACCCAAGCGTTGCTTTATGAAGAGCTGATGCATGCCCGCCCTGATTATGGCTTTATTGGCGAAGAATCCGAACCCGATCCCCGCGACATCAACTGGATCGTGGATCCCATTGACGGAACGACCAACTTTATTCACGGCATCCCCCATTTTTGCATTTCCATCGCCGTGGAGGATCGCGGCCAGATTGTGGCGGGTCTGGTGCATGATCCCATTAAGCAAGAGGTGTTTTGGGCCAGCAAAGGCGGGGGCGCGTTTTGCAATCAACGCCGCCTGCGTGTATCAACCCGTAATCATCTGATGGACTGCGTGATTGCCGCCGGCTGTCCCTTGGCCGGTTATGGTCAACCCGCTCCCTTTTTAAAAAGACTCAACCAAATTATGGGCAAAGTAGCGGGGATTCGTCAATTTGGCGCTGCGGCGCTGGATTTATGCTATGTGGCGGCGGGGCGCTATGATGGGTATTTTGAGGATCACCTGAAATCTTGGGATATCGCCGCCGGCGTGCTGATGGTGACAGAGGCCGGTGGTCTGGTCACAGACTTTGGGGGCAAAGATACCATGCTCACGTCGGGCCAAATCGTGGCGGGCAACAGTACGGTGCATCCTTTTCTACGGGAAAACCTTTAAATGGGCTTTGCCCCCTCACCCCACCCACCGCGCCAACGTTGGCTTTAAACTGGTCAGCAGTTCATAGGGGATGGTCCCCGCACTGTGGGCGGCGGCAATGATGCCCCCTTGTTCAGGGGCGTAAAACATAACCTCGCTGGCCTCTGATACCACAGACTCCGGAACATCTGTCCCATCCAACGTGGTGACATCCATGGATACGCGCCCAACCACGGGAAGATTAAAACACGTTCCGTCTTTGGCCTGTATCAAAGCCTGCCCCACATTGGAAAAGGACCGTAAATACCCATCCGCATACCCAAACCCCACGGTCATGATCTGACGGGGACGGGGGGCGATATAGCTGGCCCCGTACCCAACACTCTCGCCGGCGGCGATGGATCGGACCTCTAAAATGGGGGCACGAACTTCCGCCACGGGGCGCAAATCCGGATGGTTCAACCCTCCGTACAGCGCCAGCCCTATACGAACAAATGTCCCATGATAGGACGGCCCCAATAACACCCCATGACTGGCCGCAATGCTGGTGGGAACGCCTGGAAAAAATCGCGTGATGGCCGCAAAAACCTCTTTTTGCTGAACGTTCAGGGGATGATCCGGCACATCCGCCGCTGCCAGATGCGTCATGATATGATGCAAACGTTTGGGGTCCAGACGGGAAAGATCCTCCGCCAGCGCGGGGGATAAACCACAGCGATGCATCCCCGTATCCCACTCCAGCACAGCAGGCCCATGATCCCCAGAAAACCAAGAGGATATAGCCTGCGGCGTTTTTAACACCGGAAGGATGCTGTGCTGCTGATAAACCGGCATTTCCTCTGCCAAATACCCATGAAACACCACAATCTCTGGGTCAAAAAATCCATATTGCTGCAGCAGACGCCGCACCGCCACCCCCTCATCCAAACTGGCCACGTAAAAAAGAGAACACCCCGCCCCCGCCAAAAGCGGCACAATGGGGATAAGGCCCAAACCGTAAGCATCCGCTTTCACCACAGCCCCGCACTGGGATGCGGGGGCTAGGGCCTGCATGATACGATAATTATGAATCACAGACTCTGTATCAAGATAAACACGGGGCAGCCGCATGATGAGATCCTTTTAAGAGGCCCCCACCGTTTGCAAACGATCAAACAGCTTGATCGTATACTCCATCAACGTGGTGAGCATAAACGGAAACAGGAACACCAAAGCCGTGAACACAGACAGAATTTTGGGAATAAACGACAGCGTCATTTCCTGAATCTGGGTCAGGGCCTGAAACAGCGACACCACCAAACCCACAATCAAAGCCACAAGCAAAATGGGCAAGGATAGCTTGATAGTGACCCACAGAGCCTCGCGCATGATTTCAGTCACCTCGGTCACGGTCATGGTGGGCTTCCCCTAAAAAAGGTTTATGACAATGCGCTTGGCACAACAATCGCCCTAAGATGCGGCCTTGGTTTGCCGGCTTTGCTCTTGCCGCTGATGATACAAAGCCGCAAAATCAATGGGCTGAATAAAAACAGGGGGAAACCCGCAATGCAACGTGGCATCCACCAAAATCTGGCGCGTAAAGGGAAACAGATAACGGGGGGCCTCAATAAACAAAATCGGATGCTCCGGATCATTCAGGGCAGGGGCAAAATGAAAAACCCCCGCATACAGGGTATCCATGATGCAAATGGTCTGGTTCGTATCATCCATCATTTGCAGCGTCAGGCGCAGCGCCACCTCGTGATGCTCGGTATCCAGCGTCTGCGTCAAAACATCCCCCTGAATGGTCACTTGGGGCTGGGCCTTCAGGGCACTGAAAACATGGGGGGCCTTGGGATTTTCCACAGAAAAATCTTTCAGGTACTGGGTTTTAATGGTCATTTGAAAAGACGGAACAGTCACGACACCTCCAAAAGGGCTAAACAGAAAGAGCCTATTTTGAAAGAAATAAAGCCAAAAGGGAATCTTTAATTTGTCCCAAACGAGATAATCCACGATGGATCATGGGTCCCTGATCCAAAATATCTTGATAAAGCCGATGATATTGGGCCACCGTAGAGTCCACGGTATAATCTTGCTTGTAATGATGAAAGCCATTGGCAACCAGGGACGCCCGCAAAACATCATCGGCCAAGATGCGACGAATGGCCTCAGCAAAGGCATCAATATCATCAATGGGCACCAAAAGGGCATCCACCATATCTTGGGCCGTGGCACGGGGTCCGGCGGCCCGCGTGGCCACCAGAGGAATTTGGTGGGCCCATGCCTCGATCATCACCAAACCAAAGGGTTCATAGCGCGAGGGAAGAACACAAACATCCGCCGTGGCATAAAGGTCTGCCTGATCCTCGTGCCATCCCAAAAACCGCACACGATCAAAAACCCCTATGGATTTTGCAAAAGTTTCTAAATCGGCTCTTTGTTCACCGTCACCGGCCAACCAAAAATAGGCCTCTGGAATCTGGGCCAGCACCTGAATGACCGCATCAAAAGACTTATGCCAATGCAATCGCCCCAAACCCAAAATCACGGGGGCATCCTGCGGGGTGTGATACGTGGATTTTGGCAAGCGCTTACCCACCTTGGCCTCTGCAAAAGGGCGAACTTGGTGAATCCGCTCCGAAGGCCACCCTTGGGCCACAATCGAGGACACAATGCCTTTGGTCAACGCACACAAATGATCGCAATACCGGTAATCCTCCAAATGATGATAGCCCCTTAGCCAGCCCAAACGGATATAATCCCCCACCGGCATCATACGGCTGGCCTGAAACATCCAACTTTGCACAATATCAGGGGCAAAATTTTTGGCCTCTTGTTTTAAGATATCCTTGGTTTTTGCATCCAGAAATCCCTGAAAGGGCGCCTCGGTCACCGTAACCCCTGCGGCCCTGAGCATCGCCATACGATGGGGATGCGGGCGCATCACAACATGCTGCTCCAAACCGCTTTGATGCAAAGCGCAAACCAAACGCACAAAGTGGCTCTCTGCCCCCCCAAACGTCTCCCCACCAATGGCATGCATGATTTTCATGGGATTCAACTTTTGATTGTTTTTTTAAGGCTGTCTAAGATGGACAAATATGGTGCAAAAAACATGGATTTGCAACAGGATAATCCCCTGATTTTGAAAAACAAAATTCAACCTTAGGTTGAATTTTTGAGATATGCTTTGCTTGTTCTTTGAAAAGTGAACAAAAAAATTCTCTTTAAACATAAACACTGACACCCTCTTTGGCAAGACAAACTTGGGGGCCCCATGTTTTTTCTAACGTCGCTTCCAAAGTTTTCAGATGAGCATCTATGGCATCAGGGCTGTAATGAAAAAGGAAAAACGTTTTTACGCCGGCTTTTTCCTGTAAGCGAACGCCCTCTTGCCACGTGGAATGCCCCCACCCAATATAGGGGGTGAAGTTGGTATCACAAAACATGCTGTCATAAATCAGACAATCACTGTTTTTGATAAAACCCACCAAATGTTCGTCAGTTTCCCCCACCGTGTGTTCGGTATCGGTGATATAACACAGGGACCCTGTCTCTGTGGGGATGCGATAGCCTGTGCTGCCCCCTGGATGATTCAGGGAATGGGTGGCGATGATGTGATTGCCAATTGTAACATTTTCCCCCTCGCCAAAGGCATGAAAATGCAATGTGGCGCGAAAGGTCTCTGTGGTCACAGGGGAAAACGGGGGCATGAGCATTTTTTTCAGCAGTCCATCCACCGTTTCCCCCGTGGCCGGTCTGGCATAAAAATGTACGGTATACGCCGGATCATATAGGGGGGCAAAAAAGGGCAGCCCCATGATATGGTCCAAATGGGCGTGCGATAACAAAAGATGCAGGGTTTTGTGACGCTTCACCAAATCCGAACGTCCCAGTTTTTGCAAACCCGATCCGGCATCCAAAATCAGCAAATCCTCCCCCAGCTCCACACTGACGCAGGACGTGTGCCCGCCGTACTCCATAAAATCCGGCTCTGGACAGGGAATGGACCCACGCACCCCCCAAAAGGTCACGCAGGCGGTCATGCCGCAATCTCCTGCAAAACCACCTCGGTGGATGTATGCCCCCACAGGCGGGGCCACGTGATCGCACCCACATCGCTTTGTTTCTGCCGGCGACGCACCTCTGATGTGGCATCCGAGGCATCCCCCGTCCGCTGATCCATTCTGGCTTCCGCGATATCATCGGGGGCCTGCACCCAAAAACCACGGAAAGGAATGCCTTGTTCTTTTAGCTGGGCCTCTAGGGCCTCCCTGCCCTCTGGCTGTAAAAAGGTCGCATCCAAAACAACATGTTGCCCCGTTTGCGCCAGCCCCATGGCCAAGGTCTGCAGGCGATGATAAACGGCCCTGTTTTTTTCATCGGTATAGGCCGTCTGGGGCAGAGTCTCCATCACTGCCGCCCCATGCATCTGTTTACGCACATCATCGCTGGATAATAAAATGGCCCCTGTTTTTTGGGCAAACGCTCGGGCCAATGTTGTTTTTCCACTGCCGGCATAGCCCCCAAAAGCCGTCACCGATCCCTTTTTCTGGGCCACCAACGACAGCGCCAAATCCAAATAGGCCTTGGCATCCCGCAAAAATCCCTCTTTCGCCCCCGCATCCGTCATGCCTTGGGCGATAGCCAAAGATACATGGGACCGGATGGCGGCCCGTATGGCCATAAACACGGGCATCAACAACAACCCCTCAATATCCCCTGTTTCCCGAATATATCTATGCTGAATCCAAAACCCTTCCTGTGCCATGCCCCGAAATTTCACATCCATCAGCAAAAACGCCAGATCATATCCCGTATCAATCTGGGCAAAGGCGTCATTAAACTCAATACAATCAAACAAAACAGGCTGGCCATCCGTGTCCACATAGATGTTTTTTAAATACAAATCCCCGTGACATTGCTTGATAAAACCAGAGGATCTCTGTTTTAAAAGATCTTTATGGCCCTCCAGCGCCGCCAGACATTGCTGCGTCAATGCCCGTGTCTGATCACGGGATAACGTATTGGGATAGGAGGCAAAACACCCATCATTCCCCTGCACCACCCCCACCATCATGGCGTAACCATCAATGCCCGAAAGGGGCGCTTCGTTTTTATGAAACGCGGCAATGCGGTCGGCCAAACGTTCACACACATCCTTAGAAAAAGAAGCCTGTTCGGACAACAAACGATGATCATCAAAACGATTCATCACAATGGCATAATCCACAACGGCATCACCGGGATCCGTTGTAAAAAACAACGTCCCGTCAGGGTTCTGGGCAATCATCCGGATTTCCCGATACAGATGGGGGGCCGTGCGTTGATTCAGCGTCATTTCCCGAAAACACAAATCGCGGCGTTTTTCTGGTGTACTGTAATCCATATAGGGGAACAGAACCGGCTTTTTCACCTTTATGGCGATGTTTCCGCCCACACCCACCCAAGCCCCATGGGTTTCATGAAGGGTGACAGAGCCACCGCCCTCATAATGACGGGGATCGTTTAAAAAAGCCCTCATGGCGTCTGACGTGTTCATAAAGGCACCTCTTGATTCTTTAGGGATAGAGTAAGCGGATTGTCCACGTCGTGCTGCGACATTTGTCATAAACCAAACGGCGATGCAAACGGTGGGGTTGATCTTGCCAAAACTCCATCGTTTCGGGAATCAACAAAAATCCCCCCCAGTGTTCTGGACGGGGCACATCTTGGCCCCCAAAGGCCTGTGAAAAGTCAGCAAAACGTTGATTCAGAACATCCCGATGCGGCAAAACCTGCGACTGCAAAGACGCATGCGCCCCCATTTGGCTTTCTCTGGACCGTGTTGCAAAATAGGCATCGGATACGGCGGCCTCTGTTTTCCTGACCATCCCCTCGATCCGAACCTGCAGGCGCAGGCCTTAGCACTGTTGTAATTGGTGAAAAAAGAAAAACCATCTTTATCCACCTGTTTCACCAAAATGATGCGGCTGCTGGGGCGACCCCGATGATCCACCGTGCACAGGTTGGCCGCATTGGGATCATTGATTTCGGCGGCTTCGGCGTGTTGATACCAGTTTTGAAACAGGGTAAAGGGACAGTCGGACTCTGAGATGATCATGGTTATGCCTTGCGCTTTTGCTGCGAGAGTGTAGTGTGCATTCACAAAAGAATCAAAAGGAACTTCGCCCCCCATGACAATGGACCGCATGATCATTCAGGGCATGGGCTCCCCTTTGCGGGGTCAGGTCCCCATCAGCGGGTCCAAAAATGCGGCCCTGCCCATTATGGCAGCCAGCTTGTTGAGTGAAGAGCCCCTGAATCTGCTCAATGTTCCCGATTTAAACGACACCCGCGTCATGATGGACTTGCTGGGGGATATTGGGGCCCAAATCACGCTGAAACACCCCACAGATGGGGAACTGGCTCTGTCTTTAAAAGCCCCCCAAAACGCCCTGAATCCCCAATGCCCGATAGAGACCGCCCGAAAAATGCGGGCCTCTGTGATCGTGCTGGGGCCTTTGCTGGCACGCCTTGGTCGGGCCACCGTGCCTTTGCCTGGGGGCTGTCCCATCGGGGCCCGCCCTCTGGATGTTCACGAAGACGCCCTCACGGCCCTCGGGGCTGTCATTGAGTACAGGGATCAGGCCCTTTATGCTTTTTGTGAGACAGGGCTCAAAGGGGCCACCGTTCGCCTGCGCTTCCCTTCCGTTGGGGCCACGGAAAATGCCATGATGGCCGCCACTTTGGCTGAGGGGACCAGTGTTTTTCACAATGCGGCGAAGGAGCCTGAGATTGTTGATTTGGCTAACTGCCTGAATGCCATGGGGGCGCGTATTCAGGGGGCGGGCACAGAGACCCTGACCATCCACGGGGTGCCCCGCCTGCACGGCGCCACCCACACCATCATTCCCGATCGGATCGAGGCCATGACCTATCTGATCGCCGCCGCCCTGACGCGGGGGGATATCACCTTAACAGGGGCCAACAAAGAGCATTTGCAGGGGGAAATCGCCTGCCTTCATGCCATGGGCTTTGATGTTCAGGCCATCGATGCCACCACCCTTCGCCTGAATGCAGCAGGGGCCCAGCCCAAGCCGGCCCAATTCACCACCGCCCCCTATCCTGGGTTGCCCACAGATGTTCAGGCCCAAATGATGGTGCTGATGACCAGCATTGCCGGCGAATCCCACATCACCGAAACCATTTTTGAAAACCGCTTTCAACATGTATCCGCGCTAAAGGCCATGGGCGCACACATCACACAAAACGGGGAAACCTGCACCATTCACGGTGGCTTTCCCCTGCATGGGGCGGATGTTAAGGCCACGGATTTACGGGCCTCGTCCTCTTTGGTGCTGGCAGGTTTAATCGCAAAAGGCACCACCACCGTGGGGGGCCTGCATCATCTATACCGCGGGTATGTGCGCCTGCCTGAAAAACTACAGGCCTGCGGGGCCAAGGTGGAGCGTCTCATGGGGGACTCTAGGGCTCGCGCTGCTGACTTAGGCTTCTAAGAATCTTCCCGCAAATGCCCCATCCCCAAATGACGAAAGGCGGCCTCTGCCAACATCCGCCCACGGGGGGTGCGGTGGATCAGGCCCTGTTGAATTAAAAAGGGTTCTATGACGTCCTCCAGAGTGTCTTTGGCTTCGCCCAAGGCGGCCGCCAACGTTTCAATCCCCACCGGTCCCCCCTGATAATGCACGGCGATGGTGGATAAATACCGACGATCAAAGGCATCCAGTCCCAAATCATCCACATCCAGCGCCCGCAAGGTTTCATCCACATGATCCGCCATCAAATGCGGCTGTCCGGACAGAGTATAAAAATCCCGAATCCGCCGCATCAACCGTCCGGCAATCCGGGGGGTCCCGCGTGAACGTCGGGCCACGGCCATGGCGGCCTCAGGATGCATGGACAAATCCCACTTGGATGCGGCACGCTGCACAATGCGGCATAAATCTTGGGGTTCGTAAAATTCCAACCGGCACAAAATACCAAAACGATCCCGCAGCGGATTGGTCAGCAGGCCAGAGCGCGTCGTAGCCCCCACCAAAGTAAAGGGCTG
>JBILTX010000057.1:0-7142 GCA_044371315.1 Alphaproteobacteria bacterium | reverse complement strand
TCCACGCAAAAATGGTGCACTACTTTTCGAGTCTTTCTCTCAGATAACTTGCTGTTCTTTATCATCTTCATAGAATAACACCTTTGTTATTCTAGTCTAGAGCCTTATTAAAAAAGCCCAACTCGAAAGCATATTAAATCAGGAAAAAAATGATAAAAAGACACCCCCGCAACCACCCAGTTCAGACATGAATGCAGAGACGATTATAAAATTTTTGGAGGGAAGGGGGGGATACGTGAGCCCCCGACTCAAAGGGCTATTGATGTATATCTGTGAAAGCACCTTAGAAAAAGACGCTGGGCAAGATAAAGTAAAAGAAGCGTTTTATAATTGGTTGAAAAATAACCACGAAAAATGTGGCTTTGACAAAAAAAGATTTGATGACCTGACATCTGAAAAGCACAGAGGTCACCCTCAATCTTCGCATGAAGGACAATACTATAACGATATATCCAGAATACTCAGATTATAGTAACTGATTGTTTTTAAAGTATATATGCATATATCGTCGCTATCCATGCATATATTATTGCTATAAAATCAGCCTGTTAGCATCATCCCTCCATACCACCCCGCACCATGCGGCGCGGTGGTTTGTTGTTCAACGACACATGGAGGATATTTTCTATGTCAAACAATACCCAAAACAACCGCCTAATCCCCCTGACCGACTGGCCGCATCATCACCCGTGGCCACCTATCGGGGGATTGAGGCACCTTGTCTTTCATGCCGACAGTAACGGGTTTAAATCCGTTATCCGTCGCTGTGGGCGGCGGGTTTTAATTGATGAGGCCGCGTTTTTTCAATGGGCCAACACACAGTCAACCCAAGACCATGGGGGTGTGTGATGACGGGCCGTTTTTATTCCTCTGATACCCAAATCAAGTGGGCGTGCACGGAACTCTTGAAAGGGCGTTCTATCTCTCACAAATCGGAAATTGCCGAGGTCCATGGTTGGCGTTTGGCGGCGATTATTCACCAACTGCGCCACCATTACGGGTGGCCGATACTCATGGAGCCCAAAACGCCCCAGCGCATCGGTTGGTATTTTTTGGACCCAGCGGAAAAGCATCGCTGGCCAACATTGAAAAAGCCACCCAGCTATTTTCGGAGCAAGGCGGAATATCAAGAACATCTCAAGGATTTTGATATCCCGCCCACATCGTCGCAGGGCTAAACTTTAAAGCAACCCAGCGGGGGCATGGCGGCAACCATGTCCCCCGCATCTCATGGAACATACCCTATCATGGCCAGAAAAAAGAAGTCAAAATATCAAAACGGCACGTTTACCCAGCTGCTGCACCACATGCAGCGCAGCGAGGCGTGGCGGTCCCTGAGTCCCCCCGCGCGGGCGATATGGTTGGAAATTCAGGGGCGGTATAATGACAAAAACAACGGCTTGATACCCCTATCTTGTCGAGAGGCCAGCGAACTATGCAACATCAGCAAGGATACCGCCTCACGGGCGTTTAACGACCTTATCGACAGGGGTTTTATCCGACTGGCAAGGGATGCCAGCTTTGACAGCAAAAGGCTTGCCAGACTCTGGCGACTCACCCACAAGATTGATAATCGCAACGGCCACAACCCCACCGATGAATGGAAGCACTATAAAAAACCAAAAACCCAGTCCGATGACAAGGACAGCATAGTCCGACTGGACGGACTAAACGACCCCGTTTGGCAATTATGAGGGGGTCACAGTCCGATACGCAGGACTGTTTGGCCTTTTTTTGGGTTTTCATAGTCCGATGATAGGGACATTATGTATAATATACCACAGGGTAGGGCCACCAAAAGGGCCTTGGGGGGGCCTCTCATGCGTCAATCAATGGCTACGTCACCAACGGCTATTGGCAATTAAAAGTCCATGGGGTATAATGGACGAATCGTCAAAAATCGTGACCAAAAGAGTCAACAAATGGCAACCAAAAAGGTGGATAAGATGCGCAAAGTGTTTTGTGCAGCCCTGTTATCGGTGTTTTTGTTTCATGTGGATGCTTTGGCGCAGGCATACGGACAACCTCCTTATCTCGTAAGTCCTGATGGACAATATTTAGGCAATTTGGGGAGTAAATATGACCCAAACTCTATAAATAATCCCTATGGGAGATACGGCTCTAAGTATTCTTCTGATTCCATAAACAATCCTTACGGGCAATACGGGTCTCGGTATTCGAATCAGTCGCCACACAATCCTTACGCTAATCAACAACCGATACTTATTAATCCGAACACTGGTACATCAAACTGCTTCGGGGGGTCGCCTTATGGAGGCTGTTAGATGCATATTTATGATACATTAGTATCAATCCTTTTAACCTAGCCCCCACCACTTACCCCATGCACCCAAACAAAACCCCCTACTGGCAATCCGCCCTGAATGAGGCCAACGCCGCCCCCAGATGCGGGGCCAGAACACGCAGCGAAAAACCTTGCCAGTCCCCCGCCATGAAGAACGGGCGTTGCCGTATGCATGGTGGCAAATCTTTGTCTGGGCTTGAACACGGGCGATATCAACACGGTTTACACACGACATCCGCCAAGGCCAACCGAGCGCACATTTGCGCCCTGATTCACAATGCAAAGGCCATGATGAAGGAAATGCGGGTTTAAAGCGGGCCTGAAGAGGTTAGAGCGTGGCCTGATGGGTGGATAGCCCCCACAATCGCCTGTCCCCCATCATGCACGTGGACATGCTCAACCGTGACCTTTTGTTCCGTGGCTTTGCCGCGATAACGGTTCAGCGATTCCATCATCAGGGTATAGGACCGCGTGAGTTTGTTCGCCTGTGCCAACAGGTGACTTTGACATTCCAGGGGTTGGTCCGCCACCATCGCACGCCGCATGCATTCCATGGCGGCATTGTGCAGCCCTATCATTTGGGCAGCCAGCATGCCTTCCAGTTCATCTCGTGGCTGAAAACCCTTCAGAGCGGCCAAGCCAGCCTGATAGTGCCGCCCCTTTTCCTCTTCACCAAAAGGCGACACCCAAAACGTTTGCACCGTTTGCAAAACCAACACATGCGTAAAATCCGCCTCTGGTGAACCGCTGAGTTCCCTGTGCGATTGTGTCCCCTTGGGCAGGGTCACAGTGTGGGGCTTTTTATCCAAGGACGTTTCTTTGTGTTTCAGACGGGGCATGGGGAAGCTCTATTGTGTCGTTGACTTTGGTTTGTGTCTTGAGAATGCCCCTCTTCCCAAAGCACAGCAAGGTTTTTCATGGCACACTGACGGCACATTTGGGGGCAAAAAACAGCCATTTTTGACAAGAGGCAGCAGCAAGATTTTAAAAATAAAATCTTTAAAATCATAGTGTTGTGTGTTGTCAATTTTTGTGGCATTTTGTTTTTGTGGGTCTCGAAAACCGGTATGGCGGCAACGCCATCGTGGGTTCAAATCCCACCCCATCCGCCATCAGGGGGTGTATTGGCCGTGTTATCCCTGTGGCACAAAACGCACGTCGGGGCGCATGTTCAGGACCTTAGCATAGCGTGTCAGGGTTTTCATGCTGGGCATGGTTTTGCCGGATTCTATGCGGGCAATGGCGGATTGGGTGGTTCCCATGCGCTCGGCCACTTGCTCCTGAGTCAATCCTGCGTTCATACGGGCCTGAATCATGGTTTTCACCAAAGAGAACTCAGCCTCTTGGTCATCGTAGGCCGCTTTAACCGCAGGGTTATTGTTAAAAACTTCAGCGCGGAAGGTGTCGAGGGTTTTCATAAAATTTCCTCCATTCTTTTCAGTGCTTTTTCAAGGGCTCTGGTGGGTGTTTTTTGACTCTTTTTAATGAAAACATGGACCACAATGCATCGCTTTTCAGGTGCTATGGCATACAAGGCCCTTGCAATACCGCTTTGTCCCCGCATGCGCATTTCCCAAAGCGTGGGTTTGGTGTGCAAAGCCTTAATATAAGGTTGTCCCACATGAGGATGTCCAAAGGTTTGCACCAAATCAGAAATATGCAAAAATTTGGCAATCAAGTCAGGCGGGAGGTCGTTCAGTTCCTCCTCAACCTTGGCGTTTAAAAAATGCACTGTCCAAGTCTTCATGGCTCAACTATAGTATTTTTGCTATATTTAGTCAAGGGGTTTGAGGTTTGTCTGAAAAAAGCTAGAAAAGTCACCCTCTCTCGCAGGGCTTTAACACCAAACCCTTGGCCATGACGTATCCACCGCCATCAGGGGGCGTATTGGCCGTGTTATGCCTGTGGCACAAAACGCACGTCGGGGCGCATGTTCAGGACCTTAGCATAGCGTGTCAGGGTTTTCATGCTGGGCATGGTTTTGCCCGATTCCATACGGGCAATGGGGCATTCATGACACCAAATCAAAATCGTACATCAGGGCATTGTAAACGTTTTTGTCGGATATAAAGTGGTAGTCTTCCCTTTCTTTTAAATTTAGTTTGTTTTCAATGCGCTTGCTGTCACCATAATTTGTCATAAAAATTCGTTGGCTTCCCGATGAAGATAAGGCCTTTGCCAATCCACGAGAATAATTTTCGCTTAGGTGTTGGGTATTGGCATCGTCAAAACCATAACCCAAAATAAATAAACGTTTGGCATCGTCTATCGCTTGGATCATTTTTTCTTTGTATTCAGAATTTTGATTTGCTTTAGAACCGTAAATGGTTTGGATATTGCGGCAGCATTTAAGCGATAGCTCCACTTTTTTCATAAACCCTTCAAGCCCTTCAAGTTCTTCCTCCGCTGGCTGACCAAAGTCAGCAAAGGGATCATCCACATTCCAATCAATCTGACGCAAGGCGCCATAAACATGGAAAATACAATTTTTTGAAAATGCTCTCATGAAATCACGGGCGCTATCTTGGAATTTTTCTATTTTTTTCAAACTATTGTAGAGATGATATTCTAAAGAGACATCATAGTTAAAGGTGATAATTGATAACTTTTGTTCATCTAAAAAAACTTTTTTTAAATTATAGAAGCTATCGCAAGCCGCCAGAACATGAATAAGAAAGCGGTACCAGTTGTTTAAAGAAGTCTTCTCGTCGCTATTATGATCATTTTCAGGAACAGATTTACAATTTGCTTCACAGGCTAATAAAACATCGGCGATTAAAAAGGTTCCAAAACCTTGTAAGGATGGATTATCCCGTAAAAATAAATCAATATTTATGGGATCTAATAGTTTGATTTTTTTTAAAAATTTTTCTTTTGCTTCATCGTGAAACTTATCAACTCTCTCGCAAACCTGCTTAATCAACTCCTCCCCCGTCGGAAAACCATAATGACAACTGGCCCCAGCACCTAGGATCAGGGTGGTTTTGTCTTGAATCACCTACTCCCCCCTTAACACCTCAATAAACGCCGACTGGGGAATCTCCACCCGCCCGAATTCCCGCATCCGCTTCTTGCCTTCTTTTTGTTTTTCCAGCAGTTTGCGTTTGCGGGTGACGTCGCCGCCATAGCAGCGGGCCAGAACGTCTTTGCGAAAGGCCTTGATGGTTTCCCGCGCGATGACTTTCACCCCGATGGCGGCCTGAATGGGGACTTGGAACTGTTGGGCGGGGATCAGGTCTTTGAGTTTCACGCACATGGACCGGCCCCGTTTTTCGGCATTGGTGCGGTGCACCATGGTGGAGAGGGCATCCACCAGCTCGCCGTTGACCAGAATGGACAGCTTCACCAAATCCCCCTCCATAAACCCGTCCATGACATAGTCAAAACTGGCATACCCGCGGGACACGGATTTTAAACGGTCATAAAAATCATACACAATCTCCGCCAGCGGCAGGCGGTACACCAGCATGGCTTGCTTGCCGACATAGGTCAGGTTTTTTTGGATCCCGCGACGCTCGGTGCACAGGGTCAAAATGGCGCCCAGATAGTCATCGGGCACCAAGATGGTGGCCTCGATCCAGGGTTCCTCAATATGGGCGATTTTGCTGACGTCGGGCAGGTCCGCGGGGCTGTGCAGCTCTTTCATGGTGCCATCGTTCAGATACAGATGATACCGCACGTTGGGCACCGTGGTGATCAGGTCCAGATTGAATTCGCGGGACAAACGTTCCTGAATGATCTCCAGATGGAGCAAGCCCAAACAGCCGCAGCGAAAGCCAAACCCCAGCGCGGCAGAGGTATCCGGTTCATACAAAAAACTGCCGTCATTCAGCGCCAGCTTGCCCAAACTGTCGCGCAAATGTTCAAAATCACTGGCATCAATGGGAAACAGGCCGCAGAACACCACGGGCGTGACGGGCTTATACCCCTCCAGCGCGGATGGGCAGGCATCGCCGTCCACAGTCACGGTATCCCCCACGCGGCAATCCTGAATGGTTTTGATGCCCGCAATCATAAAGCCGATTTCCCCCGGGTGCAGGGCATCCACCTTCACGGCCTTTGGCGTTAAAATCCCAACGTGGTCAATGACGTATCGGCCGCCGGTGCCCATCATTTGAATTTTCATGCCGGATTTCAGCGTGCCCTGCATCACCCGCACCAGCGTCACCACGCCCTGATAGGGGTCAAACCAGCTGTCAATCAGCAGGGCCTGCACCTTATCATGATTGGGCAAGCGCGGCGGGGGCAGGCGGTGGACAATGGCCTCCAGCACATCCTGAATCCCGATGCCGGTTTTGGCGGAAATCAACAGGGCGTCGCTGGCATCAATGCCGATAACATCCTCGATTTGTTGGCGTATTCGCTCGGGCTCGGCCGCGGGCAGGTCGATTTTATTCAGGACAGGGACAATGTCTAAGTTCGCGTCAATGGCTTTGTACACGTTGGCCAGCGTTTGGGCCTCAACCCCTTGCGAGGCATCCACCACCAGCAGGGCCCCCTCGCACGCCGACAGGGACCGAGAGACCTCGTAGGAAAAATCCACATGCCCAGGGGTGTCAATCAGATTCAGCTGATACGTTTCGCCGTTTTTGGCGGTATAGGACAGGCGTACCGTTTGGGCCTTTATCGTAATGCCGCGCTCGCGCTCGATGTCCATGGAATCCAGAACCTGCGCCGTCATTTCCCGATCGGACAGGCCCCCACACACCTGAATCAACCGGTCCGCCAGCGTGGATTTCCCGTGATCAATGTGGGCAACAATGGAAAAATTGCGAATGTTCTGCAGCGTCATGCGCCATGGTATAGCGCGTTTTCAGGGGGGAGGGAATGGGGTTGT
>JBILTX010000015.1:0-23793 GCA_044371315.1 Alphaproteobacteria bacterium | reverse complement strand
GAAGGCCGAGGGCTTTGAGAGCGTTTATCAGCTGCAGGGCGGCATTTTGAATTATTTTGCGAAAACGCAGGATCAACAGGATTTATGGCAGGGCAGTTGCTTTGTTTTTGATGATCGTGTGGCCGTTACGCCGGATTTGCAGGCTATTCCCACCCCCGTTTGCGCCTGTACAGGCCAGACCCTCACCACTGAGGCGATTAAGTTTCCCATGGAACCCTTTTCGTCGTGTGGTCGTTGTATCCCCTCCACCCCTTCATTTTCAAAGGAAACCCCATGAAAACAGCCCTAAACCCGCAGCAGAATTTTTGTGATTACAAAGTGGCTGACATCACCTTGGCCGATTGGGGGCGAAAAGAAATTGCCCTAGCTGAGGTTGAAATGCCAGGTTTGATGGCGCTGCGCCGTGAATATCAGGGGAAACATCCCTTAAAAGGGGCGAAAATTGCCGGTTGTCTTCATATGACCATTCAAACGGCGGTGTTGATGGAAACCTTGGTTTTGCTGGGGGCCGATCTGCGCTGGAGTTCCTGTAACATCTTTTCCACCCAAGATCACGCCGCCGCCGCCATGGCCGCCGCCGGCATACCCGTTTTTGCATGGAAGGGGGAAACCGAAGAGGAATACACTTGGTGCATTCAAAAAACCATCTTTGGGGACAACGGATGGGTGCCCAACATGATTTTGGATGATGGGGGCGATTTGACGGCGGTGATTCACAATCAATATCCGGAACTGCTCGATGATATTCGGGGCGTTTCTGAAGAAACCACCACGGGCGTGCAGCGTCTGTACGACATGGCGGCCAAAGGGACCCTGAAAATACCCGCCATGAACGTGAATGATTCTGTGACCAAGACCAAATTTGATAACCTGTATGGATGCCGCGAAAGTTTGGTGGATGGGATCAAACGCGCCACCGACATTGCCCTGAGTGGCAAGCTGGCTGTGGTGTGTGGGTACGGCGATGTGGGTAAAGGGTCCGCCGAGTCCCTGCGTTCCCAAGGCTGCCGCGTTGTGGTAACTGAAATCGACCCCATTTGCGCCCTTCAGGCCGCCATGCAGGGGTATCAGGTGGCGACTTTAGAGGATGTTGTCACCCAAGCGGATATTTTTGTCACGGCCACGGGCAACAAAGATATCATCACATTGGATCATATGAAGGCCATGAAAGACTGCGCCATTGTGTGCAACATTGGTCATTTTGACTGCGAAATTCAGGTGGAGGCCCTGCGGGCCTATCCATGGGAAACCATCAAACCCCAAGTGGACATGATTACCTTCCCCGACAAAAAGCGGTTGATTCTGTTGGCAGAGGGTCGTTTGGTGAATCTGGGCTGTGCCACCGGACACCCCAGTTTGATCATGAGTGCATCCTTTACCAACCAAGTTCTGGCCCAAATTGAATTGTGGAATTATTATCATAATTACCAAAATCAGGTTTACGTCCTGCCCAAGGTTTTGGATGAAAAAGTGGCCCACCTGCATTTGGAAAAACTGGGGGTTAAACTCACGGTTTTGACGGATGATCAGGCGGATTATCTGGGCCTGTCGAAACAGGGACCGTTTAAGCCCGAGCGCTATCGGTACTAGGGGTTTATGCGGCGCCTTTTGTTTATTGCGCCTTCGCCCTTGGGTGATGCGTTGCTGACCACGGGGGTTTTGCGTCATTTTATGGACGTGGATCGCCCTGATCAGGTCCATGTGGCCTGCGGCGCCGTATCCGCCCCCATTTTTTCCGCCCTGACCCCCCATGTCACGGTGATTAAAAAACAACGTTACGCCCGTCATTGGTGGCATTTGTGGCGGCATTATGTGCCCCTGAACTGGCACCGTGTTGTGGATATGCGGGGGTCCGCGTTTTCCTATACCCTGCACGCCCGTCATCGTCATCGCTTTGTGAAGCCAAAGGGTTTTGAGACCCAGCACAAGGTGAAACAAATCGCCGCATCCTTTGGCCTGAACCCTCTGTCCCTGACCTTGGGCCCGTGGTATGGGCCCCAGCATCAGGCCGAAGTGGCCCCGTATCTGGGGAATACCCCACTACTCTGTCTGGCCCCGTTTGCCACGTGGCCTGGGAAGGAATGGCCCCTAGATCGTTTTCGGGAATTGGCCCTGCGGTTGACGGATGGCCCCTTAAAAGGGGCCACGGTGGTGGTGATGGGGGCCCCCAATGAAACAGAGCGTGTGGCGCCTTTTTTAGAGGGATGGCCCGAGGATCGCCCGTTGCTGAATCTGGTGGGACGGGTGTCCCTGCCCGCTTTGTTTGTTATGTTGCAAAACGCCCGTCTGGCCGTGTGCAACGATTCGGGATTGATGCATTTGGCGGCGGCCGCTGGCGTGCCCACGGTGGGGCTGTTTGGGCCCAGTCCGGATCAGTTGTATGCCCCTTGGGGCCCCAACGGCCATGTGATGCGCACACAAGAACCCTATGACGATCTGATCAATAAGGCCCATGCAGGGGTTTCCGGCAGTTTGTTGTCGTCCCTTTCTGTTAATCAGGTTTATGATGGGATTGTTGGGCAAAGCACGAACGCGGCGGGGCGGGACGGTTTTCTTTGGGCATCAAGGGGCGAGGCGGAAAAAATACCGGACTGAAGACCGCGCAGCGGGCTGAGGGAGGATGATTTTTTTCGGCTCGGCGCAGCGGACCCCTTGATGCCCAAAGAAAAATGTGGGGGTGGGAGCCGCGTGCTCTCCCGAAGAAAAGGCTCCCACCCAGCAGAATTTGTCCCCCGCCTCAAGGGTCCGCTTCGCCGAGGGGCAAAAAATCATCCTCCCTCGCTGCGCTCGGTCCGGTATTTTTTCCCCCTCGCCCTTGACCCGAGGAACAAATCCTGCTGCCCCGACCCCGCCTTTTCTGGATATAGCATCCTGAGGGGGGTTGTGGTATAAGGTGTTCGTTTTCTCCTTATTTTTGCACCCCCATGCTCCTTTCCATCGACGATCCCCGCGCCCCGAAAACAGAAGAAGAGACGCAGGCCCCCCGTGTTCAAGCCCTAGGGATTGATTTGGGCACCACGCATTCTGTGGTGGGGTATGTACGGCCTGATGTCACCCCAAAGCAGGTGACGCTGGTGCCGGAGGACGACGGGGGCTTTTTGCATCCCTCGCTGGTGGCGTTGCTGGAAGGGCGTCCTGTGGTGGGGAAAAAAGCGCGGGGCTTGTCTGGTGTGATGGCCTCTGTCAAGCGCTGGATGGGGAAAGACAATCCGCCGGATGCCCTGAAAGAACGATCCCCTATTGTGTATGCGGCGGATATTTTGCGGCATTTGAAAATAGCGGCAGAATCCCATTTGGGCTATGCGGTGGATGCGGCGGTGATTACCGTTCCCGCCTATTTTGACGAACGGGCCCGTATGGCGACGAAACAGGCGGGGGACATTGCGGGGTTTCAGGTGCTGCGCCTGCTGGCGGAACCCACGGCGGCGGCGCTGGCCTATGGGTTGGATCAGCGGGATCAGGGGACGTTTTTGGTGTACGATTTGGGCGGGGGGACGTTTGATGTGTCGCTGCTGCGGTTAACCCAAGGGGTGTTTCGCGTGGTGGGATCCGGCGGTCACGTGGATTTGGGCGGGGATGATTTGGATGATGTTTTGGCCAAATCCTTTTTGCATCACACCAGCTATGACGATCCCCTGAGCCCTGAGGATGCCGCGCGTTTAAAGCAAGAGGCCAAAGCCACGCGCGAGCGTTTATCCCATCAGGATTTTGCGGATATGACAATCTGGTTGCCAAACCGTGACCTGAGCCACCGGTTTTCGCGAAAGGATTTTGAGGCCCTCGCCGCCCCTCTGATCGAGCAAACCCTGCACCTGACCGAAGATGTGTTGACAGACGCAAAGGTTCCTGTTTCGGCCCTAGAGGGTGTGTTGTTGGTGGGGGGCACCACACGCACCCCGATGATCGAGGTTGCCTTGACCCAGCGTTTTGGGGCCCTGCCCCTGAAGGGCATCGATCCCGATCACAGTGTGGCGGTGGGGGCGGCGTATCAAGCCCATGCGTTAACGTACGGCAGCGATACCCTGCTGGTGGATGTGACCCCTTTATCCTTAGGTTTGGAGACCATGGGGGGGATTGTGGAGAAAATTATCCCGCGCAATACGTTGCTGCCGGCCAAGAAAACACAGACCTTTACCACCTATCAGGACGGCCAAACGGCCATGATCATTCATGTTATGCAGGGGGAAAGGGAACTGGTGGCCGATTGCCGCTCGCTGGCTACTTTTACCCTGACGGGCATTCCCCCAATGCTGGCGGGGGCGGCCAAGATTGCCGTGACGTTTCAGATGGATGGGGATGGATTGCTGACGGTATCGGCGGAGGAATTAACCACAAAAATCCGTCAAGAAATTTTGGTCAAGCCCTCTTACGGCCTGTCGCAAGAGGCCATGAAGCAAGCCATTTACGAAAGTTTAGAATACGCCCAGCAGGATATGGAGGCTAGGTTGCTGGCCTCTGCCCGTGTTTTGGGCCAAAGGGTTTTGCAGGCCACCGAGACATTGATGTTAGAGCACCATGCCACCAACCCAGACGAGCGTCAGTCCGTGGAAAACGCCATGCAAACATTAAAAGAATGCTTGGAACATTCCGATAGAACGGCTATAGACGAAGCACGCGAAGCTATGGAAGCAGCGGCGGCCCCTTGGGTGGCCAGACGCATGAACCAAGCTTTGGGTCAGGCCCTAACAGGCCAGTCGGTGGATACGTTTTCGTCTTAATGCTAAGGATCTGTTATGCCCCATATCACGTTTTTGCAGCGCGATGGTCAAGCCAAAACCGTAGAGGCCCCGTTGGGATTGTCGGTTTTGGAAATTGCCCATAAAAATGATATTGATCTGGAGGGGGCCTGTGAAGGATCCCTAGCCTGTTCAACGTGTCATGTGATTGTGTCCGAGGATGATTTTGATCGCCTAGACGCCGCCACAGAGGCTGAAGAGGATATGCTGGATCTGGCCTTTGGTTTAACCTCAACCTCTCGTTTGGGGTGTCAAATTATTATGCGGGAAGAGTTGGATGGTTTAACTGTATCCCTGCCCAAAGCCACACGCAATATGATGGTGGATAAAAAAGCGTAGGGGAAAGCCCCTATCGCAAAAGGCCAATCGCCATGATTTTGGCGTGTTCGTAGTCGATGCTGTGGTTGTGTTCTTGCCGCAGCAGGGTCATGACGGTTTTTAAATCCCGAATGGACCTTGCGCCGCAGGCGGTGATTTTTTCGCAAATGATGTCATGCAGGCTTTGATCCGAATAGCTTTTGGGCAGCAGGCTTTCCAGTTTTTGGATCATGTTTTTTTCTTGTTGGGCCTTTTTGGGGCATCCGCTGTCCTGAAAAATGGTCAGACGTTCTTGGTGATAGGCGATGATTTGGCGGATAATGGCATAACTGCTTTCTTCCATATCGTGGTCGGTAAAGCCCTGATCCTCCAAAATGGTGCGAATCAAGCGCAGCGTTTGAAGAAAAGGGGTATCGCCCACAGTTTCTGCCTCAAGACTGGCAAGTTTCAAACGATCTTTCATCTGGCGCCCTCTCTGGTTTTTTTCTATGCTGTCGTGAGACTCTATACCTGTATGTAAAAAAGGGTATCGTTTTAGAATAGCTTTTAACCTTTAAGAAACATTTAATCTGCGGCACAATGTCTTTTCACCTTTTGATTGTGGATGATGATCAGCGCATACGCCTGTTGTTACAGCGGTTTTTGCGCCAGCATGGCTATACCGTGGGCACGGCGGCGCACCCGCTGGAGGCCATGGACCTTTTAAAAGCCCCTGAATATCGCTGTCACCTGATGATTTTGGATGACATGATGCCCTATCAAACGGGGCGGGACTTTTTGGCGCAGCTGCGGGGGCAGGACAATACCCTGCCGGTTTTGATGTTAACGGCCAAGGGAGAATCCGCGGATCGTATTGGGGGTCTATCGCTGGGGGCAGATGATTATCTGGCCAAACCCTTTGTTCCCGAAGAGCTGTTGCTGCGGATTCAAAACATTTTAAAACGGGCGGCCCCTCCTGTTGAGGCCCCTGCCTCTGCCCTGCATTTGGGGGCCCTAACCTATCAAAGCACCACCCAGAACCTGCTGGGGGCGGATGGTGTGCCCATCCCCCTAACGCCGGCGGAAAAAACAGTGATGGACGTTTTGGTGCGGGCTAGGGGGCAATCGGTTTCACGCTTGGCTTTGCAAACGGCCTTGGGGCTGGAGGAAACCACGCTTTCCCGCACCATTGATGTGCATCTGAACCGTTTGCGCCAAAAAATTGAACCCCACCCCAAAACGCCCCAATACCTGCAGACGGTGCGTCATCAGGGGTATCGTCTGGTGGCCGATCATGATTAATGTTGGGGGATACACGCTGTCATGGTTTGGGGGGTCGGTGGCCCTGAGTGTGATTGTGGTGTTGCTGACCTTGGCTGTGGTGGTGCTGGGGAAAAAAAGTTGGGCGCGTTTGGGGGCGGTGGTGTTTTTGGTGGCCATGCTTTATCATGTCACCCTGCTGAAACCTGCAGAAAAAGAATCCCCCAAAACCCTTGTTGTGCTGCAGGATCAAACGGCCAGCGCCGATACCACCGCGCAGGATTTGTGGTTGCAAACCCTAAAAAAAGCCGTTGCGGACAAGGTCACGCTGAAACTGTTTCCCCTGAATCAGACCGATCAGGGAACGCGGGTTTTGCCCCCATTGAAAGCCGCCTTGTCAAGCGTGCCAGAGGATCGTTTGGCCGGTGCGGTGATCATCAGCGATACCCTGTGGCATGATCCCAAAGCGGATTTGGATGCCTTTCGGGCGAATGTGCCCATTCATGTCCTCAGCACGTTTGACAATGCGCCGGATCGTTCGGTTGTTTTGGAAAAACCATCGTCGTATCAATTGGTGGGTAAGCCTTTTGCCCTGTCTGTTACGGTGCGGGACAGCACACAGCCACAGGGGGCGGAGATTCCCCTGAATGTGTATCAAGGAAAAACCCAAGTCACCCATCGTGTGCGAAACGGTGAAAAAACCCAGATTTCCTTAAACACAGATCATCCTGGGCGCACATCGTATCTGGTGGCCACGCCGCCTTTGGACAAAGAATCCCTTTTGCAAAACAATGCGGCCGTTTTTACCCTGACGGTGTTTCGGGATCGTTGGCGTGTGATGATGGTTTCGGGATCGCCGCATCCCTCAACCAGGGCGTTTCGGAGTTTATTTAAACAGGACCCCAACATGGATCTGGTTCATTTTTCCATTTTGCGCCGGATGGACAGCGTGGATTTCACGCCGCCGGATGAAATGGCCCTGATTCCCTTTCCCGTTGACGAGCTGTTTTTGGATCGCATCCACGATTTTGATGTGATTGTCATGGATCGTTATGCCAATTTGGGATTGTTGCAGCCCATTCACCTGCAGGGGTTGCGGGCCTTTATTCAAAAAGGCGGGGCGTTTCTGGTGATGACGGGACCCGAAGGCGGAAAAGACGACAGTTTGCTGGTGTCTTTGCGGGATATTTTGAATTTAAAACCCGCCCCCCAAGGTTATAGCGAAGCCCCCATCACCCCCCTTTTGGGGCAGGAGCATCCCATCACCCAGACGTTTTTGGGCAAGCCCTTGCCCCCTTTGCGGGGATATTTGCCGGCATCGTTACCGGCAGAGGCAGAGGCTTTGCTGGAAACACCCCAAAAAACCCCTCTGCTGACTGTGTGGCCCGACACGCCCCAGCATGGACGCATGGCATGGGTGGCCACGGATGATCTGTGGACATGGCGCCGGCCCCAAGGTCAAGAACCGCCCCCCTTTAACATACTGATGCGCCGTTTGATGCATTGGTTACTGCGCGAGCCCGATTTGGAAGCCCCCCCTATGACCTGTCAGCAAGACAACGCCGCACTAACCTGTACCCCCAGAGGCAAAGCCCCCAAGGGTGGGGTGGCGCTGTATCGTCCCGAAGACATTTGGGAACCGTGGACGGCGGATGCGGATGGGGTGTATCGGACAACCCTAAACCGCGCTGGTTTGTGGGCTGTGGCTGTTCAAAAAACCCTGATTCCCATCCCCTTTCAGATGGGGCCGCCGGCGGAGTGGTTTCCTGTGACGCCCGCAGGCACCATCATGGCCAGTCACAACAGGGGCCGCCATTTGGATGATGCCCAAGCCCCGCTAAAGGTCACATTTGATCATGGGCTTGTGGAACGTTTATCCCCCCAAACCTTAAGGTTTGATCGCCCCTCGGCCTTAATCATGGGACAAGGTCAGGCATGGCCATGGATGGGCCCAGCCATGGCCGCCCTGATGGGGATGATGCTGCTGTGGGGGTGGCGTCGGGGGTGAGAAAATTTTGTGATGTTGGTTACAGCTAATTGATCAGCGCATCTGTGCTGATCAATCGCCATTTCGTGCCATCGCTGTACGCAACGCGGGCCCCCGCAGCGGTGTTGGTGACAAAAATCAGCCGCCCCGCCGGAAATGCCGTTGGCAGCGTTGCCAGTGTATACGAGGGCAAAGCTACAGGATCCGTGCTTTTGGCCGTCGTCTGCACCCACGCTGTGCCGGTGTAGGTATAGGCCGCTTGCTCATCCAGCACCCACACCGTCCATCCGGCAAGGGGTGCATAAAATCGCCAAGCATTTCCCAAACGCTGGGCCACCTTTCCCGCCTGATTGATCCAATCACCGCTGGGGGCGGGGGAGGGGGGCAACACATACATCTGACCCTCCACGGGATTCATCGGCGGCGCGGACAACACGCGCGTTTGCACCGTTGTCACAACAAAGGCATCCAAACGGTTCAGGGCCTCAGCATGCGTGACCTCTTTCTGGGCCTGCTGAGTTTCAATATAGGGCAACAAAAGACGGGGCGTAGGCATACTATGATTCCTTTCAAAACAATGTAAACAAACAAAACAAGCGTATCGCTGGCGATACGCTTCATAAAAAACAACACAATAATGGAAAACAAAAGCAGAGTGGGGGATAAACCCACTAAAAAGGCACTTTAAAAACAAAAATACGGTAAGAGAGAGGCATTATAACCTTATCCATACCATTTTTTATAAACCCTGTAAAGGGGGGGGGTGTATGAGTTTTTTTTGGGGGACGAGTTCAGGGTTTCACAGCCGGTTGAGAATTCTCCGCATTCTGCCCCAAATCCCAGCCCCCGCCCAGTGCTTTATACACCGCCACCAGATACAGGGCGTTTTGCACCTCGCTTTGGGCCAGACGATCTTCGGATTCGAACTGCCGCTGCTGGGCATCCAACAGGTCCAGAAAACTGTCCAATCCGGCACGATAGCGTTCATCGGCCAACCCCGCGGCCTTGGCATTGGCCCGCGCGGCTGTGGACAGGCGGGCGCGGCGCTCTTCCTCCCGCGAAAACCGCACCATGGCGGTGTCAATGTCCTCTAACGCGCCCAAAACGGTTTTTTGGAACATCGCCAATTTTTGCTGGGCCACAGCATCGCTGGCATCAATACGGGCCTGAACATGGCCCAAATCAAAAATTGGCCACCGGATGATGGGCGCAAAAGCATAGGTGGACGTGCCCCCCGTGGTCAAACTGGCAAAATCGGTGGACAGAAACCCCACAGCCCCCTGCAACGTGATTTGGGGATACAGATCTGTGGTGGCAATGTTGTATTCCGCGCTGGCGGCCACAAAATCCTGCTGCGCGGCGGCCACATCGGGGCGACGGGGCAGAACATCCTCGGCCTTACCCACGGCCACCTGCGGCGGCAGAGAGGGCAGGGGCCTGAGCGTTGACAAACGCCCCCGCAGCGCATCCGGCGTTTGCCCCGTCAAAATCCCCAAACGGTTGATGTTGGCGGCAATATCGGCCTGCAACAGGGGCAGCAGGGCCTTTGTGGTTTCCATCTGGGCCCGCGCCCTCTCCAAATCCAGCGCGTTGGACCGCCCCCCATCAAACAGATTTTGGGTTAATGCAAAGGTTTTCTGCTGGGCATCCGCATTTTTCTGGGCAATGGCATAGCGCAGCTGGGATCCCCGCAGTTCCATATAACTACGGGCCACCTCGGCCGCCACGGTGGTATAGGCCGCGGCCAAATCCGCCTGACGGGAGGCTAGACGCGCCTTTTCCGCCTTCACCCCCTCAGAAACCCGCCCAAACAAATCCATTTCCCACGTGGCATCAAAACCAGCCTGATAGGTCCGTGAGGTGCGATCATTGCTGACCTGCAGGCCCTCACGGCTCAGGCGTTGTTGATCAAACCGCGCTGTTCCCTCGGGGCTGGGTAGATAATCAAACTGACGATCCCGCACCACGGCGCGGGCTTCCTCCACACGGGCCAGGGCCACGGCAATATCGGGGTTATCTTTCAGGGCCAAAATCACCAGATCATGCAAATCGGGGTCCGTCCATGTCCTCCACCACGCAGACACGGGATGTTCCGCGGTAAAGCGCCCTTTGCCTGATTCCTGAAGCAAGGTGCCCTTAACCTCTGGCGTTTCCACAGACCCATCACGGGCCCCCAAGGTCGAACACCCCGCCAACACAACAACCATCAGGGCCAAAAGGATCTTCATACAGCCGCCTTTCTGTTCATAACATGGGCCTGCAGGAACAAACTCATCTGGCGACACAATACATAAAAAACGGGCGTAAACACCAACCCAAACAACGTGACGCCCAGCATTCCCGAAAACACCGCCACACCAATGGCTTGACGCATCTCGGCCCCCGCGCCCTCGGCAAACACCAACGGCACAACCCCCAAAATAAAGGCAAAGGCCGTCATCAAAATGGGACGCAGACGCAGCCTGGCGGCCTCACGCACCGCGGTCCACGGGTCCTCTTTGTTTTTCTCTTCGCGCTCTTTGGCAAACTCCACAATCAAAATGGCGTTTTTACACGCCAGTCCAATCAACACCACCAAACCGATCTGGGTTAAAATGTTATTGT
Organism: Alphaproteobacteria bacterium; assembly: GCA_044371315.1. Lineage (GTDB taxonomy): Bacteria > Pseudomonadota > Alphaproteobacteria > JAJTHO01 > CANGYM01 > CANGYM01. The sequence goes on along the minus strand of JBILTX010000015.1, from coordinate 12,909 downwards.
CCATATTCGCCAGCCAAATTCCTGAAATGGCCGAAAACAGACACATGGGCACGATCAAAATAATGGACAATGGCAACACCCAACTTTCATACAGGGCCGCCAGCAGCAAAAACACAAACACAACCGCCATCACAAAGGCAATTGTCCCTGAATTGCCCGCATTTTTTTGTTGAAAGGCCAATTCCGTCCATTCATACCCCATCCCTTGGGGCAAGACCTTGGCGGCGATATCCTCCATAGTTTTGATGGCCTCTCCCGTGCTGTGACCGGGGGCGGTGTCGCCAAAAATCTCCGCCGCAGGGTACAGATTATAGCGGGGCACCCGCGATGGTCCCGTTTCATCCCGAAAGGTCAGCAGCGTTCCCAGCGGCACCATGTCCCCATTGGTGCTGCGGACACGAATGCGGGCAATATCTTCCTTTTGCATCCGGCTGCTGTTTTCTGCCTGCGCCGTCACGCGGTAGGTCCGCCCCAAAAAGTTAAAATCGTTAATATACGACGACCCGAAATAAACCCCCAACGCCTGAAAAACAGCCTCCATGGGTACGTTTAACTGCTGCGCCCGCTCTCGGTTAATGTCCAGATACAGCTTTGGCGTTCCATTTTCCACAAAGCTAAACACGCTGGTAGCGGTACCCGATGCATTGCCTTGACGGGAAATCTCCCCCACGGCATCCAACAAGGGTTGCAGGCCAAATCCGCCCTTGTCCTCAACCATCATCTTAAACCCGCCTCCGTTTCCGATACCCCGAACCGGCGGCGGCGGAATCACCACCACTTTCCCATCTGTAATTCCCGCCACAGCGGCCCGCATGTTGGCCAAAATGCCGTTATAGGTCAACCCCTTGCCCAAACGTTCCGGAAACGATTGCAACGGCGTAAAAATGGCCCCAGAATTGGTGGCACTGGTAAAGGTGGCCCCCGAAAATCCCACAAAGGACACTGTGTTTTTAATTCCATCCACCTTGAGCAAACGATCAATCACCTGTTGCACGACGGCATCCGTACGATCCATGGACGCCCCAGGGGGTAACTGAACCGCCACAATAAAATATCCCTGATCCTGCGGCGGAATAAAGCCCGTGGGAACATCCCGAAAGCCCAAAACCGTCACCCCCATCAACGCGCCATAAACCAACAGCATCAGGGCCCCGATACGGGTCACACGGGCCACGGTGTTGCCATAACGTTGGGACAAAGCCTCCATAAACCGATTAAAATAAAAACACAGCCACGCAAACGGATTGGGCAACACGCCAGGGGCCCGCGCGTCATGACCATGACCGTGTGCAGACGGCCGCAGCAACAACGTCGCCAAAGCAGGACTGAGCGTCAGCGACACCAACACCGAAAACATGGTGGATACCGCAATCACCACAGCAAACTGTTTGAAAAACTGTCCGGAAATTCCACTGATAAACGTCACCGGCACAAACACCGCCGCCAGAACCAACCCCATGGCCACCAAAGCCGTGCCCACTTCGTCCATGGTTTGACGGGTGGCCTCACGCGGGGAAAGCCCCTCGGCCAGCAAACGCTCCACATTTTCCACCACCACAATGGCATCATCCACCACAATCCCGATGGCAAGGATCATCCCGAACAATGACAGGTTGTTGATGGTATACCCCAGCCCCTTCATCACCAAAAACGTCCCGATCAATGACAAAGGAATGGCCACAATGGGAATCACCGCGGCTCGCCAATTTTGCAGAAACAACAAAATCACGAGCACCACCAAAACGATAGCCTCAAAAAACGTATGATAAACGGCGTCAATGGATTGAGATACAAATTGGGTTGGGTTATACACCGCGTCATAGGCCATCCCTTTGGGAAAATCCTTGGACAGCTCGGCCATTTTCTTTTCAATGGATGCGGCGGTTTCCAGGGCATTGGACCCCGGCAACTGATACACCAAAATCCCCACAGCGGATTTTTTTCCTAAATAACTGCGGGTGTTATAATTATCCAGCCCCAACTCCACGCGGCCGATGTCTTTCAGGCGCACCAACTGACCGTTCTCACCCGTTTTGACGATGATGGTTTCAAAGTCTTCGGGCTTGGTCAGGCGCCCCTTGGTTTGCACACTGATTTCAAACGCGGTGGGAGAGGACACGGGTTGCTGGCCCAAGGTTCCCGCCGCCACCTGAATGTTTTGGCCCCTCAGGGCATTCAAAACATCCCCCACCACCATATCCCGTGACGCCATTTTATCCGGATCCAGCCATAACCGCATGGCATAATCACTGGATCCGTTTACACGCAAATCCCCCACACCCTTTAGTCGGGCTAGGGTATCTTTGATCCTGAGCGTGGCGTAGTTTCCGATAAATTTTTGATCCAAACTGCCATCCTCAGAAAACAAATTCACCACCATCATCAAATCAGGGGAATTTTTCTTTGTGGTCACACCGCGGCGGCGAACTTCCTCTGGCAAACGGGCCAGCGCAATGGACACGCGGTTTTGCACCAACACCTGCGCCGTATCCAAATTGGTGCCCAGCTCAAAGGTGATGGTTAAACTCATGCTCCCATCGTTGGTGGATTGGGATGACATATACAGCATCTTTTCCACCCCGTTGACCTCTTGCTCGATGGGGGTTGCCACGGTATCGGCCACCACATCCGCGCTGGCCCCAGGATAACTGGCGGACACCACCACCGTGGGGGGAACGATGGGGGGATACTGCTCAATAGGCATGGCAAAATACGCCAACAAACCCACAATGGACACCAAAATCCAGATCACGCTGGCAAAAATGGGTTTATCGATACAATGATGCGACAGGCTCATACCCCTCTCCTTATGGCTTCACAGAAGCAGGGGAGGATGGCGGCGTCGCCTTCTTATTATCCTTAAAAACAGGCGACACTTTGGTGCCCGGACGGGTCATCATCAGGTTTTCTGATACCACGCGATCCTTGGCATTTAAACCACGCAGAATCACGCGCAGGCCCCCTTCCTGAAGAGATCCCGTTTCCACCGGATGGGTCGTAATCACATCATCCGGCCCAATGCCATACACAAATTTGTTGGTTAACGTGGCTCCGATCAAAGCATCCGGCACCAACAGGGCAGGGAAGGGGTCCTTGGCCTGCATTTTCAGGGTGGCAAACATCCCCTGCTTGAACAGCCCATCGGCATTATCAAACGTGGCCCGCATTTCTAGGGTTCCCGATCCCGTATCCATCTGGTTATCCGAAAACGTCAACGTGCCCTTGTGCACAAAATCCTTCTCATCCTGCAAACGCAGCATGACGGGGCGGCTCTGTTTGGACTCTTTGGTCAGAAAGGCGCGGTATTTTAAAAAATCCTGCTCGCTGACATAAAAATAAAAATCAATGGGGGTTTGGGACACAACGGTGGTTAACAAAACGTCCCCTGCAGTCACCAGATTGCCCACATCCACACGTCTGCGGCTGATGATACCCGCCACCGGAGAGCGAATGTCGGTATACTCTAAATTCAATCGGGCCTCTTCCCGATTTGCTTTGGATTGACGCATGGCTTGAAACGCTTGATCCAAATCTTTTTCCGAAACAGCATTTTTGGCCCGCAAATCCTTGACCCGAATCCATTCTTTTCGGTCCAGATCATATTTGGCCTCAGCCCGATCCAGCGCCACCTGAAAGGGACGGGGATCAATCAAAAACAAAGGCTGATCCTTCTTAACGCTTTGGCCGTCCTGAAACAAAACCTTGTCCAAATATCCTGTCACGCGGGCCCGAATTTCCACGGACTCTCTGGCCCGAAAGCGGCCTGTGTATTCATCCCACTCTGAAACATCTTTTTGTATAGGATACATAAAAACAGACGGGGGCAGGGGGGCATCGGCCTCTGGTTTCTGTTTCTCACACGCAGACAAAACAAAAACACACACCGTAAGCAGGAAAAACCAACGAAAAAAAGGCATTCGCGTAACATGCATGAGCAGTCAATCCTATGAAATACGCTAAATTATAGTCTATACTTTATGGAGCTTAATAAAACACGAAGGGGTATTGGGTGTAAAGGGGTTTTTTGGGGGTATACCCTATGGGGCTATGTGCTGACCAGTTTGCGAATGGTTCCCATGGACAGGAATAAGGATTGAAATAATGCCTTGGGATTGTTTTGCAAGGGTTCAAAGCCATAGGACATGTAGTATCGTTGGGCCGCATCGTCCTTGGCATCCACAAACAAACCAAGGATACCAACATGTTCTGACAGGATCAGAACACGCTGCAAAACCTCCCCAATCAGGATAGCCCCCATACCTTTGCGTTGAAACAATCGATCCACCGCCAGACGCGCCAGCCTTGCGGCGGGGACAGGGTTGTCATATTTTTTGGCCATCTCTTGTGGCAGTTGATCCCCGCTTACTTCCGTGGCCACCAGCGTAAAAAAGCCGATGATCTGATCAGGGGCGGCATCATCCACCAACACAAAGGTTCGGGAAGCCTCCTTCGCCGATTGTTGTCTGGCCTGTTGCTGCAGAAAGATATTCAGGGCCGGATGGGTGCCGCAATCAAACGCTTTTCGATCATGACGTTTGGAAAGCGTTTCAATGCGCAGCATGCAGATGCTCTTGGCGTTTGGCAAAGGCCTGTTTCAGTTTTTCGCTTGGGGGCGGGGGATTTTCGATCAAATCCCACAAACGCTGGTATTCTTTTGCCGTCAGGATCAGACGATGCCTATCGTGATTGTTTTTGATCACCGTTTCCGCTTCCTTCAGGGCCGCCTGAATCAGAAATTGGTTAAGGGTCGCCCCCGCAAGAGAAGCCGCATATTCAAGCGTATCCTGTATAGACTGTGGAATGCGGGCTGTAACCCGTCCAGTCGGGGTTAACGAAGCGGTTCTTGGCATGGCAGCCCTCCTATGATCTCTTTAAACTGTATACCATAGTGGCGTCAAAATGTCACCATTTATTTTGACAGCGGCACAAAAAATTGGTTTTACTTTTTAGTATTTTCATGCTATATAAATACAAAATTATTATATTCTGTGCGCGAATTGATTATGGTCAAAACATTAAGTCCAACCGAAAAACTCTTACACGTTTACAAAACAATCGCGCCCTACGCCGAGGCTGCAACCGCTTTCGATAGACCAAAGCCACATTGGATCTATGATCAGAAAAGTTTGGACAGTTACGCAAAAAATACTCAGCCTATTGGATTAATTGATGCATTATTGCCACAGGGGGGGGGGTCGTAGGCATCATTCAAGGCATCAATGTTGCCCGTCCTGGGCCCCATAAACACGCCCATGAGTATTATTTGGGGAAAATAGAGGATTGCTACTTTATACATTTTCATGATGATGAATCCCGCTGGCAAACAGAAGACCACCATGGGCAATTAGTCAGAATATCCTATAGTCTCAGCGCCATGGGTGTTAGAAGCCCTAAGTATGATTCTTTTTGTAAAACATTGAAATTTGAGGAACCAACGTATAATAATTTACAGTACACAAACAACGGTCATTGGTTAGACTATGGTCACTTTTCTTCATTTTTACAAAGAGACTTCGTTCATTTTTTTCAAGGGGAAGATTGGCAATTTAAACCAAACGGAGAGCCCAGCATCAGGGCGATGCGAACAGGTGATGGAAAAACCGTTGAGCCATTGGATAATCTTGAATTGTTGCGAGCGTTACAAACGCATGGTCATGCACAGTTTCCCGATAAAATGATCCACTATATGGAGGCGTTGGGTGCCGCAAGGGGCATTTAGGGGCATACGTAAATGCTGTTTCAATTTATGCCCCCGAATATGCCCCCTTTTTATGCGGATGTAAACAGACAGCGTTGGACAAACTTGGATGAAAAAAGACAGAATACCCTTGGCAATTAAGGACTTTTTGGACAACAATGAACGGGGGAAATTTAAGATATGGCGGAGAGAAAGGGATTCGAACCCTTGATACGCTTTTGGCATATACACACTTTCCAGGCGTGCGCCTTCGACCACTCGGCCACCTCTCCGCATCACGAGGGCCCAGATAACAACAGAACCGATGGTTTGACAAGCTTTTTTGTTTTTTTCATTTGAGAGAAAAAATCTTAAAGAGATAAGCACTAAGACACAAACCCATAATGCCCCAACCAGCGGCCATCATTTTGGAAAAACATACGTAAATCGCTGATGCCGTATTTCAGCATGGCCAAACGCTCAACGCCCAGGCCAAAGGCAAAGCCTTGATGACGGGCGGGATCCACGCCGCAGGCGGACAGCACGTTGGGGTGAATCATGCCGCAGCCTAGGACCTCCAGCCAGTCGTCGCCTTCCCCAATCACGATACCATTGGCGTCGCGGCGACAGCGAATGTCAACTTCGGCAGAGGGCTCGGTAAAGGGGAAATAGCTGGGACGGAAACGGATGTCCACCCGATCACGCTCGAAAAAATCCGCCAGAAAGGTTTCCAGAGACCCTCTGAGATGGCCCATGGTGATGCCATCTTCGATGACAACCCCCTCAACCTGATGAAACATGGGGGTGTGGGTTTGATCGGAATCACAACGATAGGTCCGGCCCGCAGCCAAAATACGGGCGGGCAACGTGGCCCCTTTCAGGGCATGAATTTGCACGCACGACGTATGCGTGCGCAGCAGCATGGGGTTACCATGGGCATCCGCTTGATCCACATAAAACGTATCATGCATCTGACGCGCGGGGTGATGGGCGGGAAAATTCAGGGCGCCGAAATTATGCTCGTCATCCTCAACATCCGGTCCATGGTGCAGGACAAACCCTTGGCGGGCAAACAGGGCCACAATATCATCCAGCGTACGGCTGAGCGGGTGGCGACGCCCCAAACCCATAGCGATGGGGGGCAGGGTCATGTCAAGGGTCTGGGTTTTGATCTGCTGTTGCAGGGCGTGGTCTTTTAAAACCTGCGTCCGATGGGCCAAGGCATCTTCGATGGCCAGCTTAACCGCATTAACCTCTTGGCCCGCCGCGCGTTTGTCTTCTGGTGAAAGGTCCCGCAGGGCAGAAAAGACCGCCGTTAGGGATCCTTTTTTGCCCAAGGCAGAGACCCGCAGGGCCTCTAGCGCCTCCAACGTAGACGCAGCGGCCAAGTCAGCCAGAATGCGATCCCGTAAACCGGAAAGATCCCCCAGCATTAGGCCGCAGCAGGTGTAGACTTGGCATCAAGGGCTTTTAACGCTGTTTCCACAACATGAGAGAACGCCTCTGGATTGTGAATGGCCAGCTCGGAAAGGGCCTTGCGGTCCATGACCACATTGGCGGCCTTGAGTCCCGCGATAAAATCAGAGTATTTCAGACCCTGAGCCCGAACAGCCGCATTGATCCGCTGGATCCACAGGCTGCGGAAGGTCCGTTTTTTGTTGCGACGGTCTCGGTAAGCGTACTGGCCGGCCTTTTCAACCGCCTGAACAGCCGTTCTGAAACAATTTTTGCGGCGGCCATAATATCCTTTGGCTGCCTTCATCACCTTTTTGTGGCGGGCATGGGTGGTGGTACCGCGTTTGACATGGGCCATGACAAGAGTCTCCTGAATTCAGCGATTATAGATAGGGCAAGAAAGGACGAACGATTTTGGCATCGCAATCCTTCAGCACCATATTTTCGCGCGTTTGACGTTTCATTTTCGAAGAGCGACGACGCAGATTGTGACTCTTGTTGGCAGGATAGGCGGTGATTTTGCCGGTTCCTGTGACTTTAAAGCGCTTTTTGGCGCTGCTTTTGGTTTTCAGTTTGGGCATTTGATCCTCGAGTGGTTTTTCAGGTTAAGGTTGGCTGGGCATGCCCGTGAATGTTACAATTCACCCGCCTCAGCGCAACACAGGGATTGCCTTCTTATCAAAAACCCCTTACACCTGCAAGAGATTTTGTTGAATCCGCTCTTGAATCACGCTTAAAATTTTTATTGTTATGGCCAAAGCTACACCCGAACAACTCGCCGCCGCTTTGCGACACAATCTGCGCCGCCGTAAAAAGGGGTCTGCTGCGCCGTCCCCTGAACCGGCGCCCTCCACCCCCACGTCCATCACAACACCTTCTCAGCCGAGGCGATCATGAGCATTCTTCCCGATCATTGGATTCGCACCCAAGCCCAAAACAACAACATGATCACGCCCTTTGTGGAAAAACAGACGCGCTCTGGCGTGATTTCCTACGGCTTATCCTCATATGGGTATGATGCCCGTGTGGCCGATGACTTTAAAATTTTTACCAACGTGGATGCGGCCACCATTGATCCGAAGGATTTTTCCCACACATCCTTTGTGGATCGCAAAAAAGAGGTTTGTATTGTCCCCCCCAACAGCTTTGCCTTGGCGCGGACGGTGGAGTATTTTCGCATTCCCAGCGATGTTTTGGTGATTTGCCTAGGCAAATCTACCTATGCCCGCTGCGGGATTATTGTGAATGTCACCCCGCTGGAGCCTGGCTGGGAGGGCCACGTCACCATAGAAATTTCCAACACCACACCCCTGCCGGCCAAAATTTATGCCAACGAGGGCATCTGCCAGTTTCTTTTCCTAAAAGGCGATTCCCCCTGCGAGGTGACCTATGCGGACCGCTGCGGCAAATACATGGGCCAAACGGGGGTGACGTTGCCGAGGTTGTAGGGTGCTATGACGTATACCGCCCCAACAACGCCCGCACCAACGCGCGGCGGTTCACGCCATACACGGGATCGTTGATCCGCAGGGCATCCAGCATGGCATTCACAGATTGGGATAATGTGACCAAGGCACTAAGGCGCAAGGTTTCTTTTTCTGGCGTGACGGGCAAGGCAAGGGGGGGGAGAGACTGCATCCCTTGGTAAACCTGTTTTTCCAGAGGGTCGTTTAATAAGGCTTCATCCACGGGGGATGTTTCATCACCGCCCAAGCCCTTGAGGCGAATGAGGGTGGCCTGCAGGGTCTCTCGGTGCTGGAAGTCCGCTAGGGCCTTAGCCTTAATGGCCAGCAGCGCGAGGTCCACAGAGGTGCCTTGAGATGTGTCTTGGGGCACAACGGTCCTGATGATGTCCAGCGGAATATCCGCGTTTTCTGTTAAAAACGTGATGGTCTTGTCCAAAAGAAACGCCTGAACATCTTGAAAGACAGATTCTGAAAAGGGCTTGTGTGCCTCAGGATAATGATGGGTCACCGCGATGTTTTTCACAGAGGCCACATCAAACGAGGGGATATGGGGGTTATCCAGAACCAACCCCACAATCCCGTACGCCAAACGGCGCAGGCCATAAGGGTCCTTGCTGCCCGTGGTTTTTTCACCGGCGGCAAAAAAGCTGAGCAAGCTATCCAGACGGTCCACTAGGGCCAACGCCAAAGATAATGCCTCGGTGTTGGGAAACGCATCCCCCCACAGGTACTGGGCCCGCAGGGCGGCCACGATGTCCGCGTCTTCCCCCTGATGATGGGCGTAAAACGACCCCACATATCCCTGTAATTCCGGAAATTCCCCCACCATGCCTGTGGCCAGATCGGCCTTGGATAGGCTCACCGCCCGCAAGAGTTTGGTAAGGTCTACCCCCCGAACCAAACCCGCCACCACAGGGGCCAAGGACAGCATCCGCTGAACCTTTCCATAAACCGATGGGTCCAGACCCAACGCCGCCAAGCCCGCATGAAAGGTGCGGGTTTTTAGATGGTCGTTATAGGATTCCAGCGGTTGTTTTAAATCCGTTTCCCAAAAAAACGCGGCATCGGACAGGCGGGCCCGCAAAACCCGTTCGTTTCCATGAATGATGCCTTGGGGAACGTTGGGATCCACACGGTTGGCCACCCCCACAAAATAGGGGGCCAAGGCCCCATCCGAATGCTGCGTGGCAAAGTATTTCTGATGCACCGCCATCACCGTTTTAATAATCGGCGCCGGCAGGTGCATGAATTCCGCATCAATGCGGCCGATGAAGGGGGCGGGGTAATCAACGAGCTTGCTGACATGTATATCAAGCAAAATATCCATGGGATCCATAGGAAACCCCTCTGGCAAGGGAACATGGTTTTCTTTACAAAGATCGACAATCTTTTGGACCATTTGACTGTAACGATCCGAGGAGTAGGCCAAAATACCTTGGTTTTCCAAAGCATGCTGATACGTCGCCGGCGTCACCGGAACATCCGGCGCCCCGTTTAATCCCAAACGCCCCAGCGACAGGTTGCTATAGGGCAGAATCCGTGGCCCCGTTGTGTCGGTAACGTATTGGGGTTGGTTGTTTCCATGTCCCAAAAACAATCCCCCAGGCAAAACCTGATCATCCACCATGGCCACAATCCGGCGCAGGGGCCGCACCCATCGCAGCGTCGTATCGCCCCATGTCATGGATTTGGGCCAAGGATAGGTCATGATAAAGTCAGCAATGGCGGGGGCCAAGGCCTGCGCCAAGGGGATGGGCGGCGTTGTGACTGTGGCGATATGAAACGTGCCTTTGGGTGTCTCCGCAATGGAAAAGGTGGCCGTGGCATACCGCTCTTGAAACTTGGCCACAACATCGGCGGGGGCGGTGGTTTTGGGGCCGCGGATTTCTTCGGATCGGGCGGGTAGGGTTGCGGGCAAACCGCTCACCAAAAAGCCAATGCGGCGGGGGGCATCAAAAGAGCGAAAAGAGGCATCAGCAAAGCCAAACTTGGCCAGAAAATCCCTGAACAATACATCCCGCCAAGAATCCTCCACCAAAAAACGGGCGGGAATTTCTTCGCTGTTTAACTCGAGCAGGAAATCAACCATCAGGCGTTCTCCCCTTCTGTCTGGGGTTGTGTATACGCTTCACAGCAGGCCTTGGCCAAGGCGCGAATGCGGCCGATGGTCCGTGCCCGTTCATTCACCCCAATCATGCCCCGCGCATCCATCAGGTTAAACAGATGACTGGCCCCAATGGCCTGTTCATAGGCGGGCAAGATCAATCCCAGCGCGAGCAGACGGGGGCATTCCTTTTCCGCCGTTTCAAAGGCGTGTTTCAGGGCCGAGGTATCCGCAGCCTCAAAATTATACGCCGACTGCTGCCGTTCGTTCATTAAAAACACATCACCGTAGGTCATGGGATAACGGGATGATGCATCATTAAAGGCCAGATCATAAACGTTTTCGCGGCCCTGAATGTACATGGCCAACCGCTCTAGCCCATAGGTCAATTCCACAGAAACAGGGTCACAGGGAATGCCCCCCATCTGCTGAAAATAGGTAAACTGGGTGATTTCCATACCGTCACACCAGACTTCCCATCCCAAACCTGCCGCGCCCAGGGTGGGGCTTTCCCAATCATCCTCAACAAAGCGAATGTCGTGATCGTTCAGGGATAACCCGATGGCGTCCAGACTGGACAGATACAACGCCTGAACATCATCGGGGCTGGGTTTTAAAATCACCTGAAACTGGTAATAATGCTGCAACCGGTTGGGATTATTGCCATAGCGGCCATCGGTGGGACGGCGACAGGGCTGGGGATACGCGGCGCACCATGGATCCGGCCCCAAACATTTTAACGCTGTTGCCGGATGAAATGTCCCCGCACCCATTTCTTTGTCATAGGGCTGCAGCAAAACACACCCCTGGCGGGACCAGAACTGTTGCAACGTCAGGATGATGTCTTGAAAGGCAAGAGTCATGATGATGGCAAAATTTTGTAATCCCAATGATCCCCCTTGGGGGTCAGGATCACGGGACGGCCGGTTGGAATTTCCACGGATTCAATTTGCTGATCAGACAGACCCGCCATCAGTTTGATCAGGGCCCGAATGCTGTTGCCATGGGCCACAATCAACACCGTTTTGTTCTGATGCAACAGGGGGGAAAGAATGTTCCGATAAAAAGGATCCACCCGATCCACAACGTCCTTTAGGCTTTCCGTGGCCGGCAACCGAAAGGGAAAATTCTGAAACAACGGATTGTTCACAGGATGATGATCATGGTTTTCCAGCAAAGCTGGTGGGGCCTGATCATAACTGCGCCGCCAGACATGGACCTGATCTGCGCCGTGGGCTTCGGCGGTTTCTTCTTTGTTTAATCCGGTCAGGGCACCGTAAAAACGCTCAATCATTTCCGGTGACTCTTGGGGGGTGATGGAACAACCCAACACCGAAAGCACTCGCTGCCCCGTTTCTTTGGCCCGCTTTAACGGGGAAACAAACACCACATCCGGCATCAACCCCGCCACTTTCAGGGTCTGGCCCGCAGATTGGGCTTCGGCTTTGCCCTGATCCGTCAGATCCACATCCACCCAACCGGTAAAGCGGTTTTCCAGATTCCAAACACTTTGACCATGACGAAGAAGAATGAGGGGCATGGAAAAATCCTTGCTTTTTAAATAAACATGACCTACTCTTAGGGGTAAACAAAGACCACTGTTGTTATGCGCCCTTTTTTTAAGAATCTTTTTTTTACGGTGCTTTGTGTTGTGACGCAAGCGTCTTTTGCGTTGGCCGAGGAGGGAAAACCCTTATCCATTCGACTGGACGATGCCCTGCGCTATGCCTTGCTCAGCACCTATCAACGGGCCGAGGACGGCTATCGGGATCAGGCCCGCTACGGCGATATGGGCCCTGTCTTGCAGGAAAATTCAACCCCCAAAGCCCCTGCCATGGACCCCGTTGCAGACACCCTGACGTATCCATGGATGTACGTGGGGCAACTGCAAATTCGCTTTGGCGTGGCGCAATACAATGGATGCACCGGCACCATGATCGCCCCCAAAGTGGTGTTAACGGCCGCCCATTGTTTTTATGATGCAGCTCAGGGCTATTACCAAGACGGCAAATTTTTTGCCGCCCGCAACGGATCACAAATCCCCTATCCCCCCGTTACAATTGCCTCTGTGGAATATATGCGCTCTTCGGGGCCAGCACTGGATAATAACGAAGATGTGGCACTGGTGCATTTGGAATCGGCCCCCTACGGAGATGCCTTTTGGACAAAGTGGGGCAGCGTGCCTGTGGCTTTGGTGACAGATGCCC
>JBILTX010000077.1:0-4278 GCA_044371315.1 Alphaproteobacteria bacterium | reverse complement strand
ATCTGGCGGCCTTGCCCGAATCCATCGCCATCATCGGGGGGGGATTTATTGCGGTGGAAATGGCATCGATTTTAAAGGCCTTTGGTGTGCAGGTTCATTTGATTTTAAAATATGATTTTGTTTTGCCTGGCTTTGATCGGGAATCGGCGGATGTCTTGCTGTCATGTCTGAAAGAGCGTGGCATTCATGTGTATCCGTCCTGTCCAGTGCGTGAGATTACGCATCAGGGGCAAAGGGTTCATCTGGAGGGGCAGACTTTACAGGTTAGCTGCACCCTGAATGCCGTGGGGCGGCAGCCTTTGACAGCGGGGCTGGGTTTGGAGGCGGTGGGGGTTGCCCTGCATCCGCAGCACGGCGGGATTGTGGTGGATGAACAAAATCGCACATCGGTCCCCTCCATTTTTGCGGTGGGGGATGTGGTGAATGATATCAACCTCACCCCCTTTGCCATTGCGCAGGGGCGAAAGCTGGCGGATCGCCTGTCGGGGCAGCGTCCTGCGCCGCTGGATCGCACAGCCCTGCCCATGGCGGTGTTTACGGATCCCCCGCTGGCCGCGGCAGGATTGTCTGAGGAAGCCGCCCGCAAGGCAGGGTATGATGTGGCGGTGTATGTGTCCCGCTTTCGCCCCATGAAGTATGTTTTGAGCCAAAAAACCGAAAAAACATTCATGAAACTTTTGGTGGATCGCGCCAGTGATCGGGTTTTGGGGTGCGTGATGGTGGGGCCGGATGCGCCGGAGATCATTCAAGGGTTTGGCGTGGCCCTAACCTGCGGAGCCACCAAAGCCCAGTTTGATGCCACACTCGCCATTCACCCCAGCAGCGCGGAGGAGTTTGTCACCATGGGGGCGCCGAGGGGGTAGGGGCCTTTATCCCAAAACAATAAACTGGACCGTTTCGGCAATGTTGGTGGCACGGTCCCCCACGCGCTCAAAATTCTTCGCGATAAAGATCAGGTGGGTGCACAGTTTAATATCGTCGGGGTGGGTTTGCATATAGGACATGATTTCTGTCAGCAGGGCGTTATAGGCTTCGTCCAAAACATCATCTTTGGATTCCACACTTTTGGCCAGTTCGATATCCTGATTTTGATAGGCCAGCAGGGCATCGCGCAAAATGGGCTCGGCCAGACGGGCCATGGCCAGGACGGCCTGTGTGGGGCCCAATTCCTCGCCCGCATTGATTTTGCTGGCACGTTTGGCGATGTTGGCGGCATAATCCCCCATGCGTTCAAGGTCACGGGCGATTTTCATGGTGCCGATGACAAGGCGCAGGTCTGAGGCCATGGGCTGGCGCAGGGCCAGCATTTTCAGGCCCTGTTGATTGATGGAATCCTCCAGCGCGTTGACCTCTTGGTCGCGTTTGGATGTTTCGATGGCGATGTCATTGTTGCGGGCCTGCAGGGCCTGTGCCGACAGGCGCAATTGTTCTTCGACAAGATTGCCCATGATGACACAATCCCCCGTCATTTGAGAGAGTGCTTGGTCATAGGATTTAACAGTGTGGCTTTCGTACGCGGTCACAGCATCCCCCTTATCTGCAAAATTATTTTTTTTGCCCTTCAAGCGATCTTGGGGGCCTTTTGAACAACCTTATCACGAAAGCTTTAAAAAACCAAAACTTTCTCTGATTGTGCCCATGGTGTGTTCGGCCTTTTCAATGCATTTGGATGCGTGCTGGGCCAGAAGAGTTTTTAGACCTTCGGGATCGGACAAGCGTTCGTGGATGCCCTGACGAATGGGGGCGATATGGGTGATTAAAACTTGGGTTAAGTCGTCTTTTAAAACCGAAAACGTCTGCCCCGCATAGCTTTGCACGGTGTCGGATAAGGTGCGATTTTCCAGAACCGAGAGGATGGTCAGCAAATTTTTGGCCTCTGGCCGATTGTCCAAGCCTGCAACGTCACTGGGCAGGGCATCGCTGTCGGTTTTGGCGCGGCGGATTTTTTGGGCGATGGCGTCATCGTCGTCGGTGAGGTGAATGCGGCTGGCCTCGGACGGGTCAGATTTGCTCATTTTTTTTGTGCCGTCCCGCAGACTCATGATGCGGGGGGCCACTTTGGACACCATGGGCTCAGGAATGACCAAAAGATCTTTGCCGTAGGCCCGATTCACCGCCGCTGCGATATCGCGGGCCAATTCTAGGTGTTGTTTTTGATCCTCCCCCACGGGGACATGGGTGGCGCCAAACAGCACAATATCGGCGGCCATCAACACGGGATAGGCATACAGACCCAAAACCGCCTGATCCTTGTGCTTTCCCGCTTTGTCCTTAAACTGCGTCATGCGGTTTAGCCAGCCCATGGGGGTGTGGCAGGACAGCAGCCACGCCAGCTCGGCATGTTGGGGCACGGCACTTTGGGGGTAAATGGTGACACGCTGGGGATCCAGACCACAGGCCAAATACGTGGCCGCCGTCATCAGAACGGACTGGCGCAGGGCCTCTGGATCCTGAAACACGGTAATGGCATGCCAATCGACAATACAAAAGGTGCATTCGGCAATGGCCTGCAGCTCTTTCCAAGCCACAATGGCCCCCAGATGATTTCCCAAGTGCAAGGCCCCCGTGGGCTGAATCCCTGAAAAAACACGCATCATGAGGGACTACATGGAATCTTCGATAGGGCCATCATCAAACAGGGCGGGGGATTCCAGCGGCTGATCCTCGGTCTCTGAGAGGGAAGGCAAGGGGCGGGGTTGTTCTTCGTCAAAAGAGGGGCGGGGCTGACGATCGCCCAAGGCCCGATCACAGGCGTTGATCACCCGCTGGTAATGATCCGCGTGTTGAAAATGGTTTTCGGCCCGCGTTTCATCCCCCGAAGACAGGGCATCCCGCGCCAGATCCAAATGACGGTTCAGGGCATTTTGGGCATTGTTGCGGGTTTTGCGATCAAAGTGTTCCTGAGAGGCAAAAGACGGCCGTCTGGGGCCATTGTTGAAATTGCCATGATTCCCACCAGGGCGGCGACGAAATCGTTTCATGGGGTTGTGTTTATTGCCAGGGGTGTTCATGCTTGGGGATTCATCTTCAAAAAATGGGGAAGGTTTAGAGGGACACTATAACACAGCGATCCCGATTTTCCAAATCTTTTTCTATGCCGTGGATTTTTAAGCCATTTTTTTGGGCGATGAGGGCCACGGCCCCAGATTGTGTTGCCCCAATTTCTAAAAAGGCTTTGCCTGTGGGGGCCAACAGGGATTTGAGTTGAGGCATCAAGACCCTATAAGGTCCGAGGCCATCCGCCCCCCCATCCAGGGCCATCCAAGGGTCAAAGACGCGAACAGAAACATCCAGTGTATGGCAAACCTCTGTGGGGATATAGGGGGGATTGCTGATGATGATATCAAAGGGGCCTTTGAGGCTTTCGCCCCAGTTTCCCTGAATCCAGTGGGGACATCGCCCAAGACGCTCTCCGTTGGCTTTGGCCACGGCCAGTGCGGCCGAGGACAGGTCCACCCCCACACCGCAGGCATTCCGATATTCCCCCATCAGGGACAACAGCAGGCACCCACTGCCCGTGCCCAAATCCAAAAGATGATACGGGGCGTTTTGATCGGGGTAATGGTTTAAAACGGCGGTTATTAAGGTTTCAGAATCGGGGCGGGGGTCCAAAACGTCCGCAGTGGTGAGAAAGTCATCCTTCCAAAAGGAGCGTTGGCCCAGAATTTTGGTGATGGGCTCGCCCATATCCAGACGGCGTTTCAGGGCGTGAAAACGCTCTGCCTGAGGGGGCGTTAAACAATAATCGGGGTTTTGCAAACACCACAGGCGAGAGCGCCCCACGCTGTGGGCCAGCAAACGGCAAAGGGCATCACCGCGAATATCACGGATACGGATCTGGTCAAGGGCGCACATTTGGCGTATAAACGATGAATGATGATCATTACGGATAATGGACTGTATCATGTTTATTCAAACCCAAGATACCCCCAATGCGAATACCATGGCCTTTTTTCCAGGCCGGATCATCCTTGAAAAGGGAACCCGTGATTTTAAACAGGCTGCGGATTGCCAGCATGCGCCGCTGGCCCGTCGTGTGTTGGGGATCGAGGGTGTGGCGGGGGTCATGTATGGCTTTGATTTTATTTCTGTCACCAAGGCAGAGGATCAGGATTGGGCTTACTTAAAGCCGCTGGTGCTTTCTGGCATGGTGGATCATTTTTTGGCCGGATTGCCGGTTTTGGAGGGTGATGGGGATGAGCCCCAAGAGTCCGATGCCAATGACAGCAGCATTGTCAAAGAAATCAAACATCTGCTGGATACCCGCGTGCGGCCCTC
>JBILTX010000085.1:0-3109 GCA_044371315.1 Alphaproteobacteria bacterium | reverse complement strand
ATCGGTTTGATGCGGAAACCGGCGTTCTGTTTTTGCATTTGCGGGGGGCCTGTTCTGGGTGTCCCAGTTCCAGCATGACCCTGAAATCAGGCATTGAAAACATGAT
Organism: Alphaproteobacteria bacterium; assembly: GCA_044371315.1. Taxonomy (GTDB): domain Bacteria; phylum Pseudomonadota; class Alphaproteobacteria; order JAJTHO01; family CANGYM01; genus CANGYM01. Next base: position 3,003 of record JBILTX010000085.1, on the reverse strand, counting down.
GCGGTATTATATTCCTGAGGTTTTGGAAGTCCGCGCGGCCTCTGACCTGTAACCCCTATCCCAGAAGGATTGTTTATGGTTTTGTCTGTTCCCTTGTCCGATGATGTTTTGGATCATCTGTTTTACAAAGCCCGCTCTTTCGTGGACTGGCAAGACAAACCCGTGTCTTTGGAAACGCTGAAAACCCTGTATGATTTGGTGAAAATGGGCCCCACCAGTGCCAACAGTTGTCCCCTGCGGATTCTGTTTTTAACCACAGAGGCAGCCAAACAGCGTCTGTTGCCCCACCTGCATGAAGGCAACGTTCACCAGACACAAACCGCCCCTGTTGTGGCCTTGTTGGCCAATGATATGGATTTTCCCCAGCATTTTCCCACCCTGTTTCCCGTGGCCCAAGCATGGTTTCAGGGCAATGCCCCTTTGATTGCGGAAACGGCCATGCGCAATGCCTCCATGCAGGGGGGGTATTTCATTATGGCGGCCCGCGCTCTGGGACTGGACTGCGGCCCCATTTCGGGATTTGATGCCGAGGGTGTGAACCGTGACTTTTTTTCCGAAACGCCCTACACGTCTTGGAAAATCAATTTTTTATGCAACATCGGCTACGGCGATGCCCGCACACTCAAGCCCCGCTTGCCAAGGTTGGCGTTTGAAACGGCGTGCCTTGTGGTGTAGGGGGGTTATGTCTCAAGGAGGGTTTTGAGGTGCTCAACGGCCAGATGGACCCGCGTGGATGGGTTGTCGCCATGAGGAGAGTTGCAGAGTTTTTTAGCGTTGGTGATGGCTGTTTGTTGTTTGTTATCATCGCGCCAATCTTGCTCTTTAAACCCTTGTCGTTCTAGCTCGGCTTCAACGGCTTTTTTATCTGTAAAAGGACGCGTCGTGTAATACACATGGCATAAAGACCACACCTCAAAACATGGAATCGACCATGCCCCAATTATGGTTTTTTTATCTTTTTTGGCCGCTTTTTCCAACTTTGTTTTTGCCTGCTCAAATTTTTTCACACGCGGAGGGTGTGACTCTTTGTCAAAAACACAGATCAGAGAATCATAATCTTTGATTTCTTTAAGCGCATACTTCACCAATTGAACCGGACAGTTTTCTAGCCGAATTGTAACATTTGTGAACGCACGGCCAAAGTATCGTTCTTCCGTACGCCCCTCACAGACGATCAGGCATGTGGGCCGTGTGGGCCGTGAAAACCCTCGCTTTAAATTATCGGGGGAGGTTTTTTCACGTTTATAAACCATGATCCAAAACCTTCAGGTTAGGCAATGCATCGTAACGACCGGTCAAGTACGCTTTTTGAAAATTGCTCCTCCTAGCGGGTACCTTAGTAAATTCCGCTAAGGAATACAGTTCCGATTGTTGGTTTTCTTTGCGCTGCATGAACCAGATTTGATCGCGGTGCATGAAGTCCCCGCTCATGATGGATGTTTCATGGCTGGTGAAAATCAGCTGGGCATTCTTTTTGTTAATCTCTGGATCATAAAACAGATTCACCAAAAAACGCAGCGCATGGGGATGAAAACTGTTGTGCAGTTCATCCACAACTAGGGTATAGCCATTTTCTAACACGTCAAACCAGGGGCCAGCCAAACAGAACAAGGTCTTTATACCGTCGGATTCTTCCTTAAAATCGAGTTTGACGGCGTTGCCCAGATTATCTTCACGGACAGTTGTGATTTTGTAATTAATGACTTTTCCATTTTTTAGAGCTTCAAGAAATTCAGGCGGGGCATTGTCTAATACACCTTCTGGAAAGTCCGATAAAGTTTTCACTTCTTTTTGTATCTCAAGACTTTTGATGCGCGTATCTGTACTGTCTAATAAGTTTTGAATGTTCTGTTTGTAATGTTCATCGCTACGATACTGTTCAGCAGAATAACCACGAGACAGTCGATCCGCGCTTTCGATAATTCTCAAACCATTCTGAATCCATTCAAACGGTTTCACAAGACTTTCGGATTGTGCATTGCCGCGCATGGCTTCGGACAAAAATAACGTGTTTGATTTTGTCAGTTGTCGCCATTCCTCTTTGGGCCCTTTGATCAAGGCATCATTAAGAGACCAATCATAAGGGGCCTCGGGGTCCTTTTCTGGGTCATAATAGCGTTCAAAAACAGTGGATAATTTGGCCCGTGGTTTGTTGGCGCGGGTAAACAACCATTCACCCCCCACCCGTTCTTGCGTGAGCGCGAAGCCGTATTGATACAAAGCGCCGTCATGAACAAAAATCGCCTCAAACATCGAGGGTTGTTCCCGCAAGTCCGCATCAAATTTAAAGGGCTTAACCCAGTCTATGGTTGCATTCCTCCGTGAATCTGCTGAATTCAAAACAAAATCCCTGAAAACATCCATGGCCTGAACAAATGTTGTTTTCCCGCCCCCATTGGGGCCAAAGATGCTGGCCACCTTTAAAAGTTTGGGGGCAAAGGAGGTGCCACTTTCAAAACACATGTCCTCTGTGCTTTTTTTGTTGGCGGCCACCATGGAAAAGGTTTGCTCTTCCCCGATGGATTTAAAATTTTTGATTTTAAAGCTGATAAGCATGGGTTTGGCCCTACCCTAAGTCATTTTTTTGGAAAAAACGGCAATTATCCCTCTTTTCTACTGCTTTGGTTTTAAGAAACCGTTACAGAAAGCGCAATGACTTTTGTTTCCCGCCATGGGACACAATCCAACAGCCCCCCTAACCCGCCTCATGATGGCGCAGCAGTTCGGCTTTGCGTAGGGTGTTGTGGTCTGTGGTCAGGCGGCGGACGGTTCCTGTTTTGGATCGCATGATGATGGAATGGGTTCTGACGCCGCCGGCAATACGCTTAACGCCCGTCAGCAGGGGGCCATCGGTGACCCCTGTGGCGGCAAACATCACATCATCGCTGGGCACCAGATCACGCAGGCTGTACACGCGATCAAAATCCTTAACCCCCCACCGCAGAGCGCGTTGTTTTTCATCGTCATTGCGAAACAAAAGGCGGCCTTGGATGGTGCCCCCCA
>JBILTX010000001.1:0-67814 GCA_044371315.1 Alphaproteobacteria bacterium | reverse complement strand
CTACGGCTTGGGCGGCCTCGGGACCGTGGCCCTGTCCGCCTTGGCCTTTTTCGGACGGTTTAACTGGAACTGGTTGTGGGGATTGATGGGGGGACTGATGCTGGTGGGCCTGTATGGTACCGGTGTGACCGCCTTTACGGGGGAGACCTTCTGATCGCCAAACCCAAACATGGGATGCCAACATTAACAAAAATAAACTTTTAACTTTTAACACTTTAACTCAACAGGAAAACTCTTATGAAATCTTTATTCACACTTTTCAGCCTTATGGTTTTTGCCGTTATGGTTTTTTCCTCATCGGAATCGTCTCATGCTCAAGCCACTAAGGGTGGATTGTCATGGGGTACCGGAGAACTTAAAGGAACCCCGCTAACAACTGAGATTAAAGGCGTCGTAGGGGATGCTACCGATGCCAGCCGAAAAATTTCTTATGGGATTGGGGGTTTAGGGGCTGTGGCCTTGGGCGCCCTCGCCTTCTTTGGCCGCTTTCAATGGGGATGGTTTTTTGGATTGATTGGCGGATTGGCCCTAATTGGTCTTTACAACGTTGCCGCCACCAACTTGGCCGGAGGAGATGTCGGCGAACTTCAAGTAAGCAACTAAACAAACCTCTCACCCCAAACCCTGATCAACCACCAAGGAGCCCCCCGCCATGTCCCCCGCCCCCCGTTTTTTCCAACGTTTGGGCGATGGGCTGTGCTGGGGCGCTTTGGTGGTTGTGCTGCTCTTTGCTTTTTCCCAAGAAGCTTTGGCCATCGCAGAATCACCCATCAAAAAACTGGCGCCCTCTGCCAACCGCATAGCGGACAACATGGGCGGGGTGGCGTTTGGGATGGCGGGATTGGGGGCCATTGGTTTGATTATTATGTCCCTGTTGGGACGGTGGCCATGGGGGTACTTTTTTGCCTATATCGGATCTTTGGCGTTTTTGTCCATCCTGCCCGAGTTTTATGGATCCGTTCAAAAACAATATGAAATCTATAAGCCCTATAAAGCCAACGGCAACGAGCTGTTTCAAACCACCGAAAATTTCAGTGATCGTGTGTCGGTGAGCCTGAAAAAAGTTTTGTATGGCGTGGGGGCGTTTGGGGCCTTTGGCGTGGCCGCCGTGTCATTTTTATCAGGGCGCTTTCGGTGGGGTTGGATGATGGCGATTTTGGGGGGCTTTACCTTTACCGCGCAACTGGCCGATGTTGTGGGGGTCATGGCGGGGGATAAGGTCGGCGGCGATAATTTTGCCAATCCCAGTGCCAATGCCAGCGACACTTTGACAGCCATCGACTTCTAAAGGGACCTCATCACCATAGGAAATGAAACGATATGACCCCACGTTTAATGTTTTTGATGGTCTTTGTTTTGGCCTTGGGGATGGGGGGGCAGGCCTCAGCCGCCGAGGGTGCCGCCTGCGGCGTGACAACAGGCCCCAGCAATCCGTTTTCTGAGGCCGTGATCAAAGGCAGCGAAATCATCAACAATTCCAAACCCATCATCTATGCCTTGGGCACCTTGGCCATGCTGGGCATTGGTATACGGGCCATGTATGGGGGTCAAATGCCCTGGGGCTGGCTGTTTACCGTCATGGCCGCGCTGGTCATCGCCACCATGGTCCCCGCCATGTGCGAATGGCTTTATAAGGGGGTTATCGAACCCAACAAGGGCGTTGACTCCTACGCAAAAACCGCTGAGGTTATTGGATCCACAGGAGAACGACTGTTTTTAGATACCCAAGATGTCTTTTTCGGTCTGGGGGGCGTTGCGGCGGCAGCGCTGGGCATTATGGGGCTGTTTGGGAAATTTCCGTTTCGGTGGTTGTTTGCCTTAACAGCGGGGCTGGCCATTATCACCGCGGCTGGGGGGATTGTAAATTATTTAACCAATAGCTAATAGACTGTGTTGGTAATCTGTAAGAGGGGCCCCATGCCAGAAAAAGTCATGCGCGCTGTTGCCAGTCCGGCCACACTGTTTTGGGCACCGATGATGCCCGCCATTATCAATATGGGCTTTCATGCCTTGGGTATTGTGTATGCATGGGGATTGTTTAAGGTCAGCCCCCTGTTGATCATCATTTCTTTGATTTTTTTCCATATGGTTTTGGCGGCGCAAGGGGCCAAGGAACCCCATATGGCGACCCTGCTCCCCGCATGGGCCTATAGCAAGCGATCCACGCGCAATTTGATTAAGGGAAAGCCCGGAACCCGAAAATATGTTCCCTGAGTCGTTATCCCCCGATGTGTTGGCGGCGTTTTCCGAAAACTTCAGCCTGACTTCCATTCTTTTGACCCTGCTGGGGGTTATTGCCGCAGGGGTGGCCTTTGCGGCCATTTTGATTCCCACCACGGCCCGCATTTTGCTGCCCTATCCCAAAGAAGATCGTCTGGCGGATGTTTTGCCTTTTGAAAAGGTGCTCAGCGACGGGAAAACCATCGCCTGTAAAAATGGGGATTTGGCGCAATGTGTGGAAATGATGGGTTTTGATGATACGTTCATGAGTGACCATGATCGGGAAATGCTGCTGCTGGCGCGAAAGGATTGGATCGATGCCCTGCAGGATTATCATGTCACCATTCGGGCCTTTACCATCCGCGAGCGGGTGGACGTCGCCCCCCCCACCACCCACGCCAACCCTGTTTTGCGGGAAATTGCCAGACGTTGGAACGGCACCTTTGCCCGCGCCTATAGCAACCGCCAGTTTGTTGTTTTTTCTTTGCCCGATAAAGATCAAACATCCCAAAAAAAACTCAATTCCGTTATCGATATCACCAGCAACATTTTGCATAAATATGGGCCCGTGGTCATGAAGCAGGGCCATCCCGATGTGAAAATGCGTCCCCTTTATGTATTTTCGCGGATTGTCAGCCCGATTTCTCAACCCGTGCCTGGGGGCGTGGGGGATGGGGCATCGGATGCCATTTGCGGCGATCAGGTGGAATTTGGGGGGGATGATGGGGGCATTACCTTTACATCCGGCCATAAAAAACTCTATGCCTGCTGCGTGGGTCTGCGGGCGTTGGGGGATTTTACGTACGAAGCCTATGTCAATTCGCTAAACACCGTTCACGGGGAAATTATTGTTTCCCACATCATTGAACCTTGGACCAAAACCAAGGCCGCCATCCATATCACCCACCAATACAAACTGTCACTGGCCCAACGGTTCAGTCCCGGCACCGCCGCCCAGTTTGAAACCGCGCTGGATGCGGTGGAGGGCAACACCGGCGGCACCAACGTGTTGTCACAATACATGATGATGGTGTTTTGCTATGGCAAAACCGTAGACGAAATGGAAGCCACCGAAGCCGAAGTCAAGCGCATCGCCAGCACTTACGGCATTTCTGTGGTGCGAGAGGGCGCCGTCGCCCAAGCCAGCTGGTTTTTGCAATTCCCCAGTTTTAAATTATGGCCGCGCCCCTATAAACTGTTTTCCAAAAACATTGCCACACATTTGACGTTTGAGCGGCCATCTCCGGGCCTGAGCTCCTCGGATTGGGGCAAGGGGGCCATCGCCAACTTTCGGACCATTTCTGGCACACCCTATGCCTTTCAGTTTCATATTTCTGAGGAAAAAGCCGCCGTCGCCCACGCCGTCAGCATTGGCCCCACCGGAGGGGGAAAAACCACGCTGATCAACTTTCTGGCGGGCATGGCCATGCGGCATGAAGATCTGCGCTATTATATGGTGGATCGGCACGGGGGGGGATACCTGTTTACCTGCGCGACCTCGGGCAGTTATGTGACCTTTGAGGGATCCAACATCCCCGGGATTCAATCGTCCATGAATCCGTTTCAGCTGAAAGATAATCCATCGAACCGATCGTTTCTCAGGGCCTTTTTGCAGGCCATTTCAGAATGCCAAGACGCCGATGCCATCGAGGAAATTGGGTTTTCTATTGAGGCCGCATATGACACACCGGGCCTGCCACACGAACGCCGATCGCTGGCCAACATTTATGATGCGGTGTACAGCAAAGGCGGCATGGTGCGAAAAAATCTTCATAAATGGGTGGACCCCGCCGTTTATGGAAAGATTTTTAATGCCAAGCAGGACACCCTAGATTTAAAAACATCCCGCATTGTGGCGCTGGATTTTACGCGGTTGTATGAACACGATGATTTGGCGCGGGCCGTGATTTTGTATCTGATGCACCGGATTCAGGATACGATTTCCGAATTAAAGGCCCCTGCCCTGATTTTCATTGACGAAACGGAACCCGTGGTGAAACACCCCATTTTCCGGAATTATTTTTTGCAGATGTTGCAGGAATATCGAAAACGCCGCGGCGCCGTCATTTCGGCATTCCAGCGGCCCGAGGCCATCACCCAAGCCGGCCTGGGCGAGGCCATCCGTGGCCAAGCGCAAACCACATTTTTCTTTCCCAACCCCCAAGGCCAAGCGCGGGAATATCAGGACTGGGGATTAACCGAGCGGGAATGGCTATACATCAGCGGCAAACTGCCCGCCGCCAAAAAACTGAAACGCTCTGTGTTGATGAAACGCGCCAGCGGGGAATCCATCATTCTGGACACGGACCTGTCCCCGCTGGGCCGATTGATGCGGATTTATTATTCCGATGAACCCTCCCGCGCGTTGGCTGAGCGGTTAATGCACAATTATCAATCCGACTGGCTGAACATCTACCTTGACAGCGATTCTTAAGGTATGATAAATTTTAAATAAACTCTTAAAAGTTTCTGGGGCGTGACCTATGCTTTCCCTCTTTCGACGGACGTTATGCTATGTGATGGTGCTGCAAATGGTGCTGATGCCCGTTTACGGGGCCTCTGCCCTGCCCGTGGTGATGGTGTCTGATACAAAGGCGCAGACACTTTTGACGAGCCAAGTCATTGCATTGGCCAATCTCAATATTAAGCTTCTTGAGCTGAACAATGCCCAAAAAACAACAAACGAAACCCTAACTAAGATTCTGGGGGCTATTAAATACCAAGCCCCAGCGGAAGCAAAAGACATCCCCACCACTGACACAATTTTGGCTGAATTTTCCAGTTCATTGTACGCCGCCTATACCAGCGATTCCATTGCATATAACGCCATAAGAGAAGGCCCAGCGGCGGCAGCAAAGGTGAATGCCGCTGCTGCTCCGGCTACTACGCCGGCGACATCTGGCACCCCTGCTCCGGCGGCGACACCGGCTACCTCTACGCCGGCGGGGACGCCGGCCCCTACTCAGGGAACGGCTACGCCTCCTAATCCCTTTGATCCCTCTGCCCCCGCCCTCGTTGACGTACCTGCTCCTGCCGGTGACTTTAGCGGGGCCTTTGATCCATCTGCCTCCACCAATGCCACCCTAGGATACACGCTGAAAGACTCATTGATCGCGAAACCATCCGACCCCCTCGGCAATATTGCCAAGTTTACCAGACAAGTACGAGACCTGAGCGAGAATTTGGGCGATACGTACTATGCCCTCCAAGGTCTGCAAGGGAACTGTCAGGGCGGAGGCCTGAATTGCGCACAATCGGGTCTCAATTTCCTCACAAACCTTCCCGATGTATTGGGGAAATTTGGGATTGCCCTCTCCCCAGACATCACCAAAAACATAGGGCAAATTGGTCAAATCGGGGGGGCTATTTTTACATTGGTGGGGACATTCGGGGGCGGCCAAGGCTTCGATGCGGGCCAACTAACGACCTACATCCGATCCGTCCAAGGATTTTTAATTGGTAGTGGTTTGCTCAAAGGGGGATTTGCATTGTCTGATGAAGTCACCGGACCAGCAGGATCATTGAAAAGTATGTTCTATGATTTTGCAGGACTGTTTGGTCTCCCCGTCCTTGAGGCCATGGGGACAAGAACAGATTTCCCTAATGTCTTAGCGCAGCTCGGTGATGTCGCGGGAGCGACAGAAGACTCTTTCCGAACCGGCCCGTTATCCAAAGACACCCCGTTGGCGGGGACAACCAATCTACCACCCAACCAAACGCTAAACACCGCAGATATTGCAAAGTTTTTGCTCAGCATGCTGAGATGCAACCCCAAAATGGCCAACAACAGCACCACCAAATGCAAACAGATCGAAGAGGCGAATAAACGTCTGTTTCTAGGCCAGCTCAAATCCCGCTGCGCCGCCGCGGCCATCAGCAAACAACAAATTCCCGCCAAAATGTTTCAGGAATTGTTCACCGGCACTGGGAACCCAAAACGATGCGAAAAAGTCCAATTTTATGACACAAAAAGCGGCAAAGAACTCTGCCCCTCCATCGCCCTGTTACAGGCCTCTTCCTTGGCCGAAGGTTCGGTGATGAGCCAAATGAACGTCCTGATCGGACTGTCCATGTACAATCTGGTCATGACCAACGTCAACACCGAACAGGTGATTTTGCAAAATGCCTGTGCCAGTCTGGGGGATCTGATTGAAAGTGGAGCCCCTGTCTATCAAGCGACTGATTGATCATGCGCCATCTGATCCTGTTTTTGCTGATGCTGGGGATATCGGCGGGGGCGGGGGCCGTTGATCCGACGGCGGTGGCATCGGGGGCCTCTAAGGTCGCCGGAGCGGCTGGAGCGGCCACCAGTTTGTTGGGGTTAAAGGGGCCGCCCGCATATGTGCCCTCTGTCCCGCCGCCGCCCATTGTGCCGGTGAGTCCGTTGGAGCCGTGTGTGGATGGGATTTGTTACCCTCTGTCGTCCACCAGACCGTGCGTCTGTAAACAAACGCCCCCCTTCCCTGGGACCAATCTCTGTCACATGTATATCCCCTGCAATGCCCTCTGGTGCGGAACGGGGTTTTGTGTGACGGACCTGACCATGCTGCCGGGCAGTCGGCAGTTTTATGAAACCCTGCGGGTGAAGGAGTTTAAGGATACCTCTGCCCAACTGGATTACCTGTTGCAACAACGGGGCGAGCAGTATTATTTGCTCAGCGGTATCAAAAACGCCATCGGCATGCCCGATAAAAAAATCAAAGCCCTGATTGAGGCATCCACCCAAACAGGGGGCGCCCCCACAGATTTCGGGTGTTTGCGCTGCGAAAGTTTGGCGGAACTGGCCATCCAACAAAAACAAATCACCCCCGCCCAAAAAACCCAATACATCATGAATTGTGCCCAAAACAATCTGGCACAGATGATGGATTTGAAGAAAGACTGTCGCAATAACACGGTGTTTACCGCACAAAAACAATGCTTTATCGATACGTGCAAAAGTGCCACGTTGGCCCACGCGGCCTATAGCATGAATGCCTATTCGGATCTGCTGCGCGTGCATGCCCGCATGCGGGAAGTCTTTTTTAATTACATCCCCAAAACCCTGTACGAACCCTGTGTGGAGGATTATTCGGTGTTTAATAAAAACACAACCCAGAAATTTTTGGATACGATCAAAGGATTAGCCAACCTAGCGGAAGGTCTTGGGGTCAATCTGGGGGGATTGGGTAACTTTTCCCTGCGCCTGAAAGAAATAGAAATGCCAATTTCTGGGTGCATTAACCGCAGTCTGGCCCTAATCCAAAATCTGGAGGCCGATCGCAGCCTGCTGGAGCAATACAAAGCCCACCTGCAAAGCATGAAACTGTTGAGCGAATCCCTAAACAGCGTTTGCCATAATCCGACCTACTTCGTCCCCCAAGAATGTCAAAAATAATCAATGCGCTAAGGCATGCGATTTTTAACCCTGTTTTTGTTCACTTTGACGGCAACTTCGGCGGGGGCCGCGCCCCCTGACACCCCCACCCTGCTATGTTTGCAAAGCCAAGCGCAGGCGCGTCAGCTCAGCAGCGCCGCCACCCAGTGGCAAAGCACAGAAACCCTGATTCGCGGGAATAGCGTGCCCCAAACCTTTCAAGCCACGTTCGAGGCCGCCATCCGCCATGAAGAGGCCATCATCGCCCTGAACGAACAACACGCCGTTGTGTTTCAGGCCCTGCAACCCTATTTCCTGAAACCCGATCAGGCGTACGAAAAATTTTTTCAGGACCTAAACCGTTACGACCGCCAAATTCGGGGTTGCAAACAGCAAACCCCCATGCCCCCGCGTGAAATTTTTGGCATTCCGTTATCGATAGACGATAGCCAGCCCCTCTCCTCGGCCTCTGCCATGCAAAAGATTTTGCAGGACAATCCCAGCGTTCTGGGGCCGCTGAAAATCTCCCCTGTTGATGGGGGGGGCGGCATTGGTGTGGATCCCAAACTGTTTGATGATTTGCTGATGCGCCAGCGTGATGCGGAACAGGCCGGATTGATGCGTGCCCAGATGGGGGCCTCGCTGACCGCGTTGATGGACATGACGGCCTCTGGCGTCACAGAAACCCTGACCCAGCTGAGTGATGCCGGATTGACCCTGGGCGCCATGCAAAGTCAGGTTCCCGCCTGTTTTCCCAACAAAACGCCGGATACGGGGTCTGTGTTTTCGGAACAATTTTCCCGCGGGGTGAAAGCCTTGATGAACCGTCCCCTGCCCGTTGACAACAGCGGCCTGTTTCAACTGTTGGCCTGCCAGACGGGCATCCAGAATCCCGCATGGTTGCTGCGGGAAAACCGCGCGGCCTTGGCGAAAAACGTCCTAAAACAGCACAGCCAACTGTATGACCCCACAACCCTCAACTGGATGGCGTTTGAGGAAACCATGCAACGTCAGGATTTTGCGCTTCGCCGCCAGCAACAGTCTCTGGAACGCGCAGAAGAGGCTTTGGCCAAGGATCCGTCCCTAAAAAACAATACTATTTTCATGTCGGCTTTGCAAAACCAGCGTCGATCGGTTGAGGAATCCACCAAAAACCTGAAAACCATGAAAGCCGATTATGACCGCATGGTCCCCCCCTCTGTGGCCAAGGCTGAGGCCGAGCGTGAGGATATGAGCATATTTTTCATGACCGTGGACCAGTCGGGTCTGGATGGTCTGTCCCCTAAACCCCTGTCTTTGGCCCAGAGGAAGGCCAACCTGCAAAAAAAAGCGGCGGCTTATCTGCCCTTGGCTGCCAACGAACCCAGAGAAACCCTACGGGTGCTGACAGGGGAAATTAACTTTGCCAAAGCCTACGCCGCCAAGGCCCAGCAATTTTTGACCTATTACACCCAAAACCCCGATTATCAATGGAATCCCAGAATCCTGAACATCACCTGTGCCATCAGCACACGCATTGGGGAAAAACAAAAAGAGCTGGAATCCGCATGCCCCAAAGAGGGGACTCCACAATCCCCCCGCCCTTAAACCGCGGGGGCTATGCGTCCTTATGGGGATCCTGCCCCAATCAAATCAATACGAAACATCACGGAATTTCCGGCCGTGGCATTGGGGTCGCTGGTGTAATCTTTGCGATACTCCAACGAAAAGCGGGCGCAATCCATGGTGTAAGTTAACTGCGTTTGGGCCAAACGGTTTTCGTCGTTTTGCAAATCCCGAATGGCGGTGTTGCTCCACATCCATGATTCATTCAGGGGAATGCCCAAGGTTGCAGAAAGTTCATCCCGTTTTTCCGATGTTTCCTGATAATCCTGACCCCGATCCAGCAGGAAATGGGTAAAGCTCGTGGTAAAGCCACCAAATTCCGTACTAAGGTTGGCCAGACTGCGGGCAATGCGACCATCACTTTCATGCAAACGCATGCTGTGATCAAAGGACAGCAAGCCCGGAAATGCCAACTGCCACCGCGCCACGGGATCGGAAAAATCCTCCCCTTCCCCACCGGCCAGCAATGCCTCTGTGGTGGGCTGATCGAACTGGAAACTTTGGCCCAAAAAGAGGTCCGCCAGATACGTCTCCCCCTGATACGCATAGGATCCCCCATAATCGGCGCGGCTGCCTTCGCTGGTGATATCATACCCTGTGGGGCGGTTCACAGAAAACAGATTGTCCGCATCCAACTCAAAAACCTGAGAATCTTCGTTTTGGATGGTATCGCTGTTGACATTGGTGGGGATCACCACCACCTGCGCCACAGGAGATAACTGGTGAAACCCCGATTCCGTGGCTTTGTAAAACGGTTTTTTATACCCTGCCTGAAGGGCCGGAAAAAAACGGGCCTTGGTATCGGATTCCACCACGGCATCCTGCGCTTTTGAAAAAACATCCCGATGATAAATATCTTGGCGCAGCAGCGCCGATGTTTCAAAAACACTGCCATCAGATGCAAAAAACTGCCGTTGCCAAGCGTTAAAAACACTGGCCCGCTGATTATCGTTGCCTTGATCCCGCTCAAGAACACGCCCCGAAACGCCGCTGCTTAGGGATCCCTTCGCCCACGATGGGGATTCCCAAAAATGAGACAGGCTGGTATCCGGCAAAACCCATGGCACGGTATCGCTGTCCTCAGCAGGGCGCAAATCTTGGTACGTGCGGGCATCCGTCACAAAGGTTGTTGGGCCACGATGATAAAGGGTCCGCGCCCCACTGGAAAGAATGTCCCGCTGATCAAAATCAAACTGACGCAGATACCCTTTCCGGCTGGCACGTTCCAAATCCCCATCCACCTGCCAAAAAGGCGCAGGTTGCCAATCCAACGCAGAATCCAAATGACCAGCCGCATTTTTATCATCCTGCAACTGGGTATTTTCCACACGATTGACACTACCGATGGACCCCGTGGATGTAATCCCAAAGGTTTCCCCTAGATACCGATGCTCCATCCCCAAAACCTCCCCCCCATTTTGGGTCCAGATGGGCGTGACGGTGACATCCTGATGGGGGGACATGGTGTAATAATATGGGGCGCGAATCAAAATCCCCTCTTCTGATCGCTGCTCCACGGATCCCCGCAAAAAGCCACTGGAACGCTTGACCGTAGGATCGTCCTGTTCAAAATACGGCAAGTAAAACACAGGCACATCAAAGATTTGAAAATACGCATTATAGTAACGAATCACCTTGGAGTCTGTATCATGCTTGACCTCATCCGCTGCCACCGACCACAGGGGGGACTCGCCTTCACAGACTTTGCAGGGCGTAAAATGCGCGTCTTTTAAATCGTGCTCTTTCCCCAAACGCCGCTGTCCTGAAGAAGCCGTGAGCGTGCCTTTATTCTGAAACAGCAAACGCATCTTTTCAAGCGTAACAGAGCGAAAATCACCATCCAAAACAACATGATCCGTTTTCAGGGTTGTTTGTTCTTTTTTATCCAACAAAACAACATGGCCTGCGGCGGTGATTTCGCCAGTCTTTTCATTATAGGTCAAGGTGTCCGACGTTAGGCGATGATCTTGACTTTCTAAGACAACATTCCCCTCACCTTGGATGGTTCGCCCCTCATAATTGAGGGTTAGGACATCGGCTTTCACGGCGACATCTTTCACCGTTATGGATTCCGCCGCTGCTGGAACCAGCAGCAGCCAGATAAAAACCATCGCCAAAAAAAAGTCATACCGCGCCATATGTGCGACGCATTAAAACCAAAAAAGATCCGAAAAGCAAGAGAACTGACGCCCATAAAAAGGCATACCAAAACGGCAGCAATCCCTGATTGGCCCAATGCACGGTCACGTTCGTGGCCATATGAAAAACGAACATCAACACCGCGCTAACCCCAAAAGGCACAAAAGAACGCGTGCGGTGATGACTGCTAAGCAGCGCCACTGTGGCCAAAACCGCCAACGCGCTATAATACAATGGACGAGCTGCTCCCTGCCAAAACACCCGTGTTTCCTCTGGATGGATCCTTGAAAGATTATCCCCATTCTGAAAAAAATCACGCATTACGGATACAAATGTCTTTTCTGGTGGGCTGGGCCTTAAAAGGTCTTCCCTAGATTGCCCCCCCCAAGGCAAGCGCACCCCTTGGGGCCCAAGAGGTTCTTTGGTTCCAGAAGCCCAAGAGTCTCCCTTTTCCACAACAAGCACACCATCCCTAATTTCTGCTTTTTCAGCGCGGATCTGGTTTTTTAAGGCATTGTCTGGCCCCAGAACAACAAGAGAAACATTCTGAAAAGCACCGTCTCGAAAGGCTTTGGCCTGCAAAACAATCGTTTCTGAGGGAAAAGAAGAGGTTAACCAAATATCCTGCCCCTTAAAAGGATGTTCTGGGGCATCTCCATGATCGGACAACAAATCCTGATAAACCTCATGGGCCCGCAGACGCATATTTTCAAACACAATGATATGAAAAAGCCCCAAAACACAAGCAAACAAAGCGGAAACCGCCATAATACGACGCCAAGAATATCCTGACGAGCGCATTACATCAAAAACATTGGCATTTTGAAGGCTAGAAAATGTAAAAAAAACAGTCAAAAAACCAAGATAAGGCAAGGCTGTATCCAAAAGCATCGGCAACCGATACACAACCATTTTGGCCACATCCAACACGGGCCAGTGATCGTATTCCCGAATTTGCGCCAAAAAATCAATGGAATACAAAATAATAACCATCACCCCCAGCAGCAAAAGCCATCGTTGCCACAAACGAAACCACAAATAATTATCCAAAATCATGGCCGCCCCCCCCGAACGATGCCGGAAATTTTTAACGTGGGAAATGCCAACCTCACAAAGGCGAAAGCCACCATTCCATACAAGGCATACACCAGAATGGGAAAGGATTCCGCGCTCTGGCTGAGGAACAAAAACACACCAAAAAACCCAAGCGTTACAGGAACAATCCGCAAAAAAGGTCGCATTACCCCCGATGTTCGGGAAAATGACAGTGTTGAAAAAATCAGCGCAGGATAAACCGCAAACAAAACCGCCAACAAGGGGTAAAGCAACCGCATATGTCCCGCCACCCAACGTTTGGTTTTTTGGGTAGTGGGAACATGATCCGATGTCAAAAGATCCATGGGGGAAAACTCCAAAAGATTCCGCCTTTGATAAACCTCAGCCGTCTGTGGATCCAAGCGCAGTTGATAGTGATCAAAATCCAGCCGAGAAAGCCGATCTCGATCATCCACAATATTTTGATATCCTTGTTTTAATACCAGAAAAGACCCCTCGTCTTCTTGGACCAAGCGACCGGCTTTGGCATAAAGAAACGACTGGGTCCCCTCTTCATCTGTCCAAATTAAAATATCTTGTAGGCCACCGTCCTCTGCCACCTTTTTGATATAAAATGTTTTTTTGTCCCATGTGAAAAACTGTTGGGGCTGAATCAAATTGACAGTCTGTTGTTGACGAAAAGCATTTTGCTTCATCTTAAAACTATGATAGCTGGGGGGTAAAAGAAAACAAGAAACAATCAAGGCCATCCCACCACACATCGCCCCAAAATACCAAGCGGGGCGCATACGGCGGCCCACCGAAAGACCCGCACTGGATAACACCGTCAGAACATGATGCTGATGACAATAATGATAAACCAAAAATGTGGTCACCACCGCCACCAACGGCAAGATCATATAAATCACATAGGGCAGCAGCAAAGCCACCCACGAAAAAAAGGCAGAAAGAGGGAGGGAGACCTGTTGCAAAACGTCCATATACTGGACAATCCTACCCATCCAAGCCAGCCCCAAAAGGGCAAAAAAAACCCCAAAAAAGACCCACACCAGACGCTTAAAAAACAGGCGCACGTAAAGGGTCATAGTCCCTTCCAAAGCTGAAGGTGAGAGGGCAGCGGCAAGGAAACGTCATCGTCCCCCAAAGAAAGGTTAGCCAACAATGTCCATTTTCGCAAAGAAAAAGGCAATTTCTTCCTCAGCAGAGTCTTCTGAATCGCTGCCATGGACAGAGTTTGCCTCAATCGATTCGGCAAAATCCCGTCTTAGCGTGTCTGGATCTGCCTGACTGGGGTTTGTGGCACCCATCAGGGCCCTGTATTTTTTAACGGCTTCTACGCCCTCCAGCACTTGAATCACCACAGGACCCGAGGTCATAAAAGCACACAATTCTGGAAAAAAAGAACGATCTTTGTGGGCGGCATAAAAACGCTCTACCTGAGCGCGACTCAAAAGTGTCCGTTTTTGGGCCACAATACGCAACCCCGACTTTTCAATGCGGGCATTAATTTCCCCTGTTAAATTGCGACGGGTGGCGTCAGGCTTAATGATAGAAAGCGTCTGTTGCGTAGACATGAAAGTTTCGTCTCCAAAAAAAACCATGATGATGAAAGAAAAATAGCATTAGACCATTCGCCAACGCTTGGCAATAGCCCCAAAAGAAAATTTCGTCCGCTTCCTGCGAAATCTGCAATCCACACCCTAAGATAGAGACGCCGATGGCGAACGACGGGCTGAATCGATAAAATCCCGAACCATCTCAAAATTGTTCGCCAAAACGTTAACCTTTTCGGGGGCCTGAAGCGTTTTCTTTAATCGCTCTGGGATACTGACCGGCCTGCCCGTAGCACCTTGAACGACCGGGCCAAACTTTGACGGATGAGCACAAGCCAAAGCCACCATCACCCCCAAGCCTCCTGATTGACGCCATTGACGTGCTGCATAGCAACCTACGGATGTATGGGGATCACACAGATATCCCGTTTTTTGTTCCATGACCGAAATCATTTCGGATGTTTGATCATCCATCGCATCAAAAGCATCGAATTTTTCTCTTAATCCCTCTATGGTCCCCGAATCAACTGAAAATTCCCCTGTTTTTTTAAAACTATCCATTTGATTTTTAACCATCGTTGCGTTTCTAGATTGAACTTCAAACAACATCCTCTCAAAATTACTGGAAACCTGAATATCCATACTGGGGCTGACAGAGGCTTCCACAGGCCTTGCCTCCATCACGCCGGTTTGGAAAAAACGGGTCAAAATATTGTTTCTGTTGCTGGCCACAACACATCGCCCCAAAGGAAGACCCATTTTTTGGGCCACAAAACACGCAAACATATTACCAAAATTTCCTGTGGGCACGGTGAAAGACACCGTACGTTCAGGCGCCCCCAAAGCCAAAGCGGCATATGCGTAATAAACAACTTGGGGCAAAATACGGGCCCAGTTAATAGAGTTGACCGCGGTCAATCCCCACACATTCCTCGCTTCTATATCCTGAAAAAGGCGTTTAACCATGGCCTGGCAATCATCAAACGTGCCCTGCAAAGCAATGTTATGAATATGGGGCGCGATGACGGTTGTCATTTGTTTGCGCTGAACCTCTGACACACGTCCATGGGGATGCAAAATAAAAACTTGGGCCCCTTGAATATCCCGACACGCATGCAGCGCAGCAGACCCTGTATCCCCCGATGTGGCCCCCACGATGGTCAGGGCACGTTTTTTTTGTTGTAAAAGCCCCTGAAAAGTCTGGGCCAACATCTGCATGGCATAATCTTTGAACGCAAGGGTTGGGCCATGGAACAGCTCCAGAATCCAGTCTTCTGGCCCCACCTGAATAAGAGGAGCGATATTATCCGGTTGAGAAAACCCCCCATAAGCACGATCAATCATCGCCCGCAAGGTAGGATCATCAAAAGTTTCATGCATATACGGCCGCATAATGGAAAACGCCACCTCTGCGTAGGACTTTCCCCGCAAACGGGCCCATTCCTGCATCGAAAAAACGGGGTATTCCTCAGGAACATACAGACCACCATCCTCGGCAAGACCCGCAAACACAACATCCGAGAAAGACAGCCTAGGGGCAAGCCCCCGCGTGCTTATATAGCGCATAAAAACCCCATTTTATTTCGATATTGGAATGGTAACAACAGATTAAACTTTCCCAAAAATGAAGAGCGGATGCTTAAAAAACCCCTAAAAAACCCTATCTTTTTAGTCAGATGTTTTTGTTTTTTTAGGTGGATTTCAGGAAAATAAAGAGAAAATCCCGAAATCCCCAAAGATCCCAAGGCATCCCCAAAGCGCCGATATGATTTAATATAAATTAAATCATACGAAAATGCAATTGTTTTGAGCGATTTTTTCAACAAAACACCCCCTGCCATACTCTGCATAGACGCGCGCCCCGTTAACCTTTTAGAGAGAAGGCGCGTTAAACCATTGAGAGATATACTTTGTCATTCTTTGTATGCCCCTTTCATCGATAGAGTGGCCCAAATCTTCATCAATAAAATAGTCCACCAAGCATCCCCCCTGCTTGAGCTGGTGGGCGGCATGTTCTGTAGCTTGACTGGGTATAACCTCATCCTGCCTTCCATGAATCAGACAAAACGGGGGATGACTATGCATACGCGATGGCGGCAAAAAAGCCCCCGAAAAGCCTATAACACCAGCAATAGGTGAGGGCAATTCTAGGGCGGCACGTATAGCAAGCATGGTGCCTTGAGAAAATCCCACCAATACAATGTCGTTGTACCCTAGGCCCAAATTGCGACGCATATCCTCAAACACCACCTGAAAACGAACGACGGCCTGATCAAGGGCATCGGACAAAACCTGTGGCGATCGATCCTTTAAAGAAAACCATTGATAGCTTTCGGCCACCATCCCCACAGGCAACATATCGTAGGAATCAAACCCATCGGGCGCGATATAGGCCACGGTTTCAGGCAGGGCAGGCCGCAAAAAAGACGACAATCCCAGCAAATCCTGACCATTGGCGCCAACCCCGTGCAAAAAAATCACGGCTTTGGTGATGGTTTTGGGAAGAAGGCGATGAATTTGGGTCATGAGACACCTTAACGCACCGCACCTAAGGGGTCAATCCCTCATCAAACGGCCAAAAACGGGGCGCACCGCAACCACAAGGCCCAATCCCAACACCCCCAACAAAGCGGAGGCAACAAAAAAAGTGTCCCATCCCAGCGCCGCCGCCGCCACACCCGATGTTGACGAAACCAACATCCGTGTTAATGCGACCAACGACGTCAACAAAGCATACTGCGTGGCCGCCACATCCTTTTGACACAAAAGGGCGAGAAACCCTAGGAAAGAAGCCGTCGCAATCCCGCTGGCTAACTCCTCTATGGTCATCACAACAATCAATTGAGATAAAAATGGCCCATCAATCCACGCATAACTGAGATTCGATACCATTTGCAGCACCGCCGCAATCACCAAGGCGCGATACAGGCCCAAGCGCTGCATGATAAATCCACCCAACACACCCCCCACAAACGCCGCCGACAGGCCGTAAATCTGGACCACACTGGCAATTTCAGCCTTAGAAAACCCCATATCATGCAAAAAACGATAATTCATGGATGCCAAGTAAGCATCCGGCAGCCGAAACGTCAGCACGATGGCCAAAAAAGCAATCCAGTTTTTATGCTGTTTAAGCCCTTGAAGAGGCTTCAAAAACGCCCGAGAAAACCATGATCCGTGATAAGACTCTGGGGAAACATCTTGGGGGCCAAGCGCTAGAATCGCGGCTACACCCAAAATTTGAAACACCATCAACCCCAGCATCACCCAAAACCAGCCCACAACGTCCGAGGCCATCACAGCCCCTGCCCCCGATACCATCAGGGCCAAACGATAACAATTCACAAAAACCCCTGCCCCCCAAGCCTGCTGATGCTTCTGCAGCCACGCAATGCGGTATCCATCAAGCGCCACATCCTGTGTCGCCGAAAAAAAAGTCAAACCAAAACAAAGACTGGCAAACATCAGAATGTTGGACTCTGGCCCAACGAAAGCCATCGCCGCATACATCAGCAGAATCCCCATCTGAGCCAAAACCGCCCAAGCCCGCCTCTGCCCCAACCTAGGACCCAAAAAAGGCAAGGAAAGATGGTCAATACAGGGGGCCCATAAAATCTTCAGCGCATAGGGCATCCCCACCAAGGCAAACAACCCCAACGTCTGCAACGAAAACCCCGCATCGGTCAGACGGGCCGCCAAGGTCATACCCGTGACCATAAAGGGTAATCCACTGGAAAAACCAAGTACTCCTAAGTATATCCAATGCCGCAACGTCATGATTTTAAAGTCAATATTGCCGACCGCGCCAGCAGATCCACGCGTTCGTTTTCGGGGTGTCCATTGTGCCCTTTCACCCAATGCCAACGGATGTCATGGATGCTCACCAGATCCTCTAAGGCCCGCCAGAGATCTTCATTTTTAACAGGTTTTTTATCCGCTGTTTTCCAACCGTTTTTTTTCCACCCCACAATCCAGCTGGTGATCCCCATACGAAGATACTGGCTGTCGGTATAAAGATCCACCTGACAGGGATTTTTTAGGGCCCTAAGCCCCTGAATCGCTGCCATCATTTCCATACGGTTGTTGGTGGTATGGGCCTCGGCCCCGCATAGTTCTTTTTCATGCGCCCCCATAGTCAGCAACGCGCCCCATCCCCCTGGTCCCGGATTGCCCGAGCAAGCCCCATCCGTATACAGACAAACCTGAGGATAAGTCATAGCAACGATCCCTCATAAAGGGGAATCCCCCGCTGATGGTTTTGCAGATGCTGCAAAAAATCCAAGGGGCTTTTGGGCACAACCATCCCGTCGGCGCGGGGATACAGGTGATCATAAAGGCGCGTTATGGCAATACGCACACAGGCACGACGCAGCATCCAGCGCAAATCGGTGTCTTTAAAGGCCCCTAAAGGAAACGCCCGCAAATACGCCCGCAAAAATGCCCCTGCCCAATCCGGCCGCCACTGACGGGCTTCGTCATAACACCACCCCACCATGGTCAGGGCGACATCGTAAAGCAAATGATCATAACACGCAAAATACCAATCGATGATGCCGCAAATCTGCCCTTTTTCATCAAAAAAAACATTGTCGGGAAAGGCATCCGCATGGATGGTTCCACGGGGCAGATGATCCATATCCTGCTGTCCCAACAACAAAAATTCGTCGTAAAGCCCCCCCCAAGATTCTGGGGAAAAGCCCTGCGCCTGCGTGCATTTTTGCCAGATATCCCCCAACGCAGCCAAGGAAACGGGATTGTCTTTACGCAGGGGAAACTCCCCCTGAACGCGGTGCATGGTGCCCAAGAACCCTCCCATTTGGGCACAGGCTTCTTGGCTGAGGGCTTCCAAAGACTGGCCCGATAAAAACGTCGTCAAAACAGCGGGCAGCCCAAGTATTTCTTGATAGTTTTTTTGATGCTCCGTCAAAACAACTGTCGGACATGGTATGCCTCGCGAAAAGAAATACTTTTGAAGCTCTGAGAAATACCTTAAATCGTCTGCCCGGGTCCTTTTTTCAATCAATGTGAGGATATACTTAGACATACCAGAGCAAACTCGGTAGGTGGTGTTCTCAACACCGGAAGCCATTCCTTGGTATTTCTCTATAGGCCCTATGGGCCATACTTGAGAGACTTGGTCAAAGTCGCTCTTGGAAAGACTTGTAAATACCGCCATACTCAGTCATTCCCCTCAAGAATGACTGGTAGGCGAAAGGAGACCCCTTCGGACATGCCGCTTTCTTCTTTTATTTCCACAAAGAAATAATCCTGCAGGGCCTTGAGTATGTCCTGAACCAACGCTTCGGGGGCTGATGCCCCTGCGCTTAGGCCCACGGTCATCCCCCCCACCAAAGGCAAACGCTGTAGCGGGTCTGGTGTATCCAACAGCACCGCGCGGGGGCATCCATAATCCATGGCGACCTGAACCAGTTGGCGCGAATTGGACGAATTGGGGGACCCCACCACAAGAAACAGATCACAAAGCGGGGCCAGTCGCTTCACAGCCTCTTGCCGGTTGGTGGTGGCATAACAGATATCTTCTTTTTTGGGACCCTGCAGGTGGGGATAACGGGCCTTCAGCGCCGCCACAATGGCCATGGTTTCATCCACTGATAAGGTGGTTTGCGTTGCGTATGCCATCGGTGTGTCCGAAGACATACTCAAATCCGCCACATCCGCTACCGTTTCCACCAAGGTCATGGCCCCCGCCGGCACCTGACCCATGGTGCCCTCCACCTCAGGATGGCCGCGGTGTCCGATAAAAATGATGTGATAGCCTTTACTGTGCCAGCGCAGAACCTCATGATGCACTTTGGACACTAGGGGACAGGTGGCATCCAGGGTAAACAGCGCTTTGTCCTCGGCCTCCCCCACCACGGCCTTTGATACGCCATGGGCGGAAAACACCACGGGGCGATCCGTGGGAATATCCTGCAAATCGTCAACAAAAACAGCGCCTTTATTCCTGAGGGACTGCACCACGTGACGATTATGGACAATTTCGTGACGCACGTACACAGGGGGGCCGTATTTTTCCAGCGCCCGCTCTACGATCAAAATCGCCCGATCCACCCCCGCACAAAACCCGCGCGGGCTGGCCATCAGCACGGTCAACGATGGTTTGGGCAGCATAACATCCTTTTTGAACACAACACAGGTTCAGGTATAGCGCAGAGGGGCTCTTTGGCAACTCAAAAATGTTGGGGCAGATTCAGGAGCACTCAAAATAGACAACTCTTTCCTGCAAAAACCAAAAGCACCCTTATGGCTTTGTCTGTTTGGACTGTGGATCCATAAATTGCCATAAGTCTCCATATTTGGCAATCGAATCATTGCACTCATCGAACATCTGGTTAACGGCGATACCCCGACGGGCTGATTCCGTTTGCAAAAACCTCGTCACAAAATCATCTCCGCCTTGCATTTTTGTTTTCTGCTGAAAGGAAATCATCTCCTGCATGATGCCACAAGACCCAGTGTTTTTTGCAACAGCCAAAACCCAACGCGGGTCAAGGGTGTCCTCAGCTTTATTTTCAGTTTTTGCTGTTGCCGATCCTACAACAACAAGGACCAAAAATATCAATACAAATTGATGCTTAAATCTCACTTGAACTCTCACTGTATGGTTTTAAGTTTTGTGATTATAGTTTCAGCTGTTGTTTTGAAATCTTTTAACTTATTTGCAAATTGACTGATGTGCTTGGGTAAATTCTCATATTCAGTGTGTTCTTTAGACATATAACCAATAGCCTGTTTTAGAGCCTCTTCCTGTGAAAACGTTGGATTTTCTGATTTGATTTTTATGGCTAATTCATCAACTCTAGCTTCTATGTCATACTTTCTCTGTTGAAAAAACTCCAGCATATGAATTGCATTATTGCTCTGTAGATAATACTTAAAAATTTTCTTGCGCAAATCACCATCATCAAAGATGGCCATCCAATCTTTGTTGTTGTGGTACACATACCTTGATTCTTTTAACTCATTGAGTGTTGTAAAATAAATTATTCCTGTTTTTTCATACTCTTCGTGAATTTTATCGAAAAGCCCAACAGAATGCTGGAGATCATCACAAATACCCGTGATCAAAAAATTTCTTAAGGCTTGAAACTTCCTGTTTTCACGCTTCCAATCAATAAACCAGCCAGTGCAACCCGCTATAAAACCGCCCACTATTGCGGCAGTGACCTGTTTGTCTATAATAATTTGGTCTAACACAAATGTCCTTTTAAAAAATAATTATATTAGACACTTAACGCTTAACTGCGGCTCAAAAAGCATTCGGAGAGAATCATGGCGGAGCGAGAGGGATTCGAACCCTCGGTACGGGTAAAGCCCGTACGACGGTTTAGCAAACCGTTGGTTTCAGCCACTCACCCATCGCTCCTTCGGTGCCTAAGGTGTCGTTTTGTGGGGCATTTGTCAATGACTCTTTTTTCAAAAAGGCACCATGAGAATGTTTCTATCCATTGATGTGTGTCTTTATCGCGCTTTTTTAAGGCGCAGCCACACCATAACGGGCCAAATCACGGCCAAAGCCATCCACGTCAGCGCATAGCCCAAGTGGGGGTTACGCAATTCTGGCGGGGTATTGGGATACGCTTTAACAGGCCCCGCCACCAACACATCCGGCTGATCCAGCCGCACCACCCACGGCACAAAGGGATCCACCGACCAACGACGCGCCATTGTGTCGATATCGAAATAAGAGTAGACATCCCCCTGCCCTTTCCCGCCCATGCCCCCGCCCCAAGCACGAGATACAGGGATAATGTGTCCAGAAAAACATTGTTTTTCTGTGCTTTGCTCTGGTATTTCTTGCGACGCCATGTTTATTTCTTCATCAAAATAAACATAACCGACATCCAAAAGTATGTTTCGATTCCCCAACGGCCCCAATGCTGCCGTCATGGGCACCACCACAGAAAAAGCAGCCTTGGACAGCCCCGCTACGTAGGAAACTTTGGCATATGTTTGTGGTATGACTTGGCCACACACTCTGACGTTCAACCAGTCGGGGGGCATACTGTTTTGGGAAAGGGCGTGTTCTACCGGAATGACTTCGGATGCCCAGCGTGCATCCCTCAGGGCTATGGCATTTTCCTTCCACGACAGGCGATGCCATTGCCAGTGGCTTAATCCCATAAGGGTCCCTTGAATGCCAAGCACAACAACCCAAAACAAAAGGGGCTTCAGCCACCGCATGAACCTAGGCATCCTCTTTCAAAGAACGGTGACAGTACTGCTGATGCAGATAGGCCGATTTGATCGGCCGCAGCAGGCCCAATGTTAACCCCAAAACCACCACAGGCCAGACAATCCCGTGGACCCATACCGGTGGTTCATACCGAAATTCCACAAAAAGCGCCCCCAAAGGCACCAGAAGACACAGCAACGAAAGGATCACATAAACAGGGCCATCGCCCATGTCATGGCCACGCAAATCCAGATTACAGGATGGACAAGCGGGTTTTAACGCAAAAAAGCCTTCGTAAACAGACCCCACCCCACATCGGGGGCATGTGCCCCGAAAGACCGTGTGCAGGAAAGAAACCCGCGGCTTAACCACCCAAATACACCGACGCAAACAGAAACAGCCAGACGACGTCCACAAAATGCCAGTACCACGCGGCGGCCTCGAACCCGACATGGTGTTTTTCTGTAAACTGGCCGGAACGGGCCCGCAAATAACACACCAGCAAAAACAGCGTCCCAATCAACACGTGAAACCCGTGAAATCCCGTAGCCATGTAAAAGGTTGAGGCATAAATGCCATCACGAAACCCAAAGGTCGCATGGCTGTATTCATAAGCCTGCAATCCCAAAAACAGCGTTCCCAAAAGAACGGTATACAGCAACCCCTGACGCAGCCCCTGACGGTCCCCATGCAGCAACGCATGGTGGGCCCACGTCACGGTTGTCCCTGAAAGCAACAAAATCAAGGTGTTCAAAAAGGGCAACGACATGGGATCCAGCGGAACAATGCCCTGAGGCGGCCAAACGCCCCCCACGGGGAACAAACGGGCATTAAAATACGCCCAAAAAAACGCCACAAAAAACATCACTTCAGAGGCAATAAAAAGCACCACCCCATATCGCAGACCCGTTTGAACGACAGGATTGTGGGTGCCGGGCGTATTGGCCTCTTTCACCACACTGCGCCACCAGCCATACATACAAACCAGAACAGACAGCAGGCCAACCCACAACCCATGGGACGTCAGCCCCTTGAAAAACAACAGGGCCCCCACAGCCAAGGCCCCCGCCGCCAGCGATGCCAACAACGGCCACGGACTGGGATCCACCAAGTGATAAGGGTGTTTTTGGTGCGCCATAAGTGTAACCTCTTTATGGTTTGTTCTTTGTCTAAAGTACTTTCATAAAACAAATAGGATGTAAAGATGGGTTTTAGGCATCGCCAGTTTTGTTTGGATCAGGGTGTTTTTTTTCAAAAGAGACCCGTTTCCCATCCGCCATCAGCAAGGACCGAAACACCCCGTGCAATGTTTGAAGTTCCTGATGGGAAAACTGGCCACGCATCAACATGGTGCGGAGATTCCGAATCATCATGTCCCGCTTTTCAGGAACATGCAAAAATCCCGTCTGAATTAAAACACGTTCCCACGTTTCAAAAAAATAAAGCCACTCTTTTTTGGGGGCGGCTATGTGGGCTTCTTGGGGGGGCTCAGGCGGCGTATCCCGAAGATTCCAAAAGGCATAAGCAAAAACAAAAACAGCCTGAGCAAGGTTTAATGACGCAAAGGCAGGGTTTAAATCCAGCGTCACCGTGGCATCCGCCAAAGCCACATCATCGTTGGTCAAGCCAGCTTTTTCGGGACCAAAGAGAAGCCCCACGGGGTCATTTTGGGCCTTTGAGGAAAGGATCTCACACGCCTGTGGATGACTGAGGGAGGGTTTGGCCAACGTTCGGGGACGGGCTGTGGTGGCGATAACAAAGGACAGATCGGCAATGGCATCCTCAAGGGTTGGAAACACAGACACGCATAGATGATTCAGGCCACCCGCACTAGCGCTTTGGGCACTTTCACTGGGCCATCCATCCCGTGGGGCCACCAAGCGCAAAGATGTTAAACCGCAGTTGACCATAGCCCGTATGGCCATCCCTATGTTTTCCCCCATTTGGGGACGCACAAGAATGATATTCAAATGCGACGTCAACCGCGTCGCAGGCAAAAGGGATGACGTTCCGGCCATAAAAACGGACCATTATTTAATGATCGGCATTGGCGGCGAGATTTTTTCGGATTTGCTCTTCCCACCGATCCCCATTATCCAACAATTTTTCTTTGGTATAATAGAGCTCTTCGCGTGTTTCTACGGCAAATTCAAAATTGGGCCCCTCCACAATGGCATCCACGGGGCAGGCTTCTTGGCAAAAACCGCAATAAATGCACTTGGTCATGTCAATGTCATAACGTGTGGTGCGACGACTGCCGTCGGGGCGGGGCTCTGCCTCGATGGTGATGGCCTGGGCGGGACAGACGGCTTCACACAATTTACAGGCGATGCAGCGCTCCTCCCCATTGTCATAGCGGCGCAGGGCATGCTCCCCCCGAAAACGTGGGCTGATTGGCCCTTTTTCATGGGGATAGCTCAGGGTCACTTTGGGCTTAAAAAAATAGGACAAAGACAGGGCCATCCCCTGAACCAGTTCCCACAAAAACCAAGTGCGTGCGCTGCGATGAAGGACGGACATAATCGGGCTTTACAATGTCATGATGGGTCCTTTATAATCTGATTCTGTTTAGGTACGCAAGCGCTTATGGTTCCCGATCTTCAAACACGCCGTAAAAATCGAGCGGTCCTGATTCTTTTGGTTTTGCTGGTGATTTTGTTTTATTATGTCACCCTACATCGGATGGGGCATGGTGGCTAAATACAAACAAACGGTGATGCCCTTGGTGGGCTTGGTGGCGGTCATGCTCGTTTTGACCTTTGCCTCTGCGCCCCTTTATCGCTTGTTTTGCCAAGTAACCGGATTTGGGGGCACACCCCAAATCGGAGAAAACACCCCACCCATGACCAAGGACCCAATAGCCAATCTGGGGCGACCTTTCCGCATTGAATTTAATGCCGATGTGACCCCAGGATTGCCTTGGGTTTTTCGACCAGAACAACGCAGCGTATCGGTCCACGCCGGTCGCCCCTTTTTGATTTATTACGAAGCCCACAATAATAGCCAGACTCCCGTTGTGGGTACGGCGACGTTTAATGTAACCCCCTTAAAAGCGGGGCGATATTTTCACAAAATCCAGTGTTTTTGTTTTAAAGAGCAATCCATTAAACCAGGCGCAACCAAACGGTTTCCTGTCAGTTTTTACGTGGATCCGGCCATACTCAAAGATCCGTTTATGGATGACGTCACCAGCATAACCCTCTCTTATACTTTTTTTGAAAAAAAAGAAGGATCTTGATGTCAAGCGGTGTTTTCAGCACCCCGCTGGGGGCCTTGTGCTGGGAAGGCAATAGCCTTGGATTTCAAAGGGTTATTTTTGACGATACCCCACCTTTTATAATGGGCAAGCCTCGCCCTTTTGACAGCCCCGATCAGGCTTTGTGGGTTGAGGCCTTGAAAATTTTTTTAAATGGTCAGGGACCTTGGCCAAAATTGCCCTACGCCCTGCCCCAGGCAACATCATTGCAACACCAAGTTTGGCGGGCCCTCACCACAATTCCGGCGGGACAGGTGCGAACCTACGGCGAGGTTGCCGCCATGATTGGCTATGGAAGCGCCATCCGTGCGGTGGCGCAGGCTTGTGCAGCCAACCCGTGCGCCATTGTTGTGCCCTGTCATCGGGTGGTTCCCCGCGCGGGCGGCGTCGGGGGCTATCGCTGGGGGGCAGAGAGAAAACAAGCCCTTTTAACCCTAGAGGGGGTTGGATTATAACACCCACAAATGAGGACATTTGTAATTTGCTTTGACAGGCACCGGAAAAGCATTTGACAAATCCAGCGGAGGTTTTATAGTGCCATCCTTATTTTTACTTTTTGGGATTTGCACGCATGACAAAAATTGTCACAACAAAGTACAAAATCGACCGCCGTTTGGGCATTAACCTGTGGGGACGCCCGAAAAGTCCCTTTAACGCCCGCGCCTATGGCCCTGGCCAGCACGGCCAGCGTCGCAGCAAGCCGACCGATTACGGCATTCAGCTAATGGCCAAGCAAAAATTAAAGGGCTATTACGGTCGCATCAACGAACGTCAGTTTCGCCGTCTTTTTGACGAAGCCGTTCGTCGCAAAGGGGACACCAGCGAAAACCTGATTGCCTTGCTGGAAAGCCGCTTGGATGCCGTGGTTTACCGCGCCTGTTTCGCCGTGACTATTTTTGCCGCCCGCCAGTTGGTCAGCCACAAACACATTACGGTCAATGGAAAAGTGGTCAACATTGCCTCTTACCAAGTTCAAGAGGGCGATATCATCGCCATTCGCGATACCTCCAAGGACAATATCCGCATTCTTGAGGCCCTTCAAAATTCAGAACGGGAAGTGCCCTCTTATCTGGACGTCAACACCTCTGAGCGTTCGTGCCGATTCATTGGTGTGCCCAAGCTGGCGGATGTCCCCTATCCTGTGCGGATGGAGCCCAGCCTTGTTGTGGAGTTTTATTCCAAAGCCTAAGAAGCCCAAAGGTCCCCTGTGATGCGCCTTTTTCTTTTATCCTTCTTTTTTATATGCGGAGTTTTTTTTGTGACCAACGCACAATCTGCCAAAGCTGAAACACCTGCTGGCCAAAATCAAGAAAACGATACGGCTTTTGCCTATATGCAACTCAAAGACGGTGTTGTGAAAATCCGGCTGCGCCCCGACTTAGCCCCTCGTCACGTGACCCGCATTAAGGAATTGATCGCCAAGGGCTTTTATGATGGCCTGACGTTTCATCGCGTTATTGATGGTTTTATGGCCCAAACCGGCGACCCTAAGGGGGATGGCACGGGGGGATCAGGGCAAAACTTAGCTGCCGAATTTTCCAGTGCCCCTCACCTGCGCGGTACCGTTTCCATGGCGCGCGCCATGAATCCTGACAGCGCGGACAGTCAGTTTTTCATTGTCTTAGCCCCAGCCCCCCATCTGGATGGCCAATATACTGTCTGGGGCGAGGTTGTCGAGGGCATGAATTTTGTCGACACCATCAAAAAAGGTGACCCCATGAACAATGGGACCGTCACCCAGCCGGATCGCATTATCAAAATGTCTTTGGTGGACCCAGCACCCCAGAAAAAAAACGTCCCTTAATACGCCATACTAAAATCAAAAAACACTTGCGCGGCCAAAGGCCAACCGTTACAACCAAATCAGAGGTTGTGCATACCCTGCCTTTTTTTCTCTCATGATTGAGGAGATCTTCTGTCAATGCGTTCTTTTTTGTTTTTATTGTTCACTCTTCCCGTTTTGACTTTGGTTTCCCTACCCTCTTTTGCTGCTCCCCAACCTTGGGGGCTCTCTCTTCAATCAGCATCATCCCCCGTGGCTCACAAAATCCATGATTTTCATAATCTTTTGCTTTATATTATTTTTTTTATTACAATTTTTGTTTTGGCCCTTTTGCTGTATGTGACGTGGCGTTTTCGAGCATCCAAAAATCCGGCCCCTTCCAAAACTTCTCATAATACCCTGCTAGAGATCATCTGGACCGGCATTCCTGTGCTGATTTTGGTGGCGATTGTTGTCCCATCTATGCGGCTTCTTTATTTTACCGATGTGGCCCCAGACACCGCCTTCACCGTCAAGGTAACAGGTCATCAATGGTACTGGCAGTATGAGTACCCTGATCATGGTGGGCTGGCGTTTGATTCTTACATGATTGAAGAGAAAGACCTAAAACCTGGTCAAAAACGCCTTTTGGATGTGGATAATCCTTTGGTTTTGCCCGTGGGCACAAAAATCAAGTTTATCCTAACCTCGGCTGATGTGATTCACAGTTGGGCTATGCCTTCCTTGGCCATTAAGACGGATACGATCCCAGGCCGCCTCAACGAAACATGGACGCACATTGAAAAAGAAGGCATGTATTACGGTCAGTGTTCTGAAATTTGCGGTGTCGGGCATGCCTTTATGCCCATTGCGATCAAGGCTGTCTCCCCCGAAGCCTTTGATCTTTGGATTCAAGAAAAAGGCGGAAAAATCCAAGAAAAAACCCCTTCAAAAGATCTCTAATCTCAGGATGTCTGCATGAGCCACGACAACGCTAAGCCCTCTTTTTTCTCCCGTTGGTTTCTATCCACCAATCATAAGGATATTGGGACCCTTTATCTGATTTTTTCTGTGTTTGCGGGCCTGATCGCTGGTCTGTTTTCTGTGGTGATGCGCATGGAGCTTCAAGAGCCTGGCCTACAGATCCTAGGTGGGGACCATCAATTTTATAACGTTCTCATCACGGCCCATGGCCTAATTATGGTCTTTTTTGTGGTTATGCCTGCCCTGATCGGGGGATTTGGGAACTGGTTTGTGCCGCTGATGATTGGGGCCCCTGATATGGCCTTTCCTCGGCTGAATAACATCAGTTTTTGGCTGATTGTTCCCTCTTTTTTCCTTCTTTTGGGTTCGGCTTTTGTCGATGGCGGGGCAGGAACCGGCTGGACCATTTATCCGCCTCTCAGCGCTAACTTGGGTCACCCTGGCATTGCTGTGGATATGGCCATTTTTTCTTTACACTTGGCGGGGGCCTCTTCCATTTTGGGGGCCATTAATTTCATCACCACGATTTTGAACATGCGGGCGCCAGGGATGACCTTGCATAAAATGCCCCTATTCGCATGGTCCATGCTGATTACGGCTTTCCTGCTTTTGCTGGCGGTTCCTGTTTTGGGGGGCGGCATCACCATGTTGCTGACCGATCGTCATTTTGGCACATCCTTTTTTGATCCCTCGGGGGGCGGCGATCCTGTTTTGTTTCAGCATCTGTTTTGGTTTTTTGGCCATCCAGAAGTTTACATCATGATTTTACCGGCCTTTGGGATCATCAGTCATATTGTTTCGACATTTTCTAAAAAACCTATTTTCGGCTATCTGGGCATGGTCTATGCCATGGTCAGCATTGGCTTTATTGGTTTTGTGGTCTGGGCGCACCATATGTATACGGTGGGTCTGGATATCAACACGCGGGCCTATTTCACGGCGGCAACCCTGATTATTGCCGTCCCCACAGGCATTAAAATCTTTTCTTGGATTGCCACCATGTGGGGGGGATCCTTGACTTTTTCCACCCCTATGTTGTTTGCTATTGGGTTTATCTTTCTTTTCACCGTGGGCGGGGTAACAGGTGTGGTTTTGGCCAACGGTGGCTTAACCGCTGTTTTTCATGACACGTATTATGTTGTGGCCCACTTTCACTATGTTTTATCCTTGGGGGCTGTGTTTGCCATTTTTGCTGCCTTTTACTACTGGCTGGGAAAAATGAGCGGCTATCAATATCCGGAAACCCTCGCCAAAATTCATTTCTGGCTTTTCTTTATTGGCGTGAATGTGACGTTCTTTCCGCAGCACTTCTTGGGACTCCAAGGTATGCCCCGCCGCTATCCCGACTACCCCGATGCGTTTGCGGGCTGGAATTTGGTGTCTTCTATAGGGGCCTATATGTCCTTTGCCGCAACGCTGTGGTTTTTGGTTGTGGTGGCCATCACCTTTATCCGAAAGCAGCACGTTCCCAACAACCCTTGGGGCGAGGGCGCAACAACGCTGGAATGGACCGTCTCTTCCCCGCCGCCCTTTCATACCTTTGAAACGCTGCCTGAAATCAAAGAGGACGCCCACTAAAGCCCCCTTTTATGCCTTTTCACCCCACCCTCATCACCCTTTTGACCTGTGCTTTCCTGTGGGGCTTGGCATTTTCTGTTGGACGTGCTCGGCACAAATTTGGCGTTACCCCCCCTGAAACCCGTGGTGACCCGCGTTTTGAGGCTGTTTTTCGTACCCAACAAAATACCATAGAATCCACTGTTATGTTTTTGCCCCTGTTATGGATTTTATCTGGACAGGGACAAAACATAGCCGCAGCCATTTTGGGCTGGTCTTGGCTGGCGGCCCGTGTTTTTTACGCTTTGGGCTATACCTCCTCTGCCCCTTCTCGCAGACTGATCCCCTTCGTGGTTTCTGTTCTTTGTATCATGATCTCTTTCCTTTTGGGCTTATGGTCGCTCTGGCAAGGAGATGCGGCATGACAACGCTAAAAGCTTCTCTCGCCCCCTTTTTCACAGAGATTCGTCTGTCTTTGGCCACCCTTTCCCCCTACGGGGCGCTTTTAAAACCCCGCGTCATTCAGTTGGTCGTTTTCACCGCCCTTTGTACAGTTCCTTTTTTAGAAAATGTGAATGCCTTTTCTTGTTTCATGGCCCTTTTGTGTATTGCTTTTGGCAGTGGCGCTGCCGGCGCGTTCAATATGTGGTATGATCGCGACATTGATGCCAAGATGGAGCGGACCGCCCTGCGTCCCATTCCCTCTGGAACCGTCAGCCCTGAGAATGCTTTGGCTTTTTCCCTAAGTCTGGCAACATTTTCCGTTGTGCTTATGGGCCTGTCACTATCGTGGTACGCGGCAGGCTGGCTGGCGTTTTCTATTGTTTTTTACGCCGGTCTTTATACGGTGGTTTTGAAACGCTCCACCTATCAAAACATTGTGATTGGCGGGGCGGCAGGGGCCCTGCCCCCCGTGATTTTATGGGCCGCTATGACGGGCAACGTTGACAGTCTTTTGCCTTGGTCTTTGTTTCTTATTGTTTTTTTCTGGACACCGCCCCATTTTTGGGCTTTATCCCTGTACCGCGCCGAAGATTACGCCCGTGTCGGCATCCCCATGCTGCCTGTCGTTAAGGGAAAACCCAGCACCGTTTTGCATATCCTGATTTACAGCATCCTTTTGGTAGGGATCTCTCTCATGCCGACCTTGCTGGGATATGTTTCTTGGGGTTATGGGGCCATTGCTTTATTGCTAGGAATGCGCTTTTTATCCCTCGCTCACCCCCTGATCACAACCAACACAGAACAGCAAAACAAAGCTGCCCGCCGTTTGTTTGGTTACTCTTTGTTTTATCTGTTTGCGCTGTTTTCGGCCTTGGTTCTTGACAAGGTGCTTTTTTCTGGCATGATTCGTGCCCTGATTCATTAAGGACACCCCCATTATGACGACCCCTGTTGTTGTACCTGCCCTCGGAGAATCCATCACCGAAGCCACCGTTGCCAAATGGTTCAAAACCGTTGGACAGGCCGTGGCCGTCAACGAAGCCATCGCCGAGCTCGAAACGGACAAAGTGACCGTGGAGGTCTTTGCCCCTGCGGCGGGTGTTCTCTCCTCCTGCGCTTTTAAAGAAGGGGATACTGTTGCCATTGGGGCAACGTTGGGCATTATTGAAGACGGTGTGGCTTCCGCCGCCGCCTCCCCCCCGTTAGCCAAAACGCCTTCCCCTGCGTCCCCTGCGGTCGTTCCTGATCTTCCCTCTCCTGTGGTGCCCCCTGCGGCGGCCAAAATGATGGCGGAACATAACCTTTCCGCCGCGGATGTGTCTGGGACGGGAAAAAAAGGACAGATTTTAAAATCCGATGTCGTCGCCCATCTGTCTCAACCCTCCCTTGCAACGGCCACCTCTGCCCCGCGGGAGGAACGTCGCCGCATGACCCGCCTTCGTGCCCGCATTGCCGAACGCCTGAAAGAAGCCCAAAACACAGCGGCCATCCTCACCACCTTTAATGAAATCGACATGACGCGCGTCATCGACTTGCGCAATCGTCACAAAGACCTGTTTGAGAAAAAACACGGCATTAAACTGGGCTTTATGGGCTTTTTTGTTAAGGCCGCCATCGCCGCGCTTCAGGATATCCCATCCGTCAATGCCCAAATCGAAGGTGATGAAATTATCTATAAAAATCATTATGATATCGGTGTTGCAGTGGGCACCGATGCAGGGCTGGTTGTGCCGGTTGTGCGGGATGCGGATATCCTTAGTCTGGCGGGCATTGAAAAAACCATCGCAGATCTGGCCGTTAAAGCCCGCAATGGCAAACTGTCTATTGAGGATATGAACGGGGGCACCTTTACCATCACCAATGGGGGAGTTTATGGATCCCTGCTATCCACGCCCATTTTAAACACCCCCCAGTCTGGCATTTTGGGATTGCACAAAGTCCAGCCCCGTCCCGTCGTGGTCAAAGATCAGATTGTGATCCGTCAGATGATGTATGTGGCTTTGTCCTATGATCACCGCATTATTGATGGGAAAGAAGCCGTGACCTTTTTGGTCAGACTCAAGGACATGATGGAAGACCCCGAGCGCATGCTGCTGGCTGTGTAAGGATTGAGGCAAACGGCTTGCCATGACCCCCGAGGCCGTTGTCCGCATTTTTGAAATTTTTCAAAAATCCTGTCCAGAGCCCAAAACCGAGTTGATGTATCACTCGCCCTTCACCCTTTTGGTGGCGGTCATGCTATCGGCCCAAAGCACCGATAAACAAGTCAACATTGTCACGCGGCCCCTGTTTGCCCTTGCCGATACTCCACAAACCATGTTGGCACTGGGGGAGGAGCGTTTAACCTCTCTTTTAAAAAGTCTCAATTTATTTCGCAGCAAAGCCAAACATCTTTTTCAAACATGCCGTCTGCTTTGCGAGCACCACCAAGGGCACGTCCCCGATGACCGAGAGGCTTTAGAGGCCTTGCCTGGGGTGGGGCGCAAAACCGCCAATGTCGTTCTAAACACAGCTTTTGGGCATGCCACCATTGCCGTTGATACCCATATTTTCCGCGTCGCTCAAAGAACAGGCCTAGCCCTAGGGAAAACACCCAGAGCCGTTGAAGATCGTCTTTTAAAAGTCATACCAGAGATTTACCAGAAAAACGCCCATCACTGGCTGATTCTACATGGACGGTATACCTGCAAAGCGCGAAATCCCCTTTGTAACACCTGCCTGATCCGTGATGACTGTGCTTTTTTCCAAGGGCAATCGCCTCTGGCTAAGCCACAAGCCCCCTAGCCTTAAGAACCATATGCCAAAATGCGCCCTTTTTTTGTCAGCACAAACAGCGTTTTTTGAGTAATCAACGGCGGCGCCGCCACTTCGTCGCCTAAGGATAACGTGCTCAAGGTTTGACCTGTGGTGGGGCTTAGGACCAAAAGGTCCCCTTGGTGATTCAAAACCAAAACTTTTGATCCGGCCACAAGGGGGCCAAACCACATCTGATCATCGTCTTTGGGCAGGGAAACCGTCCATACCAAATCCCCTTTGACGGTAAAGGCCATAGCCTTCTGATCCGACGTGGTGACAAAAATACCGTTGCCGGCGACAGCAGGGGGATACACA
This sequence comes from Alphaproteobacteria bacterium, assembly GCA_044371315.1. GTDB lineage: Bacteria > Pseudomonadota > Alphaproteobacteria > JAJTHO01 > CANGYM01 > CANGYM01. The sequence goes on along the minus strand of JBILTX010000001.1, from coordinate 34,574 downwards.
AGGCCCACAGAATGCTGCCAGAGGCGTGTGCCCGTTGCCAGACTGAGAGCCGTGAAATACCCCCCGCCAACAGGGGCCGCAAAGACCCGATTATACGCCAAAACAGGATCAGCAACGATATCCGAAAGCCCCAACGTACTGTCTTCGCTGAGCGAATCAAACCAAAGGGAACGGCCCGTATCTTTATGAATGGCCACAACCTCCCCTGATGAAAGAGCCGCCACCACCGTCTGATCAAAAATGGCGGGCGCAGCACCACCGGCAACCCCTGTTGATTGCTGCAGACCTGTATAAACCCACGCGATGGCCTTGGTGCCCAGAGAAATCGCCACCACCTGATTGGATTTTGTGGTTATATAAACATAGTCGCCTTCAAAGGTCGGGGCAGAGGCTGGGGAAGCAGGCAAAGCAAGACGCCAAAGCACCTCCCCTGTTTCTGCTTTCAACACCAAAAACTCGCCATACCCCGTTGCGGCAAAAACCTTGGATTCCGTGGCGGCGACCCCCCCTCCATCCAAAACAACATCCTGTTCTGTAGAGGGCGCTAAGGGCGTCTTCCACAACGCTTTTCCTGTTTTTTGATCCAATGCAAAAACCACAGAGGTCGCGTCCATCACGATCATGCGACCTTCATTGATGACGGGCTGAGACAGAGTTCCGTCCTCACTGGACTCAAAATCCTCTAAATCCACATCCCACAAACGTTTCAAATGATCATCCAGCACCATTTGGCCCATCTGGTGGGTGGCATTGCCAGAAACCATAGGCCAAATGGCTCGATCCACGGGTTCTGATAACTCGATCTGAGCACCTTCTTTGGGTTTTAACGTCTCTTGATGGTCCTCAAACACCGCAATACGGTCACCCACAACCTTGTTTTCAGGATCCTCAGAGGAAGCACAGGCAGAAAAAACCATAGTGCAGCCCAAAATCAAACCCAAAGAAGGCCGAAACATCGCGCCCCGCCCCATCATATGAAACTCTTGAGCATCGTTTGGGTTCGATCCCGCAGCCCCGAAGGAAGGCCCTCTGTTTTAGCAAGTTCATCCCAAATTTTTTTGGCACCAGCCTTATCCCCTGCGGCATAAAGGCCGAAGGCTCTGGCCTCTTGGGCCAAAAAGCGCCACGATGATGTTTGGCTTTGTGCCAAGGCCTGCAAACTTTCCTCAGGGATGCCTTTGCCAGCATCGCCCTTGGGCAAGGACCCCGACGCCACCACCAAAAGATTCCGCAAAGGAAGCGGGGCGTTTTTAAGGGATTTCTGCCAGATGTCCCATGCCTCTGCAGGGCGATCGTGGCTGAGATGCCGCTGGCCCTCCGCAAAGGCTACCAATGTCTGATATCCTGAGGAAAATACCAAATCCTCGTCCCTCACATCCCCTTTGCTATTTTCTGCGTCCGGATAAACCAAGCGAATAAAAACGTCCTCTGCCTGCAAGGCTTTTTGATCCTGCCTGTTATGGTACCAAGAGCCCCCACCCATCGCCAAAAGAATCGCCATAACCAGAACCGCTATCGCTGGCCCAAAGCGCTTCATCCCTTTTTTTAGGGATTCAAAGGCCATATCGTCTTCAACTTCGCGCATCAAATCCTTGATTTCTTCGGGATCTTGTAGTTTTTTGGTGGTCATGCCTGAAAGCTCTCTCTTTAGAAATTTATGTTGGGGTCAGACGGCTTTCCTTGTAACACACTTCCCCTAAGGAGGCAAACGCTCTTAGCCCCCCCATACTCTGTTAAGGTTTTTCCAAAATTTATCCCATGAAAATCTACCAAAATGCCTGTTTTTCCGATTTTCAACACCCTGGCTGCAGCGTGGCCCTCGGGAACTTTGACGGTGTTCATCGGGGGCACGCCCATGTCATTTCTATATCAAAACAATTTGTGCATTTTCGTTTCTTTGGCGCAATAACCTTTGATCCCCACCCCCGAGATTTTTTTCATCCTTCCCGAAACCCTTTTCACCTGACATCTCAATCTCAAAAAGAACAATATCTTAAAGAAGAAGGGCTGGATTTTTTGTGGCACCAGACATTTGATGGCCCCTTTGCTGAGCAATCCCCCGAACACTTTGCCCAAGAGTTTTTGGTGCAGGGCCTACGTGTGGGTCACGTAGTGGTGGGGCCAGATTTTGCTTTTGGACATGGACGCAGCGGCAATGTTCAAACACTCCGGCATCTTGGGGAACGTTTGGGTTTTGGCGTCACCGTTGCCGCCCCATGGGTCGATGAGGAGGGAACCGTTTGTGCCTCCACCACCATTCGCCGACTGTTAAGGGAAGGAAACCTGAAAAAAGCCAATCATCTTTTAGGGCGTCCCTATACCATCACCGGTCCTGTGATTGCCGGAGATCGTCTGGGCCGCACCTTGGGCTTTCCCACGGCCAATCTATCCTTAGACTCATTTTTACCCCCGCATGCTGGGGCTTACGCTGTCACCATCCAATGGCGGCAACATCGGCATTATGGCGTGGCCAATGTGGGCCTTCGTCCCACGGTTGGGGGGACGCAAGAACGCCTTGAGGTTCATTTGTTTGACTTTCAAAACGATCTTTACGGGGATACCCTCCACGTGTCTTTCCATCACTTCCTGCGCCCCGAAATGAAATTTCCATCGCTTCCCACCCTGAAAGCATGTATAGAAGAAGACTGTCGACGCGCACGGCAATGTTTTGGTGACCTTTAAAAATCCATTCTATGAACACCGATTATCGTCATACCCTGTTCCTTCCGGAAACCCCTCTGCCCATGAAAGCCGGCCTTCCCCAAAAGGAAGGGGATATTTTGGCCCGCTGGCAGTCACAAAATTTATATGCGTCCTTAACGCAGAAAAACCAAGGGGCCCGTCCCTTTGTGCTGCACGATGGGCCGCCCTATGCCAATGGCCCCATCCATCTGGGTCATGCCATGGGGAAAATTTTAAAGGATCTCCTAAACCGCTATCATCGCATGATGGGGCGCCATGTTCGTTTTCGCCCAGGGTGGGATTGTCACGGCCTGCCCATCGAATGGAAAATTGAGGAGCAATACCAAGCCCAAAAAAAGAAAAAAGCCGATGTTTCCTTGCGTGACTTTCGCGAAGAATGCCGCAGCTATGCCGAGCAATGGTCCAATCACCAAAACGAGGAATTTCAACGTCTGGGTGTTGATGGTCTCTGGGATCACCCTTATTTAACCATGGACTTTGACAACGAAGCGGCCATTGTTCGGGCTTTTGGAAAACTATGGGAAAAAAATCTGATTACCCAAGGGGTTCGCCCCGTTTGGTGGTCAACGGTTGAACAAACGGCCCTTGCAGAGGCCGAAATAGAATACCACGAAAAAACATCCACCGAAGCCTATGTTGCTTTTCCCGTGATTGAGGGAGATTTGCCGCCTGAAACATCTTTGGTCGCTTGGACCACAACCCCTTGGACCTTGCCGGCCAATGCGGGGCTGGCGGTGCACCCTGATTTGCTTTACGCTCTGCTGCGTCATCCTGACGGACATCATTTTGTGGTCTTGCGTCAACGCGTCCAGGCCTTTTCGTCTGCCTGCGGTATATCTTTTGATGTCATACAAGACATTCTTGGGCATTCCTTAGTCGGCACCCTGTGTGAGCGGCCCTTTCCGCTTGATACCAACAAAGGGCTGTCTTGGTATTCCTGCGTATACCCCGCAACCTTTATCACCGATGATCAGGGCACAGGGATTGTTCACATCGCCCCCGCCCATGGTGAAGATGATTTTCTTTTGATGCGCTCGCCTTTAACCGAAGAGCCCCGTTTGCAACACCGCCTAGAAACCATCGCCTTTTTTCAAAATCATTTCCCCCAAATTGTAACACGGGAAGGCCTTTACACCCAAAACGTTCCCCATTTTGGGGGACAGCATATTTTTAAGGTGACGCCGGCGATTCTAGAACACCTCAAAACCAACCATCGCCTTTTGGGGGAACGCCCTTTTGTGCATAGTTACCCGCATTCTTGGCGATCCAAAGCCCCCTTAATCACGCTGCTGACTCCACAATGGTTCGTCACCATGGATCAACCTATGGATTCAGGGCTGAGCCTGCGTGAGGTTGCTCTGCGCAGTCTGCATCGCGTGGGGTTTTTCCCCTCCAAAAGTCGCACACGTCTGACCTCTATGGTGGCGTCTCGTCCCGACTGGTGTTTGTCCCGTCAACGCCTGTGGGGGGTTCCGTTAACCATTGTTCAGCATAAAGAAACGGGGGAAATCCCCAAAAATCCCGCAATCATTCAAACGTTTATTGATCGTGTTGCCAACGTCATCGCCGAAAAGGGATGTGATGCATGGTTTGAAACCCCGCTGGAGGTTTTCTTTGAGGGACTGGATTTAAACCCCCATGATTACGAAAAATCCCATGATATTTTGGATGTCTGGTTTGATAGCGGCACAACGTTTAGCTTTGCTCTGGACTCTGAGCAGGTCCCCGCAGACCTTTATTTGGAAGGGTCCGACCAACATCGCGGCTGGTTTCAATCGTCTTTGCTGGTGGGATCTGCGCTGTTGGGGCAGGCCCCCTATAAAAACCTGATGACACACGGGTTTGTTTTGGATCATCAGGGACGAAAAATGTCTAAATCTTTGGGGAATGTTGTCGCCCCCCAAGATATCGTCAAAGCCTACGGCGCGGACATTCTCAGGCTATGGGCGGTCTTTTCAGACACCAGCCATGATGTCCACGTTCAAAAAACATTGTTCGACCACTACGCCGATATTTATCGACGTTTTCGTAACACCATGCGCTTTTTGCATGGCAACCTTCGCTTTTGGTTCGATAGCGAAACGATCGAATATGGCGCCCTGCCCCCGTTGGAACAATGGGTCTTGCACCACTTGAAAGCCCTTGATCATGACTGGCAAGCCCTACAATCCACCTTTGAATTTTCTGAATTTTATCAAAAGCTTCACACCTTTTGCAGCAGCATCCTATCTTCGTTTTATTTTGATATCCGCAAGGACACCTTATACTGTGAGGGGACACATAGCCCAAAACGTCGGGCCACGCGCACCGTTTTACGCCATTTATACGACAGCCTTCTGCGCTGGCTGGCCCCCCTGCTCTGTTTTACAGCAGAAGAGCTGTATCTTTTGGATCATGAACATGGCAGCGTGCATTTGCTGGATACCCCCCCTCTGCCGACGACATGGGACAATCCCTCTTTGGCCGAACACGGGGAATCCCTCTTGAACCTTCGGGCCCAAGTCCTACAATCCCTTGAACAGGCAAGAAAAAAAGGAGACATCAAAGCCAATCTTGAGGCTGATGTTACCCTAGAACTTCACCCTAACGATCGTAAAACGGCTGATTATTTTAACCTGACAGAGGTCGCCCTTGTTTCGCACATTGATTATATTGAAAACGAAACGATTGTGGCACCCCTTGTTTCGATATCAAAATCAATGCGGGAAAAATGCCAGCGGTGCTGGCGTCATGAGGATCTGACCCCTCAGGATCATGCCACACCCAACCTGTGTGACCGGTGTGCCTCTGTCATTCAGGGGGTATCCTGATGCACCGCCAGCATGTTCAACGGTTTGGGTGGCACGTGGGAGTCGCCCTTCTGATTGCCCTTGGGGATATCTGGCTGAAAACAGCGGTGATGTCTTTTCTTTTTTCTCGCGATACGTCTTTTTATCCGATCTTTAACGGATTCAACCTGAATGTTGTTTGGAATACCGGCGTCAGTTTTGGTCTGTTTCAGGCCCTTCCCCCCTTTGTTTTGCTGGGCATAACAGGGGGTTTTGTGGTGGGTTTGCTGATCTGGTTGTATAAAAACGATCAGCCTCGGGAACGTTGGGCCCTGTCGCTGATTATTGGGGGTGCGGTGGGCAACATACGGGACCGTATTTTGTATGGCGCGGTTTTTGATTTTTTGGATTTCTATGTTGGCTCGTACCATTGGCCGGCTTTTAATTTGGCCGACAGCTGTATTGTTGTCGGCGTGCTTATGTTGCTTTATAGTCAAATCGTTTCAAAGAAGAAGGTTTGATATGCGCCTGTTTTTTGCCGCTGTCTTAGCCCTGAGCCTCTCCGGTTGTGCAGGCGAGGATCGGGCCTCTATGCTGGGCATTGCCCGCAACACCCCTGATGAATTTGCCATTTTAAAGCGGGAGCCTTTGGCTGTACCCGGCGATGTTCATAATCCTGAACACATTCCCTCCCCCGGAAGCTTGGCAACCGCAACCCCTTCCTCTCAAAGCCGCGGAGCCTCTGTGATCACGGGCACCCCCCTAACAACAGAGGCCGCCTCCGAGGCTGTTGCTATAACAGGGGGAAATGCCCAAGCTTTCCTAGACAAAGCCACCGGCACAACGGCGGTGGATCCCATGATTCGCGAACGATTGAAAACCGATGAAGCGGAAAGCCAAGATGTATTAACCAACCCCTTAAATTTAGCCAAACCCAACACAATCATTGAGCCTAAAAAAGAATACGCACGATTAAAAACACTTAAAGAGGCAAACAAACCCCTGAGTGATGGAGAGCCCGTGGCCTATCAAGAGCAAAATCCTTTGTTAAAGGGAATCCTTCCTTAATTTTTTGTGATATGATGCCTTATGATCACTGTTGCCTTGGTGGGACGCCCCAATGTGGGAAAATCCACGCTTCTGAACCGTCTTTTGGGCCGGCCCGTTGCCATCGTTCATGATGAACCTGGCGTTACGCGGGATTGGAAAGACGTTTACACAACGTGGGATGGACACGATGTTTGCCTGATTGATACCCCTGGCATCGATCTTTATGGCAAAACGTCTATGGCCAAGGACATGATGCGAGCAACGCTTAATGGTATTTCTAAGTCTGACTTAGTTGTCTTTTTAACCGATGCCGGCGAAGGTATTTCCGAGGAAGACAAGGGCTGCTTCCGGCTTCTCAAAAAGGAGCAAAAGCCTGTTTTTATTGTCAAAAACAAGTCAGACATACAAAAAAATACTGGGGGTGACATTTATGACGCTGAGCTTACAATCCTCTTATCAGCACGCACAGGGCATGGTATTTCTGAGTTAAAAGAAGAAATCCTTAAAAGAAATGCCGAGAAAAGCCAAGGCATAGAAAAAGGTCAGGACCCCCTAAAAATCGCGCTTTTGGGACGGCCAAATGCCGGTAAATCTACACTTCTCAATGCTTTGCTGGGGTACGAGCGAACCTTGACCAGTGAAATGCCAGGAATGACGCGGGATGCCATTCATGCGACCACGGTTATTTCTGGGCATACATTTCGTCTTACGGACACTGCGGGCCTGCGCAAAAAAAAGGCCCACCGCGATGTTATTGAACACAAAGCCGCCCACGAAACCAAGCATGCTATGGATTTTTGTCATATCGCCATTGTGGTGGTGGATGCCGTTCAGGGAATTGAAAAACAGGATCTTTCCATCGTATCCGATGCACTGGAAGAAGGACGGCCCGTGATTTTGGCCCTGAACAAATGGGATTTGGTGCCAGAGGATCAAAAAAAACGGATCACCCATTATATCAAAAAACAATCCCCCATGCTGTTTCATGATGTGGCAGACTTGCCCGTGGTTTACCTCTCGGCCCAAAAGGGTCAGGGCGTTTCCGACCTTTTTGCAAAAAGCCGCGCTTTGTATGATTTATGGAACAAACGTGTGTCCACGGCCCTTCTGAATCAATGGCTGACCTATGCCACCACCCATCACCCACCGCCGGTAATCAAAAGTCGCCGCATCCGTTTAAAATACGCCACGCAAGCCTCGACCCGCCCCCCTACGTTCGTGATCTTCACAACGCGCAGCGAGGAGGTTCCGGCGGATTATTTACGTTACCTAAAAAAAAGCCTTGCTGATAATTTAGGGTTGGGTCCAATTCCCCTGCGCATTGTCCTGCGCACGCGGGACAATCCTTATGATAAACGAAAATAAATGACCAGAGGGGGGGATAGTCTGATTGACCTTTCGTTAACCTTTTGGGGGGATAATAAAGGATATGTTTACGATTCCTCCCCCCGCGCCTGCGTTGGTGGTGCCGGTTTCTGTTATCAAAGGGGCCATTCCCGCAAAAAGTCACAAAGCGACATACAGAGAGGCCGTTCAACGCAAAACGCGCAAAGATGCGCCGCCTTGGCGCGATGACACCTTTCAGGTCGGCGACGACGACAACGGTCGTGGCCATGAAATCGACAGTTTGTTTTAAAAAAGAGCCAGCGTGCCGTGGCCATCGTGTTGCCTGGTGCCGATGACCAGGGGGGCGCCGTAGTGCTTTGACCACGATCAAAACAGGGACAGCTCCCATTCTTACATTATGGACCGAGGAACGTGATGGACCTCGCACACGCCAGCCTAAAACAAGTATAAAGGTTCCCTGCCCGCTATTCAATGTTTTCCGCTAAGGCATGCAAAGCCTCTGGATTTAAAATTTTTAATCCCTTGGGGACGCGGACCACAATCCCCTCTTCGGTTAATTTCCGAAAGGCTCTGGCCACAGTTTCCCGTGTTGTGCCAATACGGTTGGCCAAATCCATCTGCTTGGGGGCGGGTGATAAAATCACGGAAACATCGTGATTAAGACCTTTTTCTCCACAATCTTCCATCAAACGCAACAATTCCAAGGCTACACGATTTTGAGATTGCTGAGTGCTCATCTCAAAAATACGCAGCGAGGCAAACCGTAAAAAAGAGGCCAATTTTTTCAGCAAGGCCATGGCAATGCTGGGATAATCCCGAAGAATCTTTTCAAATTGTGCGGCAGAGAGCACAGCCACTTGGGTGGTGGTTTTGGCAATCACAGCCGCCGAGCGGGGCTGTTTGTCTAGGGCAGACAGTTCTCCAAAGCAGGCTCCCGCCCCAATATCTGCATAGCTGACTTCGCGTCCGGCCAAAGAATAATTCAAAATGCGTACAGCACCCTCTATAATAAAATAAACATCGGTTTCTTGGTCGTCTTTGTCCAGAATGTACTGATCTTTTTCAAAAACCCTCCACTGGCAGAGGGCAGCGATACGGCTCCTGTCTTCAGGAGACAGTCCAGAGAAGATATCAATGGCCTCCAGCGTTTTATTCATACAAATGGCACCTATATAAAAAATCAGATAAATATAAACTATGCTGAGGTATTATGTCCAATAAAAAATGTAAAGGTACTGCCTTTGCCGACCTCAGAAGACACGGTTAACGAACCACCATAATGTTCTACAATTTGACGACAAATGGCCAATCCCAAACCGGTACCACGGGGCTTATCTTTCAAAGACCCACTTTGCTGAAATTGTTCAAAAATTCTATCAAAGTCTTCTTTGGGAATCCCCATGCCCGTATCTTGGACGGAAAAATAAACACGATCATTTTTTGCCCAGCATTTCAATATAATGCGACCCTTTTCCGTAAATTTGTATGCATTGTGCAACAAGTTCATCAGAACCTGTTGCAGGCGATGAGGATCCACCTTTAAGGTTGGCAAGGGATTTTGAATATCCTGCTCCAGTAAAATGTGGGTATGCTGAAGACGCTGCCCCTTCATGGCCGCAACGGTGTAACGGATAACCTCCGCCGGTTGAGTATATTCGTCCCGCCAGACCATGCGGCCAGAGGAAAGACTGGTCATATCCAAAACATCATTAATCAACAGGCTCAAACGTTCACTTTCAGCCTGAATAATCTCTACGTTAGAGACAATGCGGGATATATATTTTGATGATGGTATATCTTGCAAAATGGTTTTTAAATCTTTTTGAATGATATGCGAAAAGCCACGGATGGACGTTAATGGGGTGCGCAATTCATGGGAAACGGTGGCGGTGAAGGTGCTTTGCAGTTGGGCCATGGTGATTAAACGTGCGTTAGCCTCCTCTGTAGCCTTCATGGCAGACGCCAACTGTATAACCCCTTGATTAATGGATTCCATCTCAACCAAATCGGAATGCATTAAATCCTTTTGGGGATCACACCCATGCAAATTCCGCAAAACATAGCTGGCCCGCGTCATAGGTTTCACAATCCCATAAAGCAAAATGAGCGCCAACAAGAAAAACAAAGCCCCCAAAACAAGGAAAACAATCATTGAGGCTAAAAATCCTTCACGAGCTTGATATTCCAAAGAATCCGTCACCCTTTTGGCCAAATCAATACCTGTTTGGGTCAATTGATTCTGCAAAGAAGACAAATTCTGATTCAGGGACAAATGTTCTTTAGAAAGCTGGGCCAAAAAACTAATATTTTCTTGTTTTAAATCAAACAAATACTCCACAGATGAAAAATGTTCAATAAGTGCGTAGAGCTCTTTTTGATAACTGAGGCTAGGCAATCTTGGCTTAAGATAAAGAAGCAAGCTTGCCATCGCGCGGTAATGATTTTGTTCATTTTCCACAGCTTGTGACGTTTGCAAAATCATCAGCTGGGCCAAAGAAAGAGCCATTTTGTCAAAGGTCCCCATCAATGTTTCCATGCGTTTATAAAGCACAAATACCTCCCTGTCGTGGGAAGAATGAACCTGCAATTTTGACCACAATTCAATCTGAGTTTGTTCTATAAAAGGACGCAAGGTTTCAATCTGCGCATCAATTTTCTGTTTTTGATCAAAAATTTCATTGTTTTTAGCTACGATAGTCCGTGCTTTTGATGCCAAACGTTGGGTTTCCGCAGAAATATGCCTCATCAAAGCATGAAGAGAAGGATCAAGATAACGATCCATCATATGCGTGCTTAAAAAAACCAATTTTCCCTTAACCATGTCAATTTTTTTTAAATCGCCCGTAGTCAGCATCACATCCAACAACGCCCGCATTTGCTCAATAATCCTGGCTTTTTGGTGACGATCTAGGGCTTTCGGGACGGCTTCTAAACGGGCATGCTCTGCCATGACGCTTAAATTATTAAGGCTTAAAATAATAAAGCCTGAGCAGACCATCAAAAAAACAAAAACAACCACAATCACCGCATATGAAAGGCGGCGAAGGCTAAAAGTCTTCACGGATTTTGAACAGGTTCTTGGGTATCCTGACGCAACTTGGCCAGAACCGCCTCAACTTTACCCCCCCCTCGTTGAATAATCGAGGCGTATTCTGAACGCTGAGAAGACGCCACACTGATGCCCTCTACGAGCACATCCAGAATTTTGTATCCTTCGGCAGAAGAAAACAACCGCCAGTCAATCGCCACAAGTTGACCTGAATCGGGATCCACGACCTTTGTTTTGACCGTGACCATCTGGCCCCGAGGCGCAACAAGAGCATCATAAACCTGTACATCTTTCAAATCCACCGACAAAATTTGACGGGAATAGGCTAGACGAAGGGATTTCGCATAAAGATCAACAAACTCTTTTTTCTCTTTTTCGTTGGCATTCGCCCAATGTTTGCCCAAAACAAAACGGGCAATCCGTTCATAAGCTAAATTTTCATTCAGTAATTTTGCAACATTCTCATCCTGAATGGCCTTATCTTTATTTTGTTTGGCAATAACGACAACTTTTTCCGCCAACCCCTGGATATAATCCATACTGGGTTTTTTATCAAAAGACTGTGCCCATGCCGCGGAACCAAAGCAAACCAAAAACGCCAAAACCAACCCAAAAAAACGCATGATAAATACCCGATCCAAAATTATTTAAGGTTGATCTGCGAAAAATTCTTCCTCAAAACCAGCCGATTGATTCTCCTGAAACTTCCCATTACTTATCTCAACCTGACGCTTTTGACAAGAGAGAGAACGCATTAGGGCATAAAAGCTATCATCATCCGCCGCTGTTTTGCGTAGATTATCGAATGTTTTAAGATTATCAGCGCGAACCTCTAAAAATTCACCTGCAAGGCGACCATAGTACCAGCCCATGGCGTCGTTATTGTCGGCAACGTAATACCATGGCGTTAAAAGAAAACCATCCACGGCGATTTCCCCAAAGGCATCCCGCACCGTGCTGGGTTTATAAAAAGGAATCACGAAATAGGCCCCGTGATCCACACCCCATACCGCTAGGGTTTGACCAAAATCCTCGCGGGCTTCTTGAACATTTTCATCGTCAGCCACATCAAAAAATCCCAAAAGACCAAACGTTGAATTGACGAAAAAACGGGCCCACGAATCCCCCGCACGCTTCCATTCCCCCTGCAGCAGATTATTCAAGACATTAAGGGGCTCGTGCAGGTTATCATAAAAATTGTTAAGGGGCTTTTTCAGAAAATCGGGGCGGATAAAATCATACCCTTGGGCCACCGGTTTAATCAGATAATCGTCCATAAACAGGTTAAAAGCAAAAACCTGACGATTCCAACCCTCCCACGGGTCATAAGCGTTCATGTCCTGACAAACGTCCGATGATTCTGCTTGATCAGAGGACGTCTGCGCAAATGCAGGATGCCACGCCCAAACGACGAAAAAGAAAAAAATCAAGGATAACGGCTTCATGGGGGGTCTCTATAGATCTTTGCATCCAAAGAAAGGGTATGGTAAAGATTATGTCTTAACACTTCGCTACGCCCCATGCCAGAGTCTTTACGTTATTCTTTTGAGTTTTTCCCCCCGAAAACCCAAACCCAGACCACCCAGCTGTGGGAAACGGTGGATAACCTTCTGCCGCTAAACCCTCAGTTTGTATCTGTGACTTTTGGCGCGGGGGGCAGCACGCGGGAAAAAACACGGGAAATCGTTCTGGAAATGATAAACAGGGGGGCCAAGAATGTCACGCCGCACCTGACCTGTGTGGGGCTTTCCAAAGATGATATCCATACCATTGCGGATGATTATTGGCAACATGGCGTGCGCTCTTTGGTGGGGCTGCGCGGTGATATGCCCGAAAAAACCATGGATTATGCGCCCCATCCTGAAGGGTACGCCTATGCCACCGATTTGATCGCGGGTCTGCGGCAACGACATCCTTTTGACATCAAGGTTTCTGCCTATCCGGAAAAGCACCCCGAATCCTCTTCAATTGCCCAAGATATTGACATCTTAAAGCGCAAGCAGGATGCCGGCGCCACACAGGCCATCACACAGTTTTTCTTTGATGTGGACGTGTACAGTCGTTTTGTGGACGCGGCGCAAAACGCTGGCATCACCATCCCCATCGTGCCAGGACTGCTGGCGATGCATAGTTTTTCCCAAGCCAAGGCCTTTGCTGGATTTTGCGGAACGTCTATTCCCCTGTGGGTGGAACGTTGGTTTTCAGATTTTGACCAAGATCCTGCCAACCACCATCTGGCCGCCCATCTGCTGATTGGCCAGTGTGAGACGTTATATCAACGCGGCGTTCGGGATTTTCATTTTTATACCCTGAACCGCTGGCCCCTTGTCTCTGCGGCGATTCAAGTTTTAAGGGCACATCTGTGATGCCTCTCCTTTCAAAATCCTTAAAAATCAAAATTTTATGGGCTTTTCTGGCGACTATGGTAGCGGCCCTAGGCCTGATAATGTTAACAAAACATGGGCAAAACCCCAAAAACAATCCCATCACGGCCGTTTTTCAACAATCCGAAATGCTGCGGGACATGGCGAATCATGCAAACGTTTTAGGGATTGCCAAAAAAGACCTATCGTGGGATGGGCAAAATCCCACCAGTCTATCCAAGATTTATCAGGATCTTTGGCCCATAACACCCCCCGTTTTTCAGGGCAATCCCCCCTTAAATTGGCAAATGGGATGGGCGGGGGAACATTTGGTTTTCTTTTTAGAGGGCCTATCCAAAGCCCCCTGCCAAGCTCTGAATGAGGCCATGAACATTAAGGATCCTATTGCCGAAAGTTTATGGTCAAAGCAGGATCTTCTGCGACGCAAGGCGACCTTTCCCCCTGTTCAAGACACACGCCTTCAAAAGCGTGGGTGCGTCAAAACCCTTTTTGCCACCTATTTGTACTATGATGTTTTATGAGTGTGTCTGAGCATACCCATATTGCCCGCCGCGCCAGCTTTGTAGCCATGGGGATGGCTTTAATTTTGGTGGCCCTGAAAATTGCCGCTTGGAGTATATCGGGATCCGCCAGTGTCTTTGCCTCTATGCTGGATTCTCTGATGGATGCCCTGATGTCCCTAGGCAACGCGCTGGCAGCGGGCTATGCGTCAAAACCCGCCGATGATGATCACCGTTTTGGCCATCATAGCATCGAGGATATTATGGGCCTTCTTCAGGGGGCCTTTGTCAGCGGCATTGCGGTGTTTGCTCTGCTGCAGGGGGTGGAACAACTGATTCGCCCCACCCCGCTGCACAATGACATTTGGGCCTTGGCCGTTATGGGGATTTCCATCACCTTCACACTCAGTTTGGTTGTGTATCAGCAAATGATGATGAAAAGGACCCGATCGGTTCTGTTACGGGCGGATCATGCGCATTATCTGAGTGACGTTTTAACCAACGCAGGAGTCATTGCCGCCATTTTGATCGCATCACGCACGGGATGGGTGGCTGTTGACGGTCTGTTGGGCATAGGGATTGCCCTGTATGTTTTGTGGCATGTGGTGATGCATGTTGTTATGCCCGCGTATCATCGCCTGATGGACCACGCCCTGCCGCCAGATCAAGAAGCCGACATCATCAGGATTATCACGGAATATCCGGGGGTCGAAGGGTATCACCGTCTGAAAACCCGCGCATCGGGCAGTAAAATTTTTATTCAGGTTCATCTGGACCTGAGCGGTCACCAAACCCTGTTTCAGGCCCACGCCATCGCCGATGGACTGGAAAAAAAACTCGAAACCCTATACCCCCACGCCGATGTGATGGTGCATCAGGATCCTGTGTGAACAACATAATTCTCCTTCACGCCTTTTGCAGCACCCAATGAATATCGGTCTGTCCGGCGCCTGTGGTGCCACGAATCACAACTTGGGACGTTTGGCGGATGGCCCCTTCGGTATCGATGAACACACTTTCTTCCACCGTAATGGGCCATGCAGGACAGGTCAGGGTCCAAATGTCTTGGTTCACGGCATCCAGATAGACGCGGTTTTTTCCGGCCTCCAGCAAGGGGCGAATGTGGGGCGGCAGGTGGAAACGCACACAAAACGCATGACCTTGCGCCCCTTTGAGCCCATCGTGCCCACTTAAATGATCTCCATTGCGAGAAAGCACCAACGTGCGTTCATGCAACACCCCAAAACGACCAAAATACCCATCGTGACGGGCTTTCAGCGTCATACGACCCGCGTCTTCTGAAACCTCCGTTTCAATGCGGGATAACGTTTTTTCCCCAGATATCCCATAATCAAAGGCATCCGCATCATCCATGGACAGCGTGCTGTGCGCCGCCGTCCCCCGCAGGGCCTTTTTCCATTCTGGGGATAACGTGGCACTATAACCACAGTGGGTAATCAGCAGATTTTTACCAATACCCAGTTCAAAGGCCAGTGGACTGGCATGATACCGCTGGCCCGTTTCTGGCAATCGACAGTCCATAATAACACAGGTATTCTTGCAAACAATTTTTTCCAACCCCATCACACGACCTTGAAACGGCTGCACCATCACTTGACAGGACTGTCCAGCCATGGTCAGCAAACTTTGTAACCAAGCGCGATCATAGCGTGGCGTCATATGAAATGCAGGCAAGGCCCCCATCTGCGCCCTCTTAAGCACCGCCCCCATTTGGCAGAGCATATCCCTAAGATAAGCAGGGGCACTCTGTTTTCTGCTTTGATACAAGAGCCGAATGTCCAGCAAATGAATGACCGTTTCCAGCTGCAGGGCAAGGCTCTTGCAGCGGTGTTCATACCGTTCATCGATGGCATGGGAGAGGTAATCCTCTACGCACGATTCTAACTCTTCAAACCAAGTCTCATACCCCTTAAGACAGCCTGTGATATACATCATGGCTTTGATGATCAACAGGGGGTCATCATCAGGATAACGGGCATAATAATGAGCCCTCAAGCGATAAAGATGAAGGATCAACGATTGACTGAGGCTTTCTTGGAAAACCTCCTCTGATCCTGCCGCAAAAAAGGAATAATGCTGCAACCACAACACGGAACGCTCTGCCGTAATATACGGCTGCCAAGGAAGACCGGATACACGAGTATGATCCTGAATCCAAGATTCGGTCAACCGGCGGGCTATTTGACGCGCCTGATCCCCGCCCACCGCGTGAAGATCCCGCAGCCAAAGGAAATGAGAGGCCTCAAGAGGCAAGCCCCCACGACGCCAAGGGGTTTCCGTCACAGGAAAACGTTGCCCACGCAGAGTGTACACACCGTCGATAAGGGCCTGACCTTCCTCAGGGTCTCCGGCCCATAAATCGGGAGGAAAGCAGACAACTTCTTGCGTGCTACCCCGCTTTAACATCCAACGGTAAGGGGATAGATGAAGTGCAGATTGCATCAAATGCGCCCGCAGGGGGCTAACCTCAAAATCCGGCAGCGTGATATGCGCATCGAAATGCTGTAACGTTTCAACCATGACGCAACCGTGCGATATTATTGGGAACCTCAGCAACACCCCCTTTAAAAACCGCACTGCCGGCCACAATCACATCGGCACCGGCGGCCACAACACGCCCAATGGTATCCTGCGTAATGCCCCCGTCAACCTGAATATCAAAAGATAATTTCTTTTCAGCCCGAAAATCCCGAACCCATTTGATTTTTTCAATTTGAGACTCCAAAAAAGCCTGCCCCCCAAACCCAGGATTCACAGTCATCACCAGAACCAAATCTACTTGGGGTAAATAGCGCAGCATATCTGGGGGTGTTGAGGGATTAAAGGCCACCCCTGCCGTACAGCCCCGAGATTTTATAAAGGTAAGAAGACGGTCCAAATGGGTGCAGGCCTCGGCATGAACCGTGATATGATTGACACCGGCGGCGATATAGGACTCCACCGTGGTTTCAGCATGGGTGATCATCAAATGGGCGTCCAAAGGTAAGGCTGTCAACGGCCGCAACGCCGCAATCACCGGCGGACCAAACGTCATATTAGGCACAAAATGACCATCCATCACATCCAAATGCAACGCATCCGCCCCCGCGGCCTCTAAAGCCGCCACATCTCTGGCCAAATGGGCAAAATCCGCGGATAAAAGAGAAGGTGCCAAACGAACCACAGTCGACCACCATCAGGATGTTTTAACAAAACATGCCGCAAAAAATCCATCCATCCCCCCATCCTCAGCAGCATGGCTGGGGTTGGTTTGAAGATATCCGTCTTTCAGGGCAAAATCAGGGATCATGGTATCTTGGTTTGTGATCGGCTGCAAGAGACAATCCGCCCGCGCCACCAGCACAGACTGAACCACATCCGATCCCTCTTCTTTCAAAAGGGAACACACAGCGTAAACCACTTTGCCCCCCAGTTTAACCACATTCAGGGCGCGATGCAGCAAAGCCTCTTGCGTAGCCTGTAACGCCCCAAGGTAGCCATCATCCCGAATCCAAGGCAATTCCGGATGACGCCGCAACGTTCCCGTGGCGGAACACGGGGCATCCAGCAAGACAGCATCAAACAATCTTGGCGAAGCCCACGTCAACGCATCCGCAGCCACCACATCGGCAATAAGGCCCGTTCGCGCCAGATTCTCTTTTAAAACCCTCATACGATCCGGCGCATAATCCAGCGCCGTAACATAGGCCCCGCGCGAGGCCAGCTGCATCGTCTTTCCCCCTGGGGCCGCGCCCATATCCAAAACAGTCTGCCCCCGTACATCACCTAGGGCCATCACCGGAAAACTGGCCGCCACATCCTGAACCCACCATAGCCCCTGGTCATACCCTGGCAAAGAGCTAACAACCGGTGAGTCTGAATAACGGTTTGACCACGGCACCAGAAAGGAATGCCCCCCCTGCCCTGCCCTATCATCCCCTAAAAATCCTGAATTTCTGAGGGTTATATCCAAAGGGGGTATGGTCAAATGAACCTTGGTCATCGTGTTTAAGGTATCTGAGTCATACCCCTGCTGCAATCGCTGGTATAACCAAGGGGATATCAGGTTTTCAGGTTTCAGATAAAGCGCACACCACCCCTCCCCCAGACGCACAGCCCTCTGGATCAAAGCATGAACATACTTTTGGGCATATAGCTTTGAAACGCTTTTAGCCCACTGGGCAACGGCATACACGGGGGTGCCTAAACACAAAACCTCAGCCAAGGCCAAATGCAACACAGCCTCGTGCTCTGTTTTTTTGGGGGAAAAATCCCGCAGCATGGCCATAAAGGCCCCCCGATACCGGAACAGGGTTTTTAGGCGCACCATGACAAATCCGCGATCTGCGGCATCATACCGCGCAAAGCTGGGGTGACGGGCGCAGGTTTCCTCCAACATTTGTCTGCGTTTGAGAATATCACTATAGATGTCCAGCACCAAACGGCGCAGGGCCATGCTGTGATCCGTGGAAAATCGGGATGGTTTTGGGGCAGACATTATGGTACGTTTGTTTATCGTCAAAGCATCACAGGATGGATATGACTCAAGACATTAACACATCGGCTGAGGAAACACACGTCCCCGCTGAAAAAAAATCCCTGGATAAAAAAGAGCCCCCTGTGGCGTCAGCCCCCACCGAATGGATTGTGCGTAAATCGGATGGCCGCATGGTGGTGACGGATTTTTAATCCAATAAAACAAGGTGGTGCGGTCGAGAAGAGTCGAACTTCCACGGGTCTCCCCACAGCGACCTCAACGCTGCGCGTCTACCATTCCGCCACGACCGCACAAAGGTCGCTGACCTTAACAAATCCCCCCGCCCATCGCCACAAAATTTTTTTTAAGGAAAATTTGACCACCCCCCAAAACCTTGGTATAAAGCACACCGTTGATAATGCCCCAGTGGTGGAATGGTAGACGCGGCAGACTCAAAATCTGCTACTCGCAAGGGTGTGGGGGTTCAAGTCCCTCCTGGGGCACCAAATAATTATTGCACCAAATAATTATTTAAGGGCTGACCTGATACAGCCGAATGTTAGGATACAGCTTTTCGTCTGTGGAAATACGTTTCAGGCCGTCGGGTGGGTTGATTTTTCCAGTGGCCACATCATAAATCCAGCGGCCACGGGGCTCTGCCCGTTTTAAACACACAATCACCGCATCGGGACGATGTTTTTGGATCAAAGCTTGGGCTTCGCTCTCTGTCTTGGCGGAAAAAAACGTTGCCAAATCTTTCAGGGCGGCAGGCTCTCTGTGATAATTCCCCGCCAAGGCCGTGTAGGGGGTCCAAAACAGCAACGCGGGCATATCGTTGTTGTGGGTGAAAATCAAATGGGCTTGGGGCAGGGCGGGCATCAGGGCGTTTTGGATAAAAACCCGCGTATCGTCATCACAGGCATTATCCACACCATCTTTTTGCGATGACGGCCAAAGTTCCGCCAAACTCATCAAAAACGCCAAACTCAACATGGGCACAGCCGCTATAATGATCACACAGCACGCTCTTAAACTGTCGGATAAAGCGGAGAGTTTGGGCGTTTTAACCAACGCATCCAAAACAGGCAAAAATAAAAACACCCCAGGCAAAAGGGAATAAGGATAAAGGCGCACCACTGCCACCCCCAACCCTAAGGTCACCACCGCATAAACAAACACGAAGAGGTCCGGAGAATGTCCCTGAAAAAACTCCCCCCTCGTCACCCTCAGCCGATGAAAGAAAAACCCGTATCCCAAAAAAAACAAAAGATGAGAAACCACAATCCCTATCCACGGTTGGGGGGGAAAAATATCTTTAAAGCCATCCACCAACGCCTGTTGTTCCGACACGCTGGGCAAAAAAGACTTTATGATATAGGGATCTAGCCCCCCCATGGTGAGTTTATAAAATTCCGGATAAAGGCACCGCATAACCCCCAAAATTAAAATCAATACACCCACCGCAAAAAACAAACGGTCCCACAGATCATGACGCTCTGTTGCTTTCAGGGCCCAAAAGCCCGCCGTCATCATGGCCAACAACGCCACGTAAACCACAGAAACCGTGTCATAAAAAGGCACCCAAAACACAGGCTGCTCTATCCCAACAGCCACCGCCAGAATCAAGGTTGTGATCCACAGAACGTTTAAAAAAGGCGCGTGATACTCCCTAGGGCACCTTAACCAGCAAAAGGCCAACCCCGCAAACGATAAAAATGACACGATAAAAAATTCAGGGGAAACCCATATTCCCAATCCTGTAACCATGGCCAAGTAGGGGGCGTGATGCCCCCTACCCTGAATCACGCTATAGGTCAAAAGAAACTGCATCCAAGCACACACCAAAAGCAAGCCATGATGATCAACGGCACCAGGATCAAACGCTCTGAACCACGGATTAAGAGCCATAGCCATCAAAACAAAGAGCTGGGCATAAATCGGCATCCCCTGTGACGCCATCCATCGCCACACAAAGACAAGCCCCAAAACAAACAACAGCGGCGGCATGATCATGGCCGATCCGATGAGGGCCTGTTTTTCATCCAAAAATAACCGCATGGACGCATACCCTGTCAACACCACACCATCCATGGGCCGTGTCCACGGGGTCACGGTTCCCGTGGGGGGGTTGGTCCGATGAATCCGATGATCCCCCCAGTCCCCCGTTTGAATCAGATTATCCACCACCACCAAACGCAAAATTGCATCGGGATCCGTCATCGTTTCTGTCCAGTTTTGCGGCTGGGTCATGATGGGCAGAATCTTCATCCCCAAAACAAACAACAACGGCAAAATCACGGGCGAAAGCCTGTGCGACAGGGGGGCGGATAGGAAAGAGGCCATAACGGTTTATTGACATTGAGATTGTAATCTTACAGCATCTTACCCATAAAACTGTAAAAAACCAAAAACGATGTCACGATGTTTTTCAATCGCCAAATAAGAAAACGTACAGAAATCCGCCTGCGTCCCTGCCCCAGCGAGGGGGGGGATTTTCTTTATTTCCCCTTTGACCATCATCGCGGCGGCGTGGGGTATGCCGTCAATGCCAAGGATTTGGAACAGGCCAAAACCGCTGATTGGGATCCCTTTGCTTTTGTGTTTGTACCCACGCTGTTGTTGGGCCTGCTCATTGCCTGGCTTTTTGATTATGATCTGATCGGATCCTTGTTGGGGTTGGGATTGGGGATCTGGCTGGGCGTTTTGAATTATGACTGGCAGAAACGACGCTTTGATGCCTTTTTGTCACACTTAACCCCCCTGCCCCACCGATTGACATTCAAACGGTATTGGATGGAGCGATCGCTGCAGGTTTCCCGTTTTTATATTTTTGTTTTGTCTCTTTTTTCTATTTTTCTGCTGATCCTTTTTATCGGAACTATGATTTATGGCCTCTCGGGGGATAGTCTGCGCCAACAGCTTTTGGTATTGGTTCTTGCGGCCCTGATGACAGCGTATTACGGGTACCGCGCATACATGCTGCTAACGTCGCGCTGGAAAGCTGCAAAGCTGTCTTTGGGACGAACAGAAGGATTGTTGCCCCCCCTTGAGGGAGAAAAGCCATGATCTATCCTTTTTGGATGACCTCTCGCATGCGGCGCCATCACTACCGCGTTTGCGTGCGCCCCACGAGACAGGGGGAGTTTCTGATTCATCCCTTTGCCCATAAACGCGGCGGCATTGGTTATGTGGCCACAAAAAGTATTAAAGATCAATGGGAAGCACCCTTCATGCATCCCACCTACATCGCCCTGATTGTAGGAATCCTGATATCCTGCCTGCTGCTGATTGTGATTGACATCGTCACGTTGCCGATTCTGATTTTGATGATTGCAGGGTGGCGATTGAAACTGAAAATGGATGAAAACAAACGTTTCCAAGCCCTGCGTCCCCAAATGCGTATTGCCCCCATGACGCTCAGTAAAAAACGCTATGATATTGAATACGCCAGTCAATATACGGAAAAAGAACTCAAAAAAAGCATCAAGCAAACCCTGTGCCTAGTAATCGCCGCTGGTATGCTGTTGATTTATTTCGGTCTGCATAGTTTGTGGATTCTCGGAACCATCTGGGTTTTTGCTTTTTTGGGGGGGGTATTGTATCTGGCGCGACTGATAACCCTAAAAAAACGAAAGCATGTATCTTTTCGTTATTCTTTGGTAGCGGGGGATCCCGTGTTTATCCCCATCCCTGAAGACGACGCCCCCACCAGCGAACCGGAAAAGGGTTCTCCTCCTAAATAACCGACTAAGGCTTAGACGCATCTGGCTCTTCCGTGCCAGATGGCCTTGGGGAAAGAAAGGCTTTTAAAGACCCTGCCGCAGAGTCGGACTTGGGGTCCGTTTCAGGGTTTTCGGAAAACCCATACACCACCCGCCGGCGTTGTTCCGCATTCAGCAAACTATAATCCCGATAAAATTGCAGGGTTGATGCCACGTCCTCTGGGGAAAGATATTTTTTTAACAACGATTCAGCCTGCGCCGATTTTCCCGAAACACCGTAAACAAGAGCCAGATTCATATCAAAACGCGGCTCGCTATCGGCGCGTTCGGTGAGGGCCTTGAAAAGGGCCTCTGCCTCCGTCACCTTACCCTGTAACAACAACGAAAGGCCCAAATTATTTTTGGCATTCAAATTCCGAGGGCTATGCTCGATAACTTGGCGATAATGGTTTTGGGCTGTATCGTGATGCCCCAAAACATCCTCAACAACGCCTGCGCCTAAGTGATTGCCATCGCTGGGATCCCTTTGCAAAAGATCCTGATAGTATTTCTGACTGGCCTGAAAATCTTCGGCATAAAAGGCCGCCTGCGCCAGATTTTTAAGATACAATTCGTTTTTAGGGTTGTTTTGTTGCAACAAAAGATAGGTTTGATAAGAGGCCTGAGGGTTCCCCATGCGGTCAAACGTCACGGCGATTTTTTCCAGTGTGGCATCATCGGGTTTTTTTTTGTAGGCACGCAAATAAAGGTCAAGGGCGGGTTGATAATTTTCAGCCTCAAAGGAAGAATCCCCAATTTTTATCAATGATGCTGAGGCCTCTTCGTTGGCCGCTCTGCGATAGGCCTCTTCTTTAAGGGCGCAGGCCGAAGCCATGACCAAAACCATCAACACAAAAAAAAGGCGAAAAAACGGGAAAACGCTTGACATAAAAGCACCTTAGAACGGAAAACGAAGCAACGCTAGGAAAAAACGATTATGGATACGCTCAGCATACTGTTTTCAGATGAAATGAGGAGGGTTGAGGCCCTGTTGTCAGAAAACGTATCCTCTGGTATTGCCCTAATTCCGGACCTTTCCCATTATTTGCTGGATGCAGGGGGCAAACGCATTCGACCTTTGCTGACCTTGGCTTGTGCGGGGTTGATGGATTATAAAGAGGATCGTCACTATCCTCTGGCCGCCGCCGTGGAATGCATCCATACCGCCACCCTGCTGCATGATGATGTTGTGGATCAGGCGGAGGAACGCCGCGGCAAAGCCAGTGCCCGCTTGGTGTGGGGCAATGCGGCCAACGTTCTGGTGGGGGATTTCCTGTTCAGTCGGGCGTTTCAATTGATGGTGGAAACCAAAACGCTGAAGGTGTTGGAGATTCTGGCACGGGCCTCTTCCCGCATTGCTGAGGGAGAAGTGCTGCAACTGCTATCCCTGAAAAACCTGACCATGACAGAAGAGCATTATTTTAACATCATTGAGCGCAAAACCGCCGAATTGTTTGCCGCAGCCTGCGAGGTCACGGGGTATTTGGCGCAAAAACCCCAAGAGACATGCAATCAGTTGCGCCGTCTGGGGTTACACTTGGGGCTGGCGTTTCAGTTGCAGGATGATCTGTTGGATTACACCGCCCAAGGGGAATCCTTGGGCAAAAGCATCGGAAAAGATTTTTTAGAGGGCAAGGTAACGTGGCCTTGGCTAACCCTGTATCAACGGGTTTCCCCGTCTAAAAAAACATGGATGCAAAGCCTAATGGATCATGAGGAGGAACGCCGTAGCAGCCTGCCCAAAGTGACCCAACTGATGCACGAACACAGCATTTTTTCTGATATGCACCATCTGGTTGTTCACCACACCCAGCAGGCAACAGAGGCCCTTCATACCTTAGGGGGCCCCAAGGCGATTCACGACGCTTTTGGGGATATTCTCCAAAGCCTAGCCCACAGGCAGCACTGATCAGCCCTTATAAGGTTTAGACAACATCCGCCAGCAAAAAGGATAATTCCAAAGCCTGTGACGCATTCAGTCTGGGGTCACAGTGGGTTTCGTAGCGATGTTTTAGATCCTCTTCCCCCAACTGCTGGCCGCCGCCGACACATTCCGTGACATCCTGTCCCGTCATTTCGATATGAACACCACCAGCGTGGGTGCCCATTTTTTTATGAACGGCAAAAAACTCTCTAACTTCTTGTAAAATAGCGTCAAAGGATCGTGTTTTGGTCCCATCGCTGGTTTTATGGGTATTGCCGTGCATGGGATCACAGGACCAAACCACCGATTGCCCCGTGGCTTCAACAGCCTCAATCAAGGTTGGCAAGTGGGCCTCCACCTTGCCCGCCCCCATACGGGAAATCAGGACGATGCGACCCTCTTCGTTATCGGGGTTTATGGTTTTGATAATGTCTACCAACGTTTGGGGATCCGTGGTTGGGCCACACTTGATGCCAACGGGGTTGCCGATGCCGCGCATAAAGGCCACGTGGGCGTGATCCGGCTGTCTGGTCCTATCCCCAATCCACACCATATGGGCCGAGGTGTCGTACCAATCCCCTGTTAAGCTATCAATGCGGGTTAAGCATTCTTCATAGTGCAACAACAAAGCCTCATGAGATGTATACACCGTTGTTTTTTCAATTTGGGGCACCTGTTCTGCCGTCAGACCGCAGGCTTCCATAAAGCTCAGGGCCTTGGTGATACTGTCGATGGTGTCTTGGTAACGATGCCCCACGGGAGAGGCCGCCACGAAATCCAAACTCCACCGGTTCAGCTTGTGAATGTTGGCATAGCCCCCTTCGGAAAGGGCGCGAATCAAATTCAGCGTGGCTGCGGATTGATAATAACAGCGCAACATACGCTCGGGGTCAGGGCACCGTGCCTCTGGTGTAAAGTCCATGCCGTTAATGATATCCCCGCGATACGCGGGCAGGGTTATATCCCCTATGGTTTCCATATCCGCCGATCGGGGCTTGGCAAACTGGCCGGCCATACGCGCAATTTTTACCACAGGCTTGCCGGAACTATAGGCCAAAACCACAGCCATTTGCAGAATCACGCGCAGCGTATCCCGAATTTTGTTGGCCCCAAATTCCACAAAACTTTCGGCGCAGTCCCCGCCTTGGAGCAAAAAGGCCTCGCCTCTGGCCACTTTGGCCAATTTTCTCTTTAGGGCCCGCACCTCCCCCGCAAAGACCAGCGGGGGCATTTTGGACAGTTGGGCTTTGACGCCTTGCAAGGCCGCCTGATCCGGATAGGTGGGATGTTGCACAATGGGCAGGCGCTGCCAAGCATCAGGGGACCAAGATTCGCGGTGAAAACTACTCATAACGGTGAAAACATGATAATAAAGGCAGTCATCATAACCTTTTTTCCCAACCAACGCAAATTTATGTCCCACATCCACACCCACTTGGCCCAAGCCACCCCCGCCATCGAGCCCACCACCCGTTCCATCGTGCCGCCCATTTACCCCTCCGCCACCTTTGCCCGTCAACCTACGGATACAGGATACGAAGCAGGACGGGTGTATGCACGCCCCGAAAATCCCACCTATCTGGATGTGGAACGTTTGTTGACCCTGATGGAGGGTGGCTTTGAAAGCGCCGTTTATGCCTCTGGCATGGCGGCCTGCAGCGCAGTTTTATTGGCCCAAAAAGCAGGGGCCCAGTTTGTGGTGCCGAAAACATTATATGTGGGGCTGTCCAACTGGTTTTTGGAATGGGCAGGGCAGTGGGGGTACGGTGTGCGGGTCTATGACAACAGTAACCCTGATGATCTGGCCCGCGTGGCGGGGGCTGGACGCACCGATGTGATTTGGGTGGAAACGCCGTCAAATCCCATGATGGACATCACGGACATCGCCGACGCTGCCGCCATCGCGAGGGGCTGCGGCGCAATTTTGGTGGTGGATAACACCGTGCCCACGCCCCTGCTGACCCAGCCGCTACGCCTAGGCGCGGATTTTGTGGTGCATTCGTGTTCCAAGGCCCTGAACGGTCATCATGATGTGATTGCGGGGGCCGTGATTGCCAAAGAAGACACCGCCCTGTGGCAAACCATCAAAAAACTGCGCGGCACACTGGGGGGGATTCTGGGACCTTTTGAAGCATGGTTATTGCTGCGGGGGATGAAAACCCTGCATCTGCGGATTGCGGCCAGTTGTGACAACACCTTGGCCTTGGCGCTGGCCCTGCAAGCCCATCCCAAAGTTGAGGGCGTTTTGTACCCAGGCCTGCCATCCCACTCTGGGCACGATACCGCGCGGGTTCAGATGCATGGCCGTTATGGGGCCCTGATGTCCGTTTTGGTGCGCGGCGGGGCACCGGCGGCCTTGGCGGTGATTCGGGCACTCAGGATTTTCAAGGTTGCCACATCCCTAGGCGGCACCGAAAGTTTAATTGAACATCGCGCAACGGTCGAGGATTATAAACTCACCACGCCCCCCAACCTGCTGCGGGTGTCTGTGGGAGTTGAGGATCCCAGCGATCTGATCACCGATTTTAGGGCAGCGCTGAATACGCTTTAAACGATAGGCATTTTTTACCCACCGGCAAAATGTGCAGGGCAAAATGTGCCTGAATGCCGTGCATTTTATGTATTTTTTCCTTATTTTTCATGGAATTAGGCAGGTTTTGCCGGTTCTTTGCAATTTTTGGTTGCGGGCTCGGCAAAAAACACCCCTTTTGGCACACTTCATGCACCCTTTTTTGCCGATCGGTCTTTTTTGCCGATTTAACCTGTCCATGTAGGACATCCATCATGCACGTAGCAAGGAGTCTTTTTCTATGCCTAGTATCTTAACCAACAGCTCTGCTGAAGCCGCTAATGCCAATATCAACATCCACTCGCGCAATGCCGCTGCCAGTGTTGGAAAGCTGTCATCGGGTTCGCGTATTGTGCGCCCTTCGGATGATGCGGCTTCACTCGCTATTTCTAACAAATTGAAATCCAACATTGCCACATTAACCCAGGCCAAAGTGAACGCCGGACAAACATCATCCTTGCTGCAGATTGCCGGTGGGGGTGTGACACGGGTCAGTGAATTGTTAACCCGTTTGAAAACCCTGTCCACACAGGCCGTGAACGGAACCCTGTCCGATGCTGAGCGTCTGATTTCCCAAGAAGAATTCGGCGAATTGATCAAGCAGATCGACAACACCGTGAACCAAACCCAAATGAACGGCATTAAATTACTGGCAGGCGGTGCCAATGCCACATTTAAAGCGGGCACCAACGTGACCACTGCTGGTATTGTAAACAGTTCCTTACAAACTTTAGATGGAACTTACTTTAATAATACTAACATTGCCCTTAGTAACTACACCGGTGCTGTTGAGGGGACCATTGATGACGTACGCGTAACACGCAACGATGCCAACACCAATTACATCATCGAAATGGATATCAAAAATGGTGCCCAAATGGAAACCTTTCGCGGTGAAGTGAAGCAAAACGCAGCAATAGGCAGCACCATTCAGTTTAAAAGCACCACCAACGACAACAATGGGTTTACAATATCTAACGCTGACGGTGCCTTGGTTGTCACAGCAGGAACTGAAGACACCATGGAAAGCGACCTGAAACAAATTCTGGGTGTGGGCACAGGGGGCAGTGAAGTTGTCTTCCGCGCTGCCAACATCACAGAAACAGCCAATGCATTCCGATCGGATACTACGGTTGTATCCAGTGTTGTCAGTACCTTGGACTTTGCAACAGAAGCTACCCCTTCGGCTGCTGCGGCACTGGCTACAATTACGATTACGGGAAGCACTGGATCTGCAACTACAGCAGCTCTTACGCTCAATGAAGGCATTGGATCCATACGGGACAAAATCAATGCTATTTCAGAACAAACAGGGGTAGCGGCAACCCTAAGAGATGATGCTTCTGCGGGTACCGGAGGATTGAATCTTGTTTTATACTCTCTGGATCCTGCATCGACCTTTACGCTTGCCAACGGTGTAGGAACTCCGCTGACATCCTTAGGACTGGGCACAACCTCCACGGCCCAAACCGCGGGTGGTTATGACAATATCCTGAAAGCCTCCAGCAGCACAGCCGCCGGCACGTATACCCTGACCTCCAGCTTTGATTCCCATGCGGACACAACCACATTCCGCATTCAGGATCAAAAGGGTCAGACGTACGACGCTGTAGTTAAGGATGTGTCTGACATTGATGATAATGCCAATTTGACAACGGTTTCCTTCAGCAACGGGGTGGAATTGACCTTTACCAACGATCAGTTGCGTAGAACGTCATCGACCCTTGCCGCTGATGAAACGTTCCAACAAGTGACCTTTGGATCCAACAACTACCAATTCCGCTTTGACGTTGAAAAATCTGGAAAAACCTCTGTGACCACACAGGTTGGTTTGGATGCATTCAATGATCTTATCTCTGTTGAGTTGGATTCTGTATCGACCAAAGAATTGGGCATCACCGACGCCAATGGCGCCAATTTGATTGCCATTGACACGGCGGCCCGTGCCCAAGCCGCGCAGGGGGTGATTGATGAAGCCATCGACACGCTGAACAAGAACACCGCCAAAATCGGTGCCTTGCAAAGCCGGTTCAGCCAAATCGACACCAACCTAACCACCGTTATTGAAAACAGCAACGCGGCCAACGGTCAGTTTGTTGATGTGGACTTTGCGGCGGAATCCAGCAACTTCTACAAAAACCAGGCCTTGCTGCAGGCTGCGGTTGGGGTTGCTGCCCAGGCCAACCAGATGCCCCAGCAGTTGCTGCGTCTGGTGGGATAATTATCCTAACCACGCTATCGCCCCCTTTTCCTATTTTCCCTCTCCCCCACGGGGAGAGGGTTAGGGAGAGGGGGCTTTTGCGTACCTGAAACACCCTCTCCCCAGCCCTCTCCCTGAAAGGGAGAGGGCGTTTTATGGGGGGTTTTTCTTTTCACCCCCCCCAAAATGTGACACACGTCACATTTTTTTGATCGAATAGGGGATACTATGGGGGTAAGGTTTAGGGAAAGGTGGGTTTTATGGTACAAAGTCCTAACAGTGATGCAGTTTTTGCTACCAAGCTTTTGGGGAATCTTGATGAATTCCTCGCTCAGTCCAAAGAATATCAAGAAACCGTTCTAGGCCAAACAGTTGGCCAGCTTCCTAAAGAACTCCAAGGAGCCGCTTTAGAGATACTAGCCAAAGGTATTGAGGCCCATATTCAGCAACCCGCCAACACCATTGTGCGCTTTAGTCGTACGCCTTCTTTGGAAAAAGAATTCGCCGCCATACTGGCACAACGACAAGTTACCCGCTAATCCCCCCCACCACCGCGCGAATGACATCCAGCGGACCCACTTTGTCGCGCAGGGCTTGATGATTCAGGCCGATGCGGTGGCGCAGGACGGCGGGGGCTAGGGCCACGATGTCCTCCACCGTGGGGGCAAAACGCCCATCCACCAACGCCCGCGCCCGCACCGCCAGCATCAGGGCCTGTCCCGCCCGAATCCCCGCGCCGTAGGTGACGCAGCGACGCACGATCTCGGGGGCCAAGGGACTTTCGGGGCGCGTGGATTGACACAAGGCGACAATGGCCTGCACCACGGCCTGACCCAGCGGCATGGCGTGGATCATGGCCTGCAGCGATCGCGTGGTATCCGCCGTTAACACGGGGGTCAGGGGGGGCTCTTCCCCTGTGGTGGTGGCCATCAAAATGGCCTCTTCGGTTTTGGGATCGGGATAATCCATCTGAATGTGGGTCAAAAAGCGATCCAGCTGCGCCTCCGGCAGGGGATACGTCCCCAAATGTTCCAGCGGATTCTGCGTGGCCAGCACATGAAACGGCGACGGCAGGGGATAGGTTTTTCCGGCCACGGTGACGGCCTTTTCCTGCATGGCCTGCAGCAGGGCCGATTGTGTCCGCGGACTGGCCCGATTGATTTCATCCACCAGCAGGATATGGGTGAACACGGGGCCCGGAATAAAGCGAAACGGCTCGGGCGCCCCCTCTTCGTAAACTTCGCTGCCCAAAATGTCGGATGGCATCAAATCCGGCGTACATTGCACCCGCGCCATGGATAACCCCAGCAATCCCGCCATACACGCCGCCAATTTCGTTTTGGCCAGCCCAGGCATCCCCACCATCAACGCATGTCCCCCCGACAACAGGGTGGTCAGCAACAGGGCCAAGGTTTCATCCTGTCCCAAAACATGACGGCGCATTTCAGAAAGGATGGCGCGGGCCGAAGCCGTCGCCGCCTGAATTTGGGGAACATCAACCATTGGCGAATCAAACGGGGTTATGTTAGGATTAGTGTCAGCTATACCAGACAACACCCAAATGCTGAACAAAATTCTTGCCCTGTTGATCCCCCTGATTTTGCCATGGATTCTGGCGTGGGTGGGGGATACGCTGCTGCGGTGGGCGCGTGCCCGCTATCCCCAAACGTTAAAACCCAAAATCATCACCATACCCATCACCCCGCGCCCGTGGTGGGCCCGAAAACGCACGATGTGGCTGAGTGCCACCAGCCTGCTGCTGCTGATCCTGTCGCTGGGATACGCGGCCCAAACGGGGGTGCGGTTTTAAATGCCCCCCTGCCCTGCCCCCACGGCAATTTTTCAGGCCCTAGGGCACGACACCACCCGTATGGTGGGGGGATGCGTTCGGAATACTCTGATGGGCTATCCGGTGACGGATGTGGATTTTGCCACAACCCTGACCCCCAATAAAGTTGTTTCGATGTTGGAACGATGCCGGATTTCCGCCCAAGACCGCTATGCCCGCTATGGCACCATTGTGGCGTATACCGGCGGTCACACCTACGAAATTACGACGCTGCGGTCGGATCATGCGGCAGATGGCCGGTATGCCCAGGTTGTCTTTACCGATCAATGGGACCAAGATGCCCAGCGCCGCGATTTTACCATGAATGCCCTGTATCAGGATGCCGCCGGCACCATCCACGACCCTTTGGGGGGGATGGTGGACCTGAAAAACCGCTTTGTGCGCTTTATTGGCAATCCCGACGACCGGATTATCGAGGATCACCTGCGCATCCTGCGGTATATGCGCATGGCGGCGTGGTATCAAGGGGCCGATGTGCCCTTGTCCGAAGACGCCCTGATGGCCTGTGCCCAAAACCGACACCGGCTGGCCACGTTATCGGCAGAACGGATCATGGCGGAAATGATCAAATTGCTGGCCGCCCCCCAAATGCCCCGCATGTTGGCGGAGATGCACACATCCAACATCACCGCCCCCCACCTGCCCCCCTTTGATGGGGGAGAGCGGGCCGCCCGTCTGATGGGGTTTTTTGATGTGCCGGTGGATCGGGCCAAAGCGGCGTTGTTGGTCCTGTGCCAAGACCCTGAGGTTATCTTAACCACGTGGCCCCTGACACGATCCCAGCGGCGCTGGTTTCAGCATGCCTTAACGGGGCAGGACTGGACATCGCCAGAGGCCCTGTTGGCCCGCGCCCTGTCCCGCGAAACCGACGACACCGCCGCCCGCGCCCTGTTTGACCAATGGTGGAATCGCCGCACGCCCCCCATCACCGCCGCGGACCTGATGGCCGCCGGCGTGCCGCAGGGCCCCGAACTCTCCAAACGCCTGACACTGGCGCAGCACTTGTGGCAACAGGATGCGACGATGACGCGGGGGGGGTTATTGGGTGTGGTCGCGGCCCATACCGATTAAATGTTGGAATCTTTGGACGGCACTACCAAATGCGCCTGCCGCTTGCCTTGCTATACCTTCCATTGGGCCCAACGCAGGAGAATTTTCATCGCTTGCTTTCCCTGAAACATCTGAATCCATAGCGGGAATAATGGCCAAAAAATCATGTATTCTACCTTTAGCCCATTGAGTCAAATCATCAGGATTTTCTGACTCTAATGGGCAATAGTTTCGAATGGACTCAAAATGAAACCAATCATAAGGCGGCTTGTCTCTTTCTGTTTGAGCTTTTTCAAACACTTTCATAACCTGACGAACAGCACGCTGGGTTTCATCGTCACACTGATCAAAATATTCCCTCGCACGTTCAGTACAAAACCGTTGTTCAGCTTGCATTTCCTGTATAGCAGGCAAACCCCTCCACAATTCTTCAAAACGTTCTAAATCAAACCTAAGAAAAGGCTTCTCAACGACTAATTCTTTGGACCTTTGGTATTCTGGTGCAGCAATCAAAAACTTTATGCCTTGCTGTTGTTCCTGAGAGCCTTCGGAAGGCCTATCATACATGCTAGAAATATTCTGATATGGTACCCCCTGAACAAGATACCCCCAAAGTTCCTTCGTTTGGCTGGACAACCACTCATATAAAGAGAGCTCTTCTTCTGAAATTTCTTCCTCCATATAAACCCCTTTCAATGAAAATCATTTCAGCAAGGCTAATCGAAAAAAAAAAATGTCAAGGTTTATATCAAAAACAATTCAAATCATGGTGCGGGGGTGTGGTGGCCCTATAGGCCGCCAAAAAGTGCCAAGGCGGATACCCAAAAATTGGGCCCCTTGTTTTTCCTTAATCCGGCGGGAACGGAAATTTCCCACCGCGTTGGAAAACGTTAGGGATTCAAATCCCAAAACATCAAAAGCATAATCGGTGATGGGCTTTAAAGCCTCTGTCATCAATCCCTGACCCCAAAAACGCCGCGCCAACCAAAATCCCCTATTTTACGGCCAAGGCACTCGCGAGGATTAAAACCGCAAAACCTCGTAATCGACGAAGTTTTTAGAATAGGGGCAAGATGAGCAGCCTCAGGAAATTTCAGGAATAAACGAGAGGTCTGAAACACCGGAGATCCAAAATCCCCCATGCTTCACCCACCCCCCATCACCGCCGCGGACCTGATGGCCGCCGGCGTGCCGCAGGGCCCCGAGCTCTCCAAACGCCTGACGCTGGCGCAGCACTTGTGGCAGAAACATCCGGAAATAACGGTGGGGGAATTGATAAGCAGAGTGACTTAAATGATTGTTTTGCCACGGCTAAACAAAATTTTGTGCTTCAAAAAAATTACACCGTCTCTTTTTGAATGGCTTGGGCCCGTTTGATCATTTGCGTCGAACTATGGCCCTTGATCGTTGGGAAAATATCCACACGGCCGCCGCGGGCGAGGATTTCTGCGGCGCCGACGATGGTATCCAGGGTGTAATCGCCGCCTTTGATCAAATAATCGGGGGCAATGTCGGCAATCAGGGCGGCTGGGGTGTCGTCTTCGAACAGGACCACGGCATCCACGGCCTCTAGCGCGGCCAGAATTTTCTGGCGTGTGATTTCATCGTTAATGGGACGGGTGGGACCTTTCAGCCGTTTGACGGATGCATCGCTGTTGACCCCCACAATCAGACGATCACATCGGGCCCGCGCAAACGCCAATAACTGGATATGGCCAAGGTGCAGCAGGTCAAAACATCCATTGGTAAACCCGATAGACAGCCCCTGATCCCGCCACGTTTTGACGTAATCACGCACATCCTCTCGGTTGGTCAGTTTCAAATCAGACAGCGTTTCGGGATGACTTTGGCGGTAGGCCCTGCGGACCTCAAACGGGGTCAGGGTGGCGGTGCCCCGTTTCTGCACCACCAGACCGGCCGCAATGTTGGCCAAATCCATGGCCGTTTCCAGAGATTGACCAATGGACAGCGCCATGGCCAGAAACGCCACAACGGTATCGCCGGCCCCCGTCACATCATAAACGGACAGAGCGCGGGTGGGACGGTGAAACACAGATCCCGCCCACACGCCTGTCATGCCTTGTTCGCTGCGGGTGGCCACCATGCCTTTGATATCAAAGGTTTTCATGATCATTTCGCAGGCCGCCACAACCTGATCATCGGTGACAACGGACAGGCCAGAGGCCTCCGCCAGTTCCTGACGGTTAGGGGTAATCAGGGTTGCGCCCCTGTATTTGGTGTAATCTTTACCCTTAGGATCCACCAGAACAGGCAGGTTATACGCCTTGGCCTGCGCCATCACAAACTGACACAAGGCAGGGGTCAGCAGTCCTTTGCCATAATCCGAAAGCACAACCATCGAAACATTCGGTATGACTTTTTTCACGGCCGTCATTAGGGACGATTCGGTGGCTTTGTCGATGGGGGCGGCACGTTCCTGATCCACGCGCAAAACTTGTTTTGATTGCAAAACGTATCGGGTTTTCAGGGATGTTGGGCGGCCTTCCTCATGAAAAAAAATAGGATGAACGGTGGTATAGGAGGCCAAAGTCTGCCGCAGGGTTTCCGCCGCTGCATCTTGGCCACACAGGCTGATCAGCGTACAATGTCCCCCCATGGTGGCGATGTTGGCCGCGACGTTGGCCGCGCCCCCCAAAGAAAAGATTGATTGCTGATGTTCAAAAACGGGAATGGGGGCCTCAGGCGACAACCGATGAGCAGCCCCATAAACATACTGATCCAAAATAACGTCCCCCACGCACAAAACGCGGGATTGGGCTAAAGAATCCATGGAAAAAAAATCACCATCATGCATGGGCCAAGTCCAAATTATGATGTTTCAGGGCCTGAAGGCCTGGAAGCGGCTTACCCTCTAACCATTCCAAAAACGCCCCCCCCGCCGGGGGGAGCGTGGGGCGCTCCCCCCGGACGCCGGCTCCGGGC
>JBILTX010000055.1:0-7577 GCA_044371315.1 Alphaproteobacteria bacterium | reverse complement strand
CGCCCCCCCCGCCGTGGAAACAAAGGTGAAATCCCCCATGACGCCGGCAACATTCAACACCGAAAGGGTGTCGCCCCCTCCCGCAATGGTGGAGAGTTGCCCCTGACGTGTGCGCTGGGCCAAGGTTCGGGCCACAAACAAACTGCCGCCGGCAAAGGGCGTGACCTCAAAGGCACCCACAGGACCATTCCAAATAACCGTTTTGCACACATCAAACACGTTGCCCCACGCTTGACAGGTCAGGGGGCCAATGTCCAAAATTAAATCTTCGGGTTCAACATCGTTGCAGGAAACGGTGTTAACTTCAACACCGGCCTCTAAGGCCCCTGCCACCACAGCATCCACCGGCAAATGGATCGTGCATCCCCGATTGGCGGCCATACTGATGATTTCTCGGGCTAGAGGGGCCAAATCGGGCTCGCACAAAGACCGTCCCACGGGTTTTCCCAGCGCAAACAAGAATGTGTTGGCCATGGCCCCCCCGATACAAAGATGATCCACTTTGTTCATGAGATTTTTGAGCAGGTCGATTTTTGTGGATACCTTTGATCCCCCCACAACGGCGCATGTCGGGCGGGCGGTATGTTCTACGGTGGTTTCTAGGGCCTCCAGCTCCCGTTGAAGCAGGCGTCCCGCAAAAGACGGCAGCAAGCGGGCCAAGGCACACGTTGACGTATGGGCGCGGTGACAGCTGGCAAAGGCATCATTGACATAGGCCTGCCCCACTTCGGCCAATTTTTGCCCAAAATCCATACAATTGGTTTCTTCCCCAGGGTAAAAACGAACGTTTTCCAGCAGGACCAAGGATCCTTCCGGATGGGTTTTCAGAGCGCTGGCAGAGATTTGCGTCACATCACGAGGATCAAAAATCACAGTATCTTTGGGCAACAAGGTTTTTAAGACTTCGGCCACAGGGGCCAAAGAAAAGCGCAAATCCCACGTCCCCTTGGGCCGCCCTAGGTGAGAAATCAAATAAACGGTTTTTCCATGATCCAACAGTTCCCGCAACGTCGGCAGAACCGAAACAATACGGGTGTTATCCCGCACAGTGCCGTCCTGCATGGGAACGTTTAAATCCGCACGCACCACGATGCGTTTCAGGGATTGGGGAATATGTTCAAGGGTCAAGATCATGGTCTTTTACCTAGCACGATGCGCCGGCCTGTGCAAGATTTAGGGAGACTTGGTCCCAAATCTGGATGAAATCCAGTGACAGTGGATCAAAAATCCGCTAGACCATGGATCATTCGGTGAATTTAAAAAAAAGAGAGAGTCCTATGACGTCAAAAATTGCGCTTGTGACGGGGGGAACCCGTGGTATTGGAGCTGGCATTTGTACGGCCTTGCAGGCCGCAGGTTATACCGTGGCGGCCAATTATGCCACCAACCACGAGGCCGCGCAGGCCTTCAGTAAAGACACCGGAATCCCCGTCTATTCCTGGGATGTTGCTGATTATCGCTCGTGCCAAGAGGGCGTGGAACGTGTGATCAAAGATCTGGGGGACATTGCCGTGCTGGTCAACAACGCCGGCATCACACGCGATATGATGTTTCACAAAATGCCGCCAGAGGCTTGGTCCGCCGTCATCGGCACCAACCTGACATCGTGTTACAATATGTGTTCTCTGATTTACCCGACCATGCGGGAGAAGGGTTATGGCCGTATCGTGAACATCAGCTCTGTCAACGCCCAGCTGGGTCAATTGGGACAGGTGAATTACAGTGCAGCCAAGGCTGGCATTATCGGCCTGACCCGTGCCTTGGCTTTTGAAGGCGCCGCCAAAGGCGTTTTGGTCAATGCCATTGCCCCCGGATACATCAACACCGACATGGTGGCCGTCATTCCCGAAGCCGTAAAACAAAAAATCATCGCCCAAATCCCTGTGGGGCATCTGGGCGAAGTCAGCGACGTCGCCCGCACCGTCCTGTTTTTGGTCAGCGATGATAACCACTTCCTAACCGGCACCACCATCAACGTGAATGGGGGACAAAATCGGGTTTAGGAACGTGACAGGGCAGAGGTGGAGTGATACCCTCTTTGCCTTGTTATCCCTATTTATAGGTTTTTATTATGATGCCGAATCGTTTTTCCGCTATTCCTTTGACGGTTGGCCCCCTGCATTTCATTGGAATTGGGGGGATTGGGATGAGCGGTCTGGCCGAGGTCCTGCATCATCTGGGCTATACCGTCCAAGGGTCCGATATGTCCGATAATGCCAACGTGGCCCGCCTGCGGGGGATGGGGGTTAAGGTGATGACGGCCCATGATCCCGCTAATGTTCAGGGGGCGGGGGTGGTTATTGTCTCCTCAGCCGTTAAAGAAACCAATCCCGAATGGATCGCGGCGCGGGCCACCCGCATTCCCGTCATCAAACGCGCTGATATGCTGGCGGAGTTGGCGCGGTTTCGATCCACCATTGCAATTGCTGGCACGCATGGCAAAACCACAACCACCACTTTGGTGGCGTCTCTGTTGGATGCGGCGGGGCTGGATCCCACCATGATTAACGGGGGGATTGTGAATGCTTATGGGACCAATGCCCGTTTGGGGTCGGGGTCTTGGCTGGTGGCAGAGGCCGATGAATCCGATGGAACGTTTTTGCGCCTGAATGCGGAAATCGCCGTTGTCACCAACATTGATCCAGAACATTTGGATTATTATGGGACAGAATCCGCCCTGCACCATGCCTTCCACCAATTTATTCACCAAGTTCCCTTTTACGGGGCGGCGGTGTTGTGTTTGGATCATCCTGTTTTGCAAACCATAGTTCCCCAAATCACCGATCGTCGGGTGATCACTTACGGATTGCATCAGCATGCCATGGTCCGTGCTTCTGCCATGACCACGGAAACGCAGGGGACGGTTTTTGACGTCACCACGCCATCAGGTCGCATTGAGCGGCTCTTTATCCCCCTTATCGGTCAGCATAATGTTCAAAATGCCTTGGCCGCCCTTGCGGTGGCCCATCAGATCGGCATTTCCGAAGCCGCCATCCGGCAGGGCTTTGCCGCGTACCAAGGCGTCAAACGCCGCTTTACAAAAGTGGCGGAGGTCAACGGCATCACCATCATCGACGATTATGCCCACCACCCCACAGAGATCGAAGCCGTCTTGGCCGCCGCCAATCTGGTGCCCAAAACGGGCCGCGTCATTGCCGTGGTTCAGCCCCATCGGTATTCGCGTCTGGGATCTTTGTGGGATGCCTTTGCAGCCGTATTGTTAAAAACCGATGCTTTGATCTTATTACCTGTGTATGCCGCAGGCGAAGATCCGGCGGCGGGCATTACCCACACCCAACTGGCAGCGCACCTAAAAAGCCTAGGCCACCCCCACGTTTTTGATGTTCCGGATCCGGAAACAGGCGGAAATGTTTTAAAAACCATCGCCCGCGCCGGTGATTTAATTGTATGCATGGGCGCAGGCAACATCACCGCCTTTGCCCATCACCTGCCCGATGTTTTATCGACAGGGGTTTAGATTTGAGAAAATCAAGGGCCTAGACTTTCTGAGTCTGTTGGGGTTTTTGTTTTATAGTATTTTCACTTTATTTCCGTACTGGCCTGCGAACGGCGCTTAGCCTCGCTCACCTATGTTCACTAGGCATCGCTCTGTTAGGGTTGTTCTGGGCTCCAGCACGAAAATAAATTAAAAACACTCTATTTTCAATTTGCGTTTATTTTTGTTGCTCAGCAGGGCGACTTATGCTAAGGTCTTTTAAAAATCATGGAAATTTTTATGCGTAAATTCACAGTTGTTTTTCTAAGTTTTATTCTCAGCGCCCAATCCGTTATGTCTGCCTACGCTGCGTCATCAACCATTATGGAGGATGACACCATTGTGATTGAACAGAATTCTTCTCCAGTCTCTCTGCCGCAGCAACGGCCAATCCCTCAGCCAGCGCCTCAACCCGTGACTCAGGCACAGTCATCAACCCCTGAAAAACCCAAAGATTCCCAGAAAAAACAGACATCTCAAAAAAAGAAAAAACCAGATGGATTGGCCCCTGAATCTGTTTCCAGCAATCTTCCTTACTACGTTTTAGGGGGTCTTGCGGTTGGGGGGATCGTGGCTCTTGCTGGTGGTGGTGGTGGTGGAGGCGGCGGCGGTGATCCTGCGCCCGTTGCCCCAACACCACCTCCAACCCCAACCCCAACCCCAACCCCCACCCCCACACCGAATCCTACCCCGAATCCAGATCCTACCCCAACGCCTCCTAGTAATTTTGAAACTTTGGAATACAAAAAACAATACGGCTTGGGAAAAATTAAGGCCTCCGCTGCCTATGCCCGTGGGTATACTGGTGCCGGTGTGACGGTGGCTGTTATTGATTCCGGATTTGATACGACCCATCCGGATTTGGTCGGTAATATGCTGGCTGGGATTGACGTTATCGATAATGATACAAACGTTAATAATATTAACAGTATTTATCATGGGAATTGGGTCTCTGGAGTGATTTCTGGGATTCGTGATAATAATCAAATACATGGTGTATCTTATGGTGCAAAAATTTTGCCTATTCGCGCAGGTATTAACCGTGGCTTTTCTTTTCCAAACTTAGCCTCTTCAATCAATATAGCCCGTTCTAATAATTCTGTTGATATCATTAATCTTAGTTTGGGAACCACAACGTTTGTTTCGGGGACGGATCCCCGTGATGGTATGGGTACAGTGTTTTATGCAACACCACTTCCAAAAACCCAGACGATAGGGGCGCTTGATTCGGCATATATCACAGCTTTGGCTAATGCGGAGGCCGCCAACAAGGTTGTTGTCTTTGCGGCTGGAAATGATGGATTTAACAGTGTGAATGGAGCGATTTTATTTTATGATGATCCCAATGCCAATCCCGTGGGAAGTCTTTCTGCCAATACGTTTTTCACTTTTTCAGGGGCTACAACGCTTTTTAACCGCGATCAATCCTCTTTTGACGCCCGCTTGCCCGTGATTGCTGGCTCCCCCGTAACCACCGGAACATGGCTAAACGTTGTGGCCACGGATCAAAACAACGTCATTGCCAGTTTCAGCAACGGGTGTGGGGATACCAAAACTTTCTGTTTGGCGGCCCCTGGTGTGAATATCATTACGACGGGGAACAATGGAAGTTATCAGACAGTCAGCGGCACCTCCTTCGCCGCCCCCCATGTTTCTGGCGCTGTGGCGGTGTTGATGAGTGCATTTCCCAATTTAACGCCGCAGCAGGTGGTGACGCTGCTGCTAAACACCGCCACGGATTTGGGGGACGCCGGTGTGGATGATGTTTATGGCCGTGGCTTAGTGAATTTGGATGAGGCCACCAAGCCCCAAGGCACCACATCCGTGGCCACGGCCAGCGGTTTAACGGCGCCGGTGCCCTCGGGCTTGCTCTCCTCGGCCTTTGGGGACAGCCTTCAGGCCGGAAATGTGGCGTTTTTGGATGGGTACGGGCGGGTTTATAACGCGCCTGTTCAGTCCTTGGTTGAGGGCATCAATCCCGCGGATTTGACAGATAAATTTGGGGCGTTGTGGCAGTCATCCTCGGCCTTTGCCAGCCGCGATGATCAGGGACAAGCGGGCAGTATTTACAACTGGTCCGCATCACCCGACCGCCGCGACGACACGGTGGGTGTGGCCGTATCCTCTTTGGGATATATCAAGGGCGGCGGCGTCTCCCCCCTGTTTGCCTATCAAAGCAGCGACACGGTGCGGGCGGGCTTTGCCATGAATCCGGCGGTGTATGCGAATCAGGACGTCAACCGGATGCAAATCAGCGTGCCTGTGTCCGAGGCCTCTGCCCTGCGCGTAGGGTCTGCGTTTTCCAAAAATTACAGCGCGGAAGGCACCGTGCCCTTGGTGAACGACAACAAAACCATGGGGTATGATCTGGAATACGCCCAGCGCATTGCGGATGATCTGGATGTGGCGGCCTTTACCGGTGTGATGCGGGAAAAGGGGCAGGTTTTGGGGTCTTTGTTCAACGGGGCGTTTGCGGTGGAAGACACCAACACCACCTTTGCGGGGGTCAGTGCGACCTACAGCCTTGCCCCATCGACCTTTTTGACGGGAAGTTACATGTACGCCACCAGCGACGCATCCACCCAGAATCAGGCGTTTTCCATGCAGGATCTGTCGTCGGACAGCACCATGCTGGGACTGGTGTCCACCGATGTGGCCAGCACGGGCGATGCCGCCATGGTGTCCCTGCGCCAGCCCCTGCGCAATCGTTCGGGCAGCGGGTCGCTCTCTAGCATCAGCGGGTATACCGATGACGGCAGCTATGCATCCCGCACCACCAATTATGACCTGACCCCCAGCGGGCGCGAGCAAACCTTGGAATTCGCCTATAGCACCCCCGTGGGAGAGGCCCAAAGCGTGACCTTCACCATCGGCGGCAGCCAAGATTACGCCAACGTCGCCGGCCAAGAGGAAGCCCACGCGCTGGCGGTGTACCGGTTGACGTGGTAGGGGGGGATCTTACCCCTCCTTTACCCCCAGAAATGATAAGGTCTTCTGTTTTCCCTCTTCCACGGCGGGTTGTCCAAAGGGGGTGATGTCCCATAAACGGGCGGTTAAAATCGTTTCGCACATAAAATGAGCGGCGGCAGCCCCCAAAGAGGCTTCGTTTAAGGGATCAAAAGTTATGACCCGTGTGGGGTGGCCGCGCTCGTGAATCACGTCCATAGTGGCCTGTTGCTGGGCATGATAAATGGTGGCGGCGTGGGGGGTACTCAGGTTCATCATCAGGGGATGCGAACCGCTGAGGGTTGGCCCACCCTGTCCGTAAGATTCCACCAAAAACGTAAACAGTTTGTCCCGCCGTCCATCCAGATACATTTGCAGCTGACTGTGCTGATCCAAACTACCCGTGCCCACGGTGGGGGTGGTGCCGCGTCGGTCCTTGCCCAAGCTTTCCGCCCACAACTGCCGATGCCAGCGGGCAAAATCCGACAACCGCTCAGCGTAGGTAAACAGAACGTGGGTGCTTTTGTCTTCGTGCTGGATGTGCCACGCCACGCTATGAAACAGGGCATCGTGCAGGGTCAGGTTTTGTAAATACGCCGCTGCGCCGGACAACAGAGCCTCTGGCGACAGACCCAAACACAACGCCGGCAGCATCCCCACCAGAGAAAAAAATGAAAAACGGCCCCCTATATCCCGATCATGGGGCAGAACAGGGATGTTTTGGGTTAGGGCCCAGTGATGCAGGCGGTTTTGGGTGTCTTCGGTGATCACCACAGCCCGCTGGGCCAAGGATACGTTATGTCCGGCCAACCAATCATCCAAAAAAGCCGTCAGAACAAGGGTTTCCAGCGTATCCCCAGATTTGGACACAATCAAAAACCGTGTATGTACAGGATCCAAAACCGCCAGCTGTTGGGCCAAGTGATGGGGTTCAATCCGATCAGCATACACAAAATCAGGGCGATGGGTTTCGGGGAAGCTGAGCGCTGCAAAACGATCCAGCAAACGGGCACTCAGGCTGGATCCCCCCACGCCCACCACCATAATGGTTTTGCCTGTTTTCAGGTGCGCCGCCGCCGTTTCAACAGCAGGATGGGCCAAGGCTTGACGGCACCGCCCCAGATTCAAACATGCA
>JBILTX010000014.1:0-26058 GCA_044371315.1 Alphaproteobacteria bacterium | reverse complement strand
AAGGGTTTTGGACATTGGCTGCGGTGATGGTGGCCTGCTGCGGCGCTTGGTGGATGAAAAACAGGTGGATGCGCGGGGTATGGATGTGCATCTGGACAGCGTTCAGACCTGTGTTCAGCAGGGGCTGGCCGTGATTCAGGGGGATGCCAATCAGGATTTGGGGGATTATCCCGATCAATCCTTTGATTGGGTCATTTTATCCCAAACTCTGCAGGCCATGCAGCGTCCGGATCAGATTATGCAGCAGCTGGTGCGTATTGGCCGCCGCGTGGTGGTGTCCATTCCCAACTTTGGGTATTGGAAGGTGCGTTTGTTCCTGTTGCTGCGGGGGCGGATGCCCGTTTCCAAATTTCTGCCCTATCAATGGTACGATACCCCCAACATCCATTTGTGCACGGTCCGTGATTTTATGGGACTGTGTCGGGATCAGAACATGATTTTAGAGCGTCTGATTCCCCTGACCCCATCGGGCACCTATAATCGGTCCTTTTGGGCGGATCACCTGATGAACTGGGCCGCCGAACAGGCGGTGTTTGTTGTGAGATCAGGTGACAGGTAACAGCTTACCGGTGACAGGATATCTGTTCTGTCTTTTTTTTTCACTTTTATTTTTCAATTTTTTATTATTAAACAAGGAGATATTGTATGAGCACAACCCTATATACCCAGCGCCTAGAGGCCCCCGCCGTTTCTGCGGTGGCTTTGGCGGATGTTTTGTCCTATTTACGCTTGCCGGCGGCTACGCCCGAGGTGTCTTTGGTCACGCAATTTTTAGAAAGCGCGGTGCAGGCCGTTGAGTTATCGTGCGGTTTGGGGCTGATCCGTCAAAAATGGCGCTTTGTGGCCCATCGCTGGAAAATCACTTTGCCGGACCGGAAAAGCTTTCGGGGGCCCGATGTTTTGGTGCGTTACCCTGGGTGTTCGATTAAGGAAATGAAACTGGCACGCACCCCGCTTATTTCCGTGGATGCTGTCAAAGTGGCGGGTAGCAATGGATTGATGGAGGACATTGCCCCCGCCCTGTATCACATTGAATCGGTGGGACAGACGGTTTTTCTGCGCAATGCCTACGGCGCGGATTTGCCCAACCCAACAAAAGATCGTTTTGGGATTCGGGTGGATGCCACCATTGGCTTTGGGGACACCCCCAGCACCATCCCCCCCACATTGCGTCAGGCAATTTTGCTGTTGGTGGCCTCGTATTACGAAAACCGTGGCAAGGGATATGTTGACATGCCTCAGGGTGTAAAAACGCTGCTGGCCCCATTTCGTGAGGTCAACATTTAGGGGCTCTGGGGGGACTGGAAAAAATCAGGTTCCCCCTATTGTTTTGATAACGTTTTCAAAAGGTTATAGTGCTGAAAGATCCACACTGCTAAAGATGGGCAGAACCATGAAAATCATCATAGGGACGAAGAAAAATACAACCAAGGGTATAACCAATTTGCTGGCAAGGGACTCTAGTTTCGCTTGGATTCTGGCGATGCGATCTTTGCGCATTTCTGTGGCAATGCGTCGCATCGACGCAGCGATGGGAGTTCCGGTGCGTTCCGCTTGGTTGATGGTGGTGACAAAAGAGCGAATTTCATCGAGAGGAAAGCGTTTATACACTCCATCAAAGGCTTTGGCTCTGCTGTCCAGCATGGCCAGCTCGATGCTGAGGATTGAAAATTCTTCTGAGATGACGGGATATTTCTTTTCCAGTTCATGGGCAATTTTAGGAAGGGACATATCAATGGTCATGCTGGCCTCGTTACACAAAGCCA
Source organism: Alphaproteobacteria bacterium (assembly GCA_044371315.1). GTDB lineage: Bacteria > Pseudomonadota > Alphaproteobacteria > JAJTHO01 > CANGYM01 > CANGYM01. The sequence continues at coordinate 24,292 of JBILTX010000014.1, read as the reverse complement.
GCATTTCCAAGGCATCGGGAAAAATTTGCTGAATTTCCCCAACGCGTCGATTGCGACGGTTTTTGACGTAGAGAATAGGAATATAAATTCCTATTGCAGGCCCAATAATGTAGGGTAAAATAGCCAAAGTCCCCTCGAGAGACTCTAATGTAGCGAAAATTATACCCAACACCAGACCCACGACGGCCCCCATCAGCTGGCTGAAGGTGTAAAGGTAAACGGCGTAGCTGTCTCTAAACCCTGCCTGTGTCAATAATTGTTTGGTTTCATTAGACGATTCAGAATTAGGTGTATCCGTGGCTTTACCAAAGTATTTTTGTAAAACGTTTCCCAGTTTTTTAAAGGGTTTTCCTTTCGATATCGAGGTTTGTCCTTGTTTTTCTTGACGTTTGATTTCAATTTGCCGTTTTATTAAACGATCAACAGCTTTTTCTGAAGAGTTCGGTATCACACCCCGTAAAAAAAGCACAATCGTGGCAAAACTGAGTCCCCAAATGATGATCCACTCCATGTCAGCCATCCAATGCTTTTTTGTTCATATGGCGGACCAGCAAAATGCCCAACAGCATCCAGCCTATCAACATTTGTCCGGTTTCTTTTCCCTCGCCACTGAAAAAGTACATGACGTTTTTGCGGTCCAAAAAATACATGGCAAGACCCATGACGATGGGCAAGCCGATGAAAAAACGGACTTGGAATTTGGCATTGGCGGTTTTGATTTTGAGTTGTCTTAGAAGCATTTGGCGACCAAGAATCATCTCTCTGAGGGAGTCCAGACTTTTTCCAAGATTCCCTCCGGATTCAATTTGCGTGACAACACTCAGGGTAAAAAAGTCAAAATCCTGTAACTGGAGACGATCCGCAGCCTGCGTGATGGCCTCTTGCGGGGTACGGCCCATAAGAATATCCTGACGCATACGGTTAAATTCATCATAAACAGGACCTAGAAATTCTTCACACACCACACGAAAAGAATCTTGAAGAGAGGCCCCAACACTGATGGCACGGGCAATGGTGGCGACGACATCGACAAAGTCCTTTTCAAACAAGTCGCGACGTTTTTGTTGTTTTCTTTTCAGATAAAAAGTCACCCCCATAAACCACAGAAGAAGACTGAACGCCAAAGCGATGGGCCAAGATAAAGACACGCCCTTAAAAAGGGCAAAGGTTAACAGGGCCACCAAGGGGATGTTGAGTGCTAAAAAACGATCAAAAGGTATGCTAACACCCGCCATAAAAAGCATATCATCTAAACGGTCTATCAGGGTGCTGTTATTATTCCCGTCAGATCTGACCCTTATTCTCGCGGTTCTTTTAATAGAAGAAGAATTTTTTAGGGGTTTTTGATAATGGGCATTTTGTTTTTGTTCCATGGCTCGGAAGGCTTTTGGAAGCACACGGATGATCCCAAGACCATACAAGACCAAAAGAAAAATCGCCAAAAATCCAAAAAACAGTATAACAAAAGTCATACAATATCCCCCTGCATAGCCAATCGCAGTTCATCGCCCAGATCGTAATAGTTGGCGCGTTCCACAAAGGCTGGTGTAATTTTGGTGGAAACGAATTCCCCTATCAATTTTCCATTGCTGTCTGTCCCTTTATAGCGGTAGACGAACAAATCTTGGGTGACGATATTGTTTTCTTCTATCCCTGTGATTTCGGTGATATGGCTAATGCGGCGATGACCATCGCGCATCCGGCTGACCTGAACAACCAGATTAACGGCGTAGGCCACCATGGCCCGCGTGGTTTTTTCAGGCATATCAAAGCCGGACATTGTCAGCATATTTTCCATACGCATCAAACAGTTACGTGGTGAATTAGAGTGTACTGTGGACATAGAGCCATCGTGACCCGTGTTCATGGCTTGGATCATATCGACGATTTCACCACCCCGACATTCCCCAACGATGATGCGATCAGGGCGCATCCGCAGGGCGTTTCGCACCAAATCACGGATATTGATTTCCCCTTCCCCCTCTAGGTTCGCTGGCCTTGTTTCCAGACGGACCACGTGGGGCTGTTGCAGTTTTAATTCTGCGGAATCTTCGATGGTGATCAAGCGTTCTTCATCCCATATCCGTTGGGAAAGGGCGTTCAAAAGGGTTGTTTTCCCCGATCCTGTTCCCCCAGAAATCATGATGTTGACACGGGATTTGGCCGCAATATCCAGAACGCGCTCCATAGCGGGGGATATACTGCCACTGGCCACCATATCAGAGAGGGTGATGCCTTTGACTGAAAATTTTCGAATCGAAATGGCTGTGCCATCCATGGAAAGAGGATGGATGATGATGTTGACACGGCTCCCATCGGCCAATCGGGCATCCACCATGGGTGACTTTTCGTCGATGCGGCGGTTAACATTATTGGCAATGCGGGTGGCAATGTTTCGCAAATGACTTTCATCCCGAAAGGGAAAAATGACAGGACGGAGTTTTCCAGAGCGTTCGTAATAGCAGTTTTTGACGTTGTTAATCAGGATTTCAGTGACGGTGGGATCTTTTAACACCAATTCCAAAGGCCCAAGACCAAGCATATCATCCAAAATCAGGTCAACGACTTGTTTTTTTTCTTTTTGTGTTAAGGCAATTTTTTTGGTATGGGCCATTTCGGATGTGATTTGTTGAACATCCACTTCTAGCTCAGACCGTTTCATTTTGGATGCGGCTACTGAGTCAATACGGTTCATAATGCCAGGATATAGGGTAATGTAGGCTTCCCAAGCCATTTTATCCACAAGGGTTTCGGCCTGTTCAAAGGCTGTTTGGGCGAGAGATTGCTTTCCTTTGGGTTTAAGGTTTAAAAAATCCGTCATGAGGCGTTGGACAATGGATGCCCGATTGTCTGAGGATAACGTTTTGCCCATCAAAGAAAGCCATTCGTCGATGATTTTGCAAAGTTTTAATTCTGTGGACGCCAAATCCGCATTATGGGCTTCTTCTTTGGAAATGCGTCGCTCAACGACTTTAACAATACTGTTATAAATGGGGTCAAGGTGAGATTGATCTGTTGCTGTCATAATGAAAACACTCTATTTTTTAAATTTATGAAGAACGTTAGAAATCGTTTTTTTTAAATGAGAGGATTGAGCGGATGAAAAATTTTTTTCGCCCGTAATTTTTTCAATTAAAGTATGGAGAGCTTGCGTATAATTGCTTTGGGGGTCCAGTCGGGCAACGGGTTTAGATTCATTAATCGATTTCAGCAAGAGATCTGTGGCATCAGGGATCACCCCCACAACGTTCACTTTAACGCGGGCATCGAAATCACGTGCCGCGATTAAATCAGGGTTGTTGCTTTTCACCCGATTCAGGACCACACCGACGGTGTTCACATTTTTATAAAAGACGGCTTGGTTGGATAAAAGGATGGTATCCCGAAGGCCAATAACGGTAGAATCTGTGGCAATTAAAAGATAGGACAGGCGTTCAATAAAGGATGCCATTTTAACCACGAGGGATCGAGGCATGTCATAAATGATATAATCATAGTTTTTTTCAACGGCCTCTAGCAGGCGAATCAACCCTTCTTCTTTTAAGAGAGAAAAAGAGTTCAGGCTGGGTTCACTGCAAATAAGGTGAAGATGTTCTGTTTTTTTGATGCATAAATCCTCCACAAAGCTCTGATCGATGCGCGAAGGGGCATTCATGGCATCTTGCAAACCAAAACGGGGTTTAACATCAAATAAGAAGGATTGAATCCCCAAATTCATATCCATATCGATGAGAAGAACCTTTTTTTTCAGCTCTTCTGCCAAAGACCATGCAAAGGCTGCGGCCAAACTGGATGTTCCTACGCCCCCGTGGGATCCTACAAATCCTAGGATTTTCCCACGATATTCTTTTTCTTGTTTTTGGTTTAAATCCATTTTTCGGTCACTGAGGTGGGCCGCAGTGTTAAGAATATCTTGTCCCGTTATGGGTGTAATCAAATAATCGGCGAGAGGGTTTTCCGTAATTTTACGAAACAAGGGGATGTCATTTTGGGTTCCTGTATAAATGATGATTTGGTCATAGCGTACTTTTGTATTGATAGAGGCCACAAAAGCCACAGGATCAGCAACATAGCTGAGATCCACCAAAAGAATGCGAGCCTGGGAAACAGCACCCCACTGACTGGCTATTTGTTTAAGGGGGTCACCTGTGATGAGTTGACCATCGTGCCAAAAGGATGAAATGGCCTCATTCACCGCGGGGAGGACATCGGGATTTTGAATGAAGGCAAGACAGCTCATGATAATGAGAATTCCAAAATTGTTATGAAGGTCCTATGCTTTTTACTGACTGGCTGAAGTACTAGAACTGCTAGAACTGCTACCACTGTCATCACTTTTGCCGCCAGATTTGGGTTTAAAGTTACCCTCCAGAACGTCTTTTTGCAACTTAACAAAAGGCATGGTGCTGTATTCTGTATCCATAGATCGTCCCCGAACAACATACTGGGGATTTTTCATTTGGGCCAGATAATTTTGGCGGTTGGCACATCCCATACCGACAGCAGACATGCTGGTGGTGCGGGCGCGGTCATAGCTCCATTCTGATAAATCGACACATCCCGCCGCGGTGACTGTGTATTGTTTGACGATCACCGCCACGGTTACTTTTTTGTTTTCGCCGAGTTTATCATCAACGGTTACGCCGGCTGTTTTGGGTTCTTCTTTGATGGCATCCTGATCATTGGCGTATTCCATGATGCGGTGATAGGGGATATTTAGGCCATCCATGGCGGCTGTGACTTGACGAATTTGGTGTTCAACGCTGGGGCGAAACGCAGGCACTGTGCCTTCGGCCATGTCTTGATCCGCCGCGGATTGAATGTGCGAGACATAAAAAATGGCATTTGGCATATCTTTATAATAGGCCACAAAACGCCCGATATAATCTTTATATTCCTTAGAAAGAGGTGCGTAGGTACTTTCTGGTAAGGCCAGAACGATACGATCCTCTTGGGATTCCAACTGATGGGGTTTTTGGGTGTAGGGCTCTAAATTTTCGAATGTTTGTCCTGCACATGCAGACAACATTGTTAGGCCCATCAAACCCATAACCAAAGACATATAACGGCGTACCATAATCAAACCTTTCTGTATCATTCAAGAATCTTTCAGATTCTGGTCTTTATTCCATAACAGCGCCACCCATGGGAACACCGCTGCGTGTTTTACTGCGTTCGCTGTTGGAGGTGCGAGAGGGACGCAGGGTGTCCGAGAGTCTCTGGCCCCCAAAAGCCCGTTGGGCAAAGGTGGGAACACGCAAATCACTTTGGGGTGATTTAAAGGCGACTTCGGGGTTGTTGACAGGGGTCACAATACTGGGTGTCACAATGATCATGAGTTCTGATTTATTCCGTTCAAAATTTTCCGAACGGAATAGGGGGCCAAGGATGGGCAAATCCCCCAATCCAGGCACGGCCTGCAAGGATTCTTTCAGGTTGTTTTGGAACAATCCTGCCAGCAGGAATCCTTGACCATCGCCCAGTTCCACTGTGGTTTCAACCTTTCTGGATTCAATAGCGGGTATGGTGATGCCCTCGATAATTACAGCCCCGTTATCACTGAGGTTGCTGACCTCGGGCTTAACATTCAAACGGATGCGGTTTTCAGAAAGAACCACGGGGGTAAAATTAAGTTGCACACCGAATTGTTTGTATTCGGTGTTGATTTCTCCGTCATTGACAGAGGTGACCACAGGAAATTCACCCCCTGCCAAGAAACTAGCGCTTTCACCGGACAGGGCCGTTAAGTTAGGCTCGGCCAAGACGGTGGCCATACCTTCGTCTTCCAAGGCCTCAAGCAAGACATCCACACCCAAGTTGTCACCAAAGTAGGAAAGAAAACTTTGGTAGGGGTTGGGGCTTTGGCCGCCGACAATGTAGGAGTCTCTTCCAGGGCGAAAAGTATCGCTTCCCTCTGCCCCTTCTGTTAGGGCCCCTCTGGGGCTGAAGAGACCGGTTCGGAATGTATTTCCATCGGTTGCGTAAAGATTCCAATCGACTCCAAAGGATTGGGAAACGTCGCGGTTGACCTCGGCCACGCGCACGCGCAGCATGACCTGGTTATCGGCGGTGGTGGTCATCATGTTGATGATGCCGGAATCAGATCCTGTGGATCCAGATGATTCACTGCCTGCGAAGCCTTGGGCGATGCGCATGGCCACTTCGGCGTCAGAGGCATTTTTGACCATGCCTTTCAGGACCAAACGACCACCGACAAATTCGGCTTTGATATTGGCGGTGGGCAGAACCTGTTTGATGGCATCCATCACCACGGCGGTGTTCATGGACACGGTGATGGTTTCGGTGTAGGCAATTTTGCCATCCGCATCCAAGACGTGCAGGGTGGTTGAGCCCTGTTTCAAGCCGTAAACATACAGCATGTTGGCGAACTCTGCGGAAACATCCACAATTTCAGAGTTGGCCACGAAAACGGCTTTGGCAGGTTTCGTTAGAGGAATGAATTTCCCTGTTCCGGCCATGACCTCCATGGCCGAGGCCAAGGGTGCATGGGCACAAAAGAGCGTCAGAATCATCAAAGGGATATATTTTTTCATCATCATAACATAAACTTTCAATAAAAAGATCAAAGCTTAAGGGTTAGTAGGGGAAGAGATATTGTTAGATCCCTCTTGTTTTCCCTTGTCAGAGCCGCGCATCATAAAAATCTTTTCTTGGTCTTCTTGGTCTTGGGCATTTTGGGTTTCAGAGGCGGAGATATTTTTTTTGATTTCTTGTTTGCCCTTGGATGAACCGAGCATGATAAACAGGTTTTGATCCTCAACATCATTTGTTTTGGATGGTTTTCCTGTTTTGATTGTTTTTGTTAAATCGGGATTAAATCTGGCAATAAAGGGGCTGACATCGGTGGTGACGGTTTGGGATTTGAAATCGCCATCCAATGCGCTTTCGATGAAATAGGGGGGAGTGACGGATTTTTTCTCAAGCTCCTCAGGCGTATATTGGCTGTAAAGAGACAGTTGAAGGGGATTGGCCACCACAGAAATTTCGCCTGTTTTTGAGGCAACGGCAAGGATTTCTGCAATTTTTTCTGTGACTTCTAGGGTTACGCTTCGGGCTATTTTAGGTTGTTGAGGCGTGTTGGGCTGCGCGGTTTCAGGGTTGGCGGCAAAATTAAACTGACCATCAATGGCCAGAATGCGGATGTTTTTAAACAGGGTTTCCACGATGTCTACGGGCTGTTGTTTGTTTTTTGTGATATCAATAGGCATTTTGTGATTTAAAACAATATCAACGTAATCCCCTGGCTGAAGGGCCCCAAGGACGTAGCCGTCAGAGGGTTTGATATCAATGGAGGTGGCTTTCATGCCCTTACGAATCAGGGCCGAAAAATAGTTGCTTCGGCTTTGTGCAGTGACCAAATTAGATTTCAGTAAGGGGGTTCCTGCCGCTTGGGGGGTTAGAAAAGCGGCACCAATAAAGCTGGGCAGTTCGTTTTTTTTGATGTGATCGGGCAAAATGCCATTTTTTGGCCATTCTTTAATTTCGACGATGGTCTCTGAAACAATCCCACCAGCATAAACTTTGTTTTTCAGGGTGTAAATTTCCGTGCCTTTAAGGCTTTCCATGATCTCTTGTGTATTGAAGGCCTGCTGTTGAACTGTAACGTTGGATGTTTGTTTCGTTTGTGTTGATATAAACAAAGCTAAAAATCCAGCCAGAACAGCAGCAACGACGAGATAAAGAACACGCATAATTTTCTATCCTTTTAAAAATCCCTGACACTTAGAGAGTTTGAGTCCAAGCCTTTGCAAAAAGAAACAAACCTCCCGCCGATAGGGCCAAACCATAAGGTATCTTGAGAGTTAGCATATCGGTTAAATCTGAATTTTCCTTTAAAGCCATGATTTTTCTGTAACGGAGCCCCGCATACACAACAGAGAGGGCAAAACCCGCGATGGCCATAACCAGCAAAAACATCATAATGTTTTGGGGTTGGCACCAAAATCCTAAGGCCGCGAACAGTTTGCCATCCCCCGCCCCCATGATTTTAAAATGAAAGACAATAAATCCAAGAATAAGGAAAATCGCCCCTATACCCACTTGGATCAAAATTTCAGAGGCAGAAAGCAGAGGGAGCCACACCCCAAAAGCAGAAACAGCAATGGCGATGACCACCCGATTGCTGATGCGATAGGTTGTTACATCCTGATAGCAAACCAACAAAGATGCCATACCGGCAAAGATAACACACAGGGAGGGAAGGTAAATCGACAAGAGGTCGTCGGGAGTGTAAAAGCTTGTCATCTAGGTTTTATTAAAACTTTTTTAAAAAACAAAACAGACATTTTATACACCGCAAGAAAGCAAAAGTCAATCTGTTTTTATCAAAAACGATTAAAAAGTTTTTAATTATTCTTTGTCTCTTGTTTTTAAGAACGACGATGGCGGTAACCCGTGTGTGTTTTTTTCTGTTTCCCTTTGATCGTATTAAAAAAAATTTTGTTTTGAAAAGGATTTTTTATGAAAACAATATCCCCATCTTTTTTGCAGCATTTACAGGGCTGTGTGACGACTTTGGCCACGTGTTTTAAAATTTCCCGTTTGGACGGTGTTGTTTATGGGTTTACCAGTTGGGACCGGCCATTGGTTTTGGATGGGGTGGTCTATCAAGCCACGGAAAGCCTGCTGAGCTCCGCGCTGGAGAGCACGGCGGATTTAACGCCGGATAATTTGGACATTCAGGGGGCGTTGAATCATGATGTGTTGGATGCTTCGGATTTGCTGTCGGGGGTTTATGATGGGGCGTTTGTGGATGTGTTTCGGGTGAATTATCAGGATTTGCCCACCAGCCTGAGTGATACCCGCATTTTATGGCTGCGCCGCGCGGTGATTGCCACGGTGAGTTTTGAAAACGGGCGTTTTGTGGCGGAATTAAGGGGCCTGAGCGAAAAGCTGAAAAAGGCACATCTGGATCTGTACAGTCCCACGTGTCGGGCGCGGCGCTTGGGGGACTGGGCCTGCGGGGTTTCGCTGCTCGGTCACCAAAACACCCACACCGTCACAGCGGTGAGCGATGGGCGGCGGTTTGGGGCAAACAATGCCAAAAGTGATCATTATTATCATTTTGGCCTGATCCGCTGGACATCGGGCCAGAATATGGGGCGCGAGTTTGTGGTGAAGGCGTATACTTCGGGTCAGTTTACGCTGGCCTTTGCGCCGTCCTTTGCGGTGGCTGTGGGGGATACCTTTGTGGCCACGCGGGGGTGCGACCGGCAATTTTCAACGTGCCGCGATGTGTTTAACAATGTGAAAAACTTTCGCGGTGAACCCCCGCATTTGCTGCCTGGAGAGGATAAAATCCGCACGTTATAGAGAATATAGGCCTATCTGGCCTCAGCAGACAGGGATTCGGGGGTTGTTAGGTATTGTTTCAAAACCGATTCCAACGCTGTCCGCCCGATGGGTTTGGTCAAATAGTCGGTCATGCCGGCATCGAGGCAATGTTCCCTGTCCCCCTCTACCGCGTTGGCGGTTAAGGCAATGATGGGGATATGGGCCCCGTATTTTGAGGACCTGATTTTTTGTGTGGCCTGAATCCCATCCATAACAGGCATTTTAATGTCCATCAAAATGGCATTCAGGGTTTTTTTGTGGGTTTGAAACAAAAAGAGCGCCTCTTCGCCGTTGTTGGCCAACAAAACCTCACACCCCATCATTTGCAAAATGGTGGCCACCAGTTTTTGGTTTAATGGGTAATCTTCGGCCAAAAGGATTTGATAGAGTGCCATAAAGAAATTTCTGTATTTTTGTTGACTTTCGTGAGTATGGTCTTTTTTGGTTAAAATTCCATAAATACAACTTGAGGTTTATTGTTTTGTCTGTTTCAACACCATTATTGCCTAAAAAACACGCTCTGGTTGTGGTTGGGGCAGGGCAGATGGCCCGCGCCATGGTGGCCGGATGGCAGCGGGAGGCGTGTCCCTTTCACACAATTTATACCGTGGATCCCCACCAGACCGAGGGGTTGGGGGGCAACACAATCCCCTGCGCCCATCCCGAAGATTTGCCCCCCCTGCCCCAGCCCTATGTGGTCATGTTTGCCGTCAAGCCCCAGATTTTGGGGGATCTGTTGCCCCATTGGAAAGGCATAACGTCCAACGCCCGTTTGGTGGTGTCCATCGCGGCGGGGTTTTCGTGTGCGCGTTTGCAGCAGGGGCTGGGCCGCCCCGTGATCCGTTTGATGCCCAACACCCCCGTGGCTGTGGGATCGGGAATTATTGGGTATTACACCCCCACCGTTTGCGATGATCAGACACAAGCCTTTGTTCAGCATATTCTGGGCCCCTTGGGCCTGCCTGTTCCTGTGGATAGCGAAGATGATTTGGATCGCATCACGGCGTTTTCGGGCAGTGGTCCGGCCTATATTTATGCGTTTCTTGAGGGGTTGGAGCAGGCTGCGCTGTCTCTGGGCCTGTCCCCAGACTTGGCCCCCGCCATGGCCCAAACGCTGATGCGGGGCAGCTTGAACCTGAAAGACGCAAGCCCCCAATCCGCCGCCGCCCTGCGTCAGGCCGTCACCAGCAAAGGCGGCACGACCGAGGCCGGCCTGTCCATCCTGATGAACCCCGACAGTGGCCTGTTCCCCCTGCTGAACGCCACGGTTCAGGCGGCGTATCGGCGGGCGGGGGAGATCAGGTGACAGGTGACAGGGGTTAGGAGCCGGCACTTCGTCCTTGGGCCTCAAGGGCTGCTGCTAGGGTTGCTGCTTGGGGATTGCTGTTTGGTCCTGCGCTGGCGCAAGCGGTTGCTGTGTTACTAACAGTAGGGTTGGAAGTCTCGTTCCTAGCATTTGAAAGGAATTGATCAAAGCCTGTTTTGGGTGTCTCAAGAACGCCATGATCCGCTAAGAGGTTTAAAATTTCTAAGAAAGAATGTCTTTGGATGCTTGCACCTCTTAAAAAAGATCTTAAAGTTTTTTCGGATATCTTTGATTTAGGATCAACAAGGGTTTGTAAATCTACCTTCTTTTTCAAAAGGAGAGCGTGGATGGTTTCTATGATTTTTTCAGAAAGGAATATCCAGCGTTTTCTGAAATGAATATCATCTTTAGAAAGCCTTAAAGGATTGTTTTCGTCAACATGGGGAAGCTTTAATAACGATTCTATTGTTTGTCCCTTGTTAAGGGTAACAATGTTTTTCTTGATAAGTGCCTTTAAAATTTGGATAAAGTCCAGCAAAGGGACTGGTTGTTTGTTAAGAGAATTCTCCACATGGTTATGCATTCTTGGATGCACAAGGCGTCTTTGCGCCAACCCTATTTTTTTTAGGGCATCCTTGATGGCCGTAGCATCGTCCTCACAAAAACAGAATCTGGCCGATTCTTTTTGAATCCTAGAAATAACAACTAATTCTGCGGGGGGGGGGGACACATTATGCTGCTGTGAACTGTTATAAAGGTATTCTGTTATATCGTCGTCTCTGGATCGGATGATCCCAAGTTCATGAAGAATGTTTCTCAGTGTCGATAGCGTTGAGGAATTGTTTTTGTCTGCAAGGGGACCTAGATATTCAAATTGACCATCACCAAGGGCCTTAGCAATAGGGATCCTTGCAATATAAACCCAAGAATTTTGTTGAATGATCTGTTGACATCGTTGTCGGGTTTCTAGTGATAATCTATGGATTTTTTCCTCAGGCATATCTAAATTTCCCCTAAAAAATAATATGAATACACTCTCACGATTTTATGAAATGTTCAAGATTATTTTTTCATCCCCCAGAATGCTCATCTAGTGCCGGTAGGGATAGAGAAAACACTGTGTTTCCCCCGTTCTTCCTGTCACCTGTTACCTGTTACCTGTCCCCCAACATCGGCAACAGGGCCTCCGCAATTTGCACGCTGTTTAGGGCGGCGCCTTTGCGGACGTTGTCGGCGACAATCCACAGCATCAGGCCGTTGGGGATGGAGGGGTCACGGCGGATGCGGGAGACATAAACCGCATCTTCCCCCGCGCAGTCGATGGGGGTGATGAAGCCATCTTCGGGGTCCAGCGCATCCACCACCAAAACCCCTGGGGCGTTTTTCAGGGCGCGGCGGGCGGCGTCTGGGTCCAATGGGCGTTCAAATTCCACCGATACGGCCTCTGCATGGCCCACAAAAACGGGCACGCGGACACAGGTGGCCACAACCTGAATGTTGGGATCCAGAATTTTCTGGGTTTCCACGCGCATTTTCCATTCCTCTTTGGTAAAGCCATCGTCCATAAACACATCAATTTGGGGAATGACGTTAAAGGCAATACGTTTGAAAAACGGTTCAACCTCAATAGGTTGATTGGTTAAAACATGGCGCGTCTGGGAAAACAGGGCATCCATGGCCGGACGGCCCGCCCCCGAAACGGATTGATAGGTGGACACCACCACCCGTTTGATGGTCGCCAGATCGTGCAGGGGCTTTAACGCCACCACCATCTGAATGGTGGAGCAATTCGGGTTGGCGATGATGTTCTTTTTTTTGTAATCTTTCAGGGCCTCTGGGTTGACCTCGGGCACCACCAGCGGCACATCGGGGTCCATGCGAAAATGGGACGTGTTGTCAATGACCACACAGCCCGCCGCCGCCGCCTTTGGCGCGTACTGGGCAGAGACCTTGCCGCCTGGGGAAAACAGCCCGATATCACACTGGGAAAAATCAAAGGTTTCCAGATCCTGAACCGTTAAAACATCGTGTTCGCCAAAGGAAACCTGCTTGCCGGCGGATCGCTTGGACGCCAACGCATGAACCGCTGAAACGGGAAAACGACGCTCGGCCAGCGTTTTGAGCATTTCACGGCCCACGTTCCCCGTGGCCCCCACAACCGCAACCCGCATTTTCATCGCAACATTCCTTTATTGACGGGATGAGAGAACAATATCCATAAATTCGCGGCGCAAATCCGAATCCTTGGCAAAAGCGCCCAGAAAACAGCGCGTCACCATGTCCATGTTGATTTTATGAATGCCCCGTGTGGTCATGCACTGATGGGCGCCCTCGATATAAACGGCCACGCCGACGGGGCTGAGGGCCTGGTCGATGGCATGGGCAATGCCGTTGGTCATGGCCTCTTGGATTTGCAGGCGTTTGGCAAACACGTCACACACCCGCGCCAGCTTGCTGATGCCCACCACACGGTGATGGGGGATATAGGCCAGATGAATTTTCCCCAAAATCGGGCTGATGTGATGTTCACAGTGGGATTCAAAGCGGATGTTCCGCAAAATCACCATATCGCCGTAGCCTTCGGCGTGAAAGGACGCCGATTGCAAAATGGTGGTGGGGTTGTCGTCATAGCCCGCAAAAAATTCCTCGTACGCCCGCACAACGCGATCGGGGGTGTCGATCAAACCCTCGCGATCCGGATTATCCCCCGCCCATTGCAACAGGGTGCGCACAGCGGATTCCGCTTGCTGGCGCGTGACGGGACGTTTGCTCTCAAAGGTCATGGTGGTTTGTATCCTTGTATCCAGAAAAGAGGCGTAACCTTATCAGAGCTTACCCCGCGGGGCAAGGTGGACGTTGGGGGCGGAAATCAAAACCCTGATTTTCATACAGGAACAACATAACGCTTTACAAAAACCATAGTGGGGTTATTATGGTTTTATTATGTGGTTTTGAATTTTAAATAACGATGATGTCCGATTCTTCCTCTGATTCACCTTTGGTCATCGTCCATTCTGATAAAAATCCTGCACTAGAGGAACTGACAAACGAAGGAATCAGATACTCCGAACTTTATGATAAAGAGAGCTGGGCAGGTCCTCCCATCTATAAACCTAACCCGCCTCTTTTGGTTTTACCAGCCATGAAAGTGGCGCTTGAGGCAACACTGGCCTCTTTGCGAGAGCGCGATGAAGCACTACAGATTCTTGTTGTGGCTGCCCATCGAGCAGTTGAGGTACAGGAAAAGCTCCATGAGAAAGATCCCTCTGTTGGACAAACCTCTACGCACTGTACCGGTGCAGCCGTGGCCCTCTGCTTGGCAAAAAACGGAATTCCTTTATTCCCTATTAAGGACATTATTAACGCATTCTTCTCTGCTGGGCCCCAAAGACAGTTGTCTGATTTACCTAAGGCTTTAAAAGATGAAATTAATAACCATAAAAAGGAAATTGACCTACTTCGTGAATGTGCAGAGAGGGCAGGACTGGTCATCAATCCAGATAAATTTTGGCATTTTGAACTTCCTGAGGCTCAAAACCGTCCCATAATTCTCTTGGAAGATGCCGATAAATACTTGCTTTGATCGCGCTAACCGCGCCCCCCCCAAAGGGGAGAGGGCGATTCCTGTCACCCGTCCAGAGCTTACCCCGCGGGGCAAGGTGGACGTTGGGGCGGAAATCAAAATCCTGATTTTCAGAATCATTTGACATTTTTGGATATATCGCGTAGGATAAACAGGCTGATAATGCGGGTAACCCCAATGCAAACTGTGAATCAGGCGACTTTTGCCCAGAATTTATCCACGTTGCTCGATCGGCTGCGTGATGATCATAGTCCTCTGATCATTACCCGCGATGCTGGAGAACCGGCGGTTTTAATGTCATGGTCAGATTTTCGCTCCATAGAAGAGACCGCCTATTTGATGGCCAGCCCCCGCAACGCCCAGCGTCTTAACCAAAGCATCGAGGCCTTGCAGGCGGGAAAGGGCTTTGTGCGTCCGCTGCCCGATGATCAATGATTTTGCAGTGGTCGCCCCAAGCTTGGGAAGATTATCTGTACTGGCAGAGCGCAGACAAATCTGTTCTCAAGCGAATTAATCTTTTGCTGAAAGACACCCAGCGTCACCCTTTTGAAGGCATCGGAGACCCCGAACCCTTAAAACATAACTGGACAGGATTTTGGTCACGGCGCATCAATCGGGAACATCGCTTGGTTTATGCTGTTGAGGATGGGTGTTTGTGCATCGCCCAATGTCGGTATCATTATTGATGGGATGGTGTTTCCAGAGCCGTCAGCTTTTCTCCTCTCCCCCTACCTCACAAACACCGACGTGCGCTGGATTTTTTTCTGCAGTTGCAGGATGCCGTACAGCAGGGCCTCCGCCGTGGGGGGGCATCCGGGGACGTAGATGTCCACGGGCACGATGCGATCACATCCGCGCACCACGGAATAGGAATAATGGTAATACCCGCCGCCATTGGCGCAGGATCCCATGGAAATGACCCAGCGGGGCTCGGGCATTTGATCGTAAACCTTGCGCAGGGCGGGGGCCATTTTGTTGGTTAAGGTTCCCGCCACAATCATCACATCCGACTGGCGGGGCGATGGCCGAAATACGGTGCCAAAACGGTCCAAATCATAACGGGATGCGGCGGTGTGCATCATCTCCACCGCGCAGCAGGCCAAACCAAACGTCATGGGCCACAAAGACCCCGACCGCGCCCACCGCACCAGTTTATCCACAGAGGTTAGAACATAACCATGGGTGTTGACCTCGTCCGCCGCCTGACGAATCAGGGTATCGTAATCATATGGGGGGGTGTCGTCCTGCAGGGGGGTTATTCCCATTCCAACGCTCCTTTTTTCCATTCATACAGAAAACCAACGGTCAGAATGGTCAAAAAAACCATCATAGAAATAAACCCCGTCCATCCCAAATCCGTGAGCACAACGGACCAAGGGAACAAAAAGGCGACCTCTAAATCAAAAATAATAAACAAAATGGCCACCAGATAAAACCGAACATCAAAGGTCACGCGGGCGCTTTCAAACGGTTCAAACCCACATTCATATTGGGATACCTTTTCATTGTCCGGCCGGTGACGGCCCACAATCCACGACGCCACAACCATCACCGCCGCCAACCCCACGGCAATGGCCAAAAACAGCAAAATGGGCACGTATTCTGAAATCATAGGGGGCACTATACCACGCCTTTGGGATCAGGCAAGTCGGATGTTGCTAAAAACGAATCCGCCGTGGTATGACGTTCTGGTTATACCGATCCACAGGGGCTTTGCCATTATGCACGACGATACACGCAACATCACCACGGCGGTGATTCTGTCCATGGTGTTTCTGCTGATCTATTATGGGTATGTGGCCCCCATGTTGGCACCGACCAAGGATGAACTGGCCGCGCAGTCTGTAACTGTACCCCCTAGCCAGAGCGTGGGGCTGGACCCTCTGGCCCATGCTGCGGCCGCGGTTCGTCCCTTGGCAGAGGTTCTATCCGAAAGCCCCCGTTTTCCCATAGAAACCACCGGATTAAAGGGCTCTCTGTCCCTATCTGGCCTGTTGTTGGATGATATGATGTTAAAGGGGTATGTGCAAACGCTGGACGGGAAAGAGCCTGTTCGCCTGTTAACCCCCCCGCATACAGGCAAACCGGATACCTTTTTGCGTTTGGGCTGGCTGGGAGAGGGGGCACCCCCCCGCGATGCCCTGTGGACCGCGGATCCCAAAAAACCAGGGCAGTTTACATGGACCAGCCCCGATGGTTTGGTGTTTATGGCGACCCTGACCCTTCAGGATCACCTGCTGACCGTGCGCCAGTCGGTGCATAACATTTCCCCCAAAACCCTCACCATTGCGCCCTTTGGCCTGTTGTCGCGTCAAGGACCCCTGTCCGATCACACCGACCATCTGATCACCACAGGGGCCGTCGGGGTTTTTGATGGGACCTTGGTGACAAAAGACGATTCCGATCTGGAAGACATGACCGAAGGGTTTTTCTCTAATCCCGACAGCACAGGATGGTTGGGGCTGGCCCAACATTACTGGTTTACCGGATTGATCCCCGAGGGGCAGGCGCAGTTCCGCCTGCGCCGCCAGACAGAGGCCACGGGCCTGCGTCACCAGATTGATTATGTGGCCAAAATGCCCCCGTTGCTGTCGGGACGCACCCAAAGCTTTACCACCCACATTTTTGTGGGGCCCAAGGATGCGGCGGTTTTGGCGGAAACCCAAAAAAAACTAAACATCCCCCTGTTTGATCGCGTTATTGATTACGGCACCTTTTATTTTATCACAAAGCCGTTGTTTCAACTGTTGCACTGGCTGTACCAGCAAACGGGCACCATGGGGGCGGCGATTTTGCTGTTGACGGTGATTGTGCGGTTACTCATGTTCCCGCTGGCCAACAAATCCTATCAATCCATGAACAAAATGAAGGACCTGCAGCCCCGCGTTGACGAGCTCAAGGCCCGCTATAGCGGCACCGCCACCGAGGAACGCCTGCAACTCAGCCAAGAGGTCATGAAACTGTATAAGGAAAACAAGGTCAATCCTGCCTCTGGCTGCTTGCCCATGTTGCTGCAGCTGCCTGTATTTTTGGCCATGTATAAAATTCTGGTGATTTCGCTCGATATGCGTCACGCCCCGTTTTGGGGATGGATTCCGGACCTTTCGGCACCGGATACGGCCTATATCCTCAATGCCTTTGGCCATTTGCCCATAGATTTACCGTCTTTCTTGCATATCGGTGTTTGGCCCATTTTCATGGGCATCAGTATGTATATCAGCCAACTGTTTAACCCCAAACCCACGGACAAAACACAGGTGATTTTAATGAACACCATGCCCATCATGATGGTCTTTATCGCGGCCCCCCTGCCGGCGGGATTGTCGATTTACTGGACATGGAGCAACCTGCTGTCCATCCTGCAGCAGCTGTATATCAAAAAAACAGCCAAGGCGACGAAGAAGATTTAGGGGGCAGACGTCCTCCCCCTAAACGCTATGTTTACCCTTCTATGTCACAATCCGTAGAGTCACTGATTTTGCGGGATTTTTATGACTTTACCTTTTTTCGATGAATCTTCGCCCGTTTCATCCTCTCCAGAGTTTTCCGACACTCTGTCTGACAAAAGCCCTCTGGAGCTTTTGGCGTATTTGTTTCAGATTAGTGATGCCCTGCGGGGATCGTCTGAGGGGGCGCATAAAAGGGATCTGATGGCCCTAAAGTCTTTGTATTCCGTATTATCCCATCATTACGGTTATGAACACTTTGCGAGCTATGCCGATCTTTCGCTGGAGGATCTGTATAATCGTTTATCGGCCTTTACGTGCCAAGATGATCCATTAAAACAAGTTTTTTCAGAGGTTTATCAGGCCCTATGGGATTTGTATTATCATGATTTTTGTGATGATCCTTACGGCATGATTGCCGGCTGGGACCCCCATAACATTCATGAAACACGGGCCATTCGTTCGTCCCTGTTTCATATTCATTATGTGGAATTGCTGCGTCTGGCCTGTGTGATGAATGTTTCTTGTCAAGAAACCCATCCGGAAACCGAGGCCTCGCTTCACAACATGATCCGTCTGAAATATGAAGAAATCCTCTCCGCTTTGTATCAACGGGAAGAAACGGCCATCGAATTTTCAAAATCCATGAAATTTTTAGACATCACAAAACAATCCCAATGTTTGCGGGCAGTTCTGATTTGCCTTGAGAAGGCAAATCGGATATATTCCTAACACTATAACCAATCGTTGTGGGATGGTTTTATGGCTCAGGCCTCGTTGTCTAAGTTGTGGGATTTTTGCGTGCGGGCTTTGCCTGGACCTATGATTTCAGATGAGGCCTTCGAGGACAAAGTCCAGCACAAAATCCATTTCCTCAAACCCCTATCCATTGTGCGTTTGTGTGCAGAGGCCAAAGTTTTAGAAGATCACCTAAAGCATAAACCCCTTTCTGTTCCCGCTGTCCCCGATTTGGTGACGTTGGTGGCGTTGACGCGGTGTTTGTTTGAACAACACCTTGTTGAAGATTTAGAAGAATACGCTCAGGCAACGGGATATTTGGCTTGTTATCATCTTTATCGTCAACAGTCTGAGCAAAAACATGCCGATACAACCCTGTCATTCTGGCCGGAAAACGTTTTACAGGCTTTACAAGCGCAGGTGATCCAAACGTTAAAAGACAATCCCAAAGCCTTTTTAATCGCGTGGCAGCCCAGCGAAATCCTGTTACATCAGACATGTGTTGAGGCGTTGGAAACCGCCGATGGTTTGGCTTTGATGACGCTTTATCGCTGGCTTTTAATCCGTCTAACGGATTTGTTTTCCGGAAAGGCCTCCGTCAAAGAGGGCGATCCTAACCCCCAAGATTTATGGCAAAGCATCGCCGATACCCAAGAAATGCTGGAGGCTGTTCAGGGGATATGGCTAAAAAATCCCCTCATCCCCGTGGATTATTGTGATTATTTAAAAACCCGTACGATCTTTGAAAAAAAAGAATTTTTTGAGGCCCGCTTGGACACTTTCCGATCCCTGATGGAAAAGGCATAACACGCCCGCACATTTCAGAGATCATCTGCATCCCATTGTCTGCCCAGGTAGTACCTTTTCACAAAACTTTTTTTTCAAACGCCCCCATGGAAAACACCAACCAGCAACACAAAGCCCAAACAAAGGCCCTTTTTTTATTTTTTAAATCCATTGAAAAACAATATGTTAGATTAAAAAAATCACCAATCAAAACAACAACAACCAAAATTCTCTGCTTTAAAAAAATCCTCTTGCATTTCTGTGTGGATGGGGTATGACTAAATTCAAGGTGCGAATCAAATCACACTTTTTTTCAAACTGCCTTAAATGAGGTTCTTTAAATGAAAACAAGTATCTTACTGTCTGCTATTCTGTCTCTTTTCGCTGTTTCCGCTGCTAACGCTGCTGAAGACGCTGCCAAAGAAGTGAAAAAAGAAGAAACCACCACCACAACAACAACCACCACAGAAACCCCTGCTGGCGAACAGCCTGCTGCCCCTAAAGAGTAGTTTTCTCTTTTCGGTTTCTTGGGGGCCCTGCGGAGATTTTCTCCGCAGGGCTTTTTTATTTGGGCACCTGTAAAAATCTGAATTTTTCGTCATTGCCAGGCACAACGCCACAAAGCAATTCAGGGTTTCCCGTCGTTTCAGTTGTTCTGGATGGCTTTGTTGCCATCGCAATGACCCTGATGCGAGGTAACCAT
Source organism: Alphaproteobacteria bacterium (assembly GCA_044371315.1). Classification (GTDB taxonomy): domain Bacteria; phylum Pseudomonadota; class Alphaproteobacteria; order JAJTHO01; family CANGYM01; genus CANGYM01. The sequence goes on along the minus strand of JBILTX010000014.1, from coordinate 4,376 downwards.
TTGACGGGATTGTGGGCAAAATTCTTCAATGGGTTGTTGGTTTAATCCAAAAACATTGATTCGATTGTCACCTGATCCCTTGACACCCCCCATGGGCATGGTGCATGGTGGGGACACATTACAAAAAATCAAAAATGTCGCCTGTGTCTTCCTCTCCCCTCTTTCAACGTCTTTCTGTTTGGGTTTCTGATCATAGGGCTTTGCTATTTCGCGTGGGCCTGCTTGCGGTGTTATCCCCGGTTTTGATCCTTTTGGGGATGCTGTTGTTTAGCCTGCTGAACCTTTTTGCGTCTGTTGTGTTGTTTTTGGTGGTGGCGGTTTTGGTGATTGGGTGTGGCCTGATGGTGGTGGCTGTGCTAGAGGATCGTTTTTTATCATCAAAATCAAAGCACAAAGACCAGACCCCTGCCCCGCCGGCAGAGGATCAAGTGATTGATGTTGTGACATTGCCGTAATTGTTTTTGGATATGCCTTCCCTCGCCCGAAAAAGAAGCCGGCATGGAAAACGACGGGGGGGCTTTTGGGTTTGGTCCAGACGGCTGTATCGTTCTTTTTGGATTCTGACCTTGCTTTTTGTGGTTTTGGCTGTGAATTGGCTGTTAACCGCCCCCCTGTCTGTTTATGCCTTTGATGCGGTCACGGCATGGGGACAACGCAGCGGGCTGGCTTTAAACCATCTGAACCTTTATGGGGCTTATTATACAAAGGAAAAAGACTTGCGGGATCAGCTGGATGTTAAAGAGGGGGACTCCCTTTTTTCCTTTAGCCCCCAAAGCGCCATGATGCGCATGATGGCCCTGCCCTGGATCGAGGGTGTTGAAATTTACAGAATTTTTCCCGATCGTTTGTATGTGTTTGTGCGGGAAAAAAAACCCGCCGCGGTATGGATCACGCCGCAGGGAACGGCCAACTTGATTGACAATCAGGGAAAAACCATCGCCCCCAAAGACCCCGCCAGCCATAATTACCTGCTGCGCATTCGGGGATCGGGGGCTGAAGATCATCTGAAGGATTTGCTGTCTTTGCTGGGGCAGCGGCACTATTTAAAACAAAACGTCAGTGTGGCGGATTTTGTGGGGGGGCGGCGCTGGGATTTGCTGCTGCGCAATCAAACCCACATTCTGTTGCCGGAAAAAAACTGGGATGCGGCCCTGAATCAGCTGGACACGTATTTGCAAAATGATAATTTGATCGAGCGGGGCGTGAAAAAAATTGATTTGCGCCTGCCTAGTCAAATTGTTGTGGATCCGTAGATCAAAAAGGACATCATGGGATGATATGACAGGAAAAGAGACCCTCTTGGCCGCCATTGATCTGGGCAACAGCCGCACCTGCTGTTTGATTGCTGTGGCCAGTCCGGACGCCGATCCTGTGATTATTGGCAGCGCGACCATGGAATCGCAGGGCATGAAATACGGCATGATCACCCATTTGGATGCCTGCGCCTCGGTGGTGACACAGGTCCTGAGCAAGGCCGAAAAAGAAGCCGGCGTGCGCATCAAACACGCCACCGTGGGGCTGTGCCCCGTACAAACCCGCGTTTCGTGGAATCAGGGCCGTTTGCCAACGGGAAAAAAACCCCTGTCGGACCATCATTTGCAACATCTGGATCAGGCGACCTTTACCGCCGGATTACAGGCCAATGATTACCGGATGCATTGTTTGAAAACCAGCTATCTGCTGGACGGCAAACCCCATCAGGGATCGGTTGAGGGCATGATGGCCGAGGATTTGGCCATGACCTCCCTGTGTGTGGATATGCGAAAGGCTGTGATTGATAACGTTCAGATCATGCTGAAAAAATGCCATTTGCATCATTATACCTTTGTGTTCAGCCCCTTAGCGGCGGCCCTGAGTTGCCTGTCAGAAGAGGAAAAGGACGCCGGCACATTCTTTTTAGACATGGGCAGCGAAAGCAGCGGTTACATCTGTTTCCGCGAAGGTCAGATTGTGGATGCCGGCGTTCTGCCGCTGGGCGGAGAGCACATCACCCGCGACATCGCCGTGGGTTTGGGGGTCTCCCGCAATGAAGCCGAGCGCATCAAAACCCTGTACGGTCGGGGGTTTCAACATGCCATTGACCGGCGGGAATATATCGACATTACCCCCCTGCCCCAATACAACACCCTGAGCAAAATGCGCGTGCCCAAACCCGATTTGACCCATATGATTCAGGCCCGTGTTGAGGAAATTTTTGAACGCGTCAACCTGCACAGCCCCAGTCTGGCCAAGGTCCAATACATGGCCCTAGCCGGTGGCAGCAGCGAACTGCCCGGGGTGGCCGAGCTGGGGGCCGACATGCTGAAAAAACACAAAATCCGCCTGTGCGTGCCGCGAAAACTGCCCCAGCTGCCGTCCAGCTTTCACGCCCCCTCCTTTGCCAGTGTTTTGGGGCTGTTGTCGTTTTCCCAAACCATGGGCGCAGGCGATCTGGCCCCCGCATGGCATCTGTATCACGGCCTTCCCACCTGGCGCCGCCGCACCATGGCGTGGTTTCGGGATTATTTTTAGGGGGTAAGCAGGGGGGGTTATCCATTAACCTGAGTGGAACTGTGGCCATTACTCCACGAGGATAAATGTAATTCACCCAATGTTCTTTGTACATTTGCAACAACAAAAACATAATGTTGATGTTCTAAAGATTTATATTCAATCGTACCCTGTTCGCCATTACGAATGTTTTTTGGTTCTTCAAAACAAGAATGAATAAAGCGATTGACTTCATCATCAGTTGATATCCCAATAATTTTGTCATCTTCTATTTTTGTCAGATTTTGCATTAATGCTTTAATTGCCTGAATAGCCTCAGGGTTTGGGTCCTCGTCAAAACTTTTTTCTTGATTTAATTCTCTGTGAATTCTGCGGATTAAATTATACACTTCAGGAAAATCAAGCTGCCTGATTTGATCTGCTAGGGTCCCTTTCTTTGGTTTTTTAGGGTCCCATGGATGGGCAGAGAATCCTTGAAAAGAAGGATTTTGATCGCCTACCTCCACAACAATAGCGGTTATCCTTTGAAAAACGATATTTTCGCGATTCGGTTTTGTATGTGGGAGTCCACTCCCTATACAAAGAGATTGTCCTGAAACGTCTTGTAAAGCTGCTTGTAATCCTAACCTCACCTCTTTTGGAAGATCAGTAACCTTTTTTTTAATTTTTTTTAACTTATTATTTAGTTTTTCTATATTTTTTCTTACCTTATCCCTTTTCCTTTCTTTACCAGACATAACCCCCGCCAAATGTACCTAAAAACTCCCACAACACTAATACAATTCCCCCCATTTGGCAAGGTTTCCGTGCGCAACCCCAAGGATTTTTTTCAATCCCTCGCCCGTTGTTCCCTGTCAAACACCGACGTGCGCTGGATTTTTTTCTGCAGTTGCAGGATACCGTACAGCAGGGCCTGCGCCGTGGGGCAGAGGAAGACACAAGCGACATTTTTACAGCTGACAGGGGGTTACAAAGGGTTTATCGCCCCAGGGGCCTTAATGCCCTGAAGCAGGCCTTGAATGCTCAGATCCTCATCCACATCGGGCCGGAGTGGGGAGTGGTGAGTAGGGAGTGGTGAGTAGGGAGTGGTGCGTCGAGAAAGCCTTAATTCCCCCTCCCGCTTGTGGGGGAGAGATTTTGACTCCCTACTCCCTACTCACCACTCCCTACCTTCCTACGAATTCATCGCATCAAAGAAATCGGCGTTGTTTTTGGAATGTTTGATTTTGTCCAGAATAAAGTCCATGGCCTCGGACGGGCCCATTTGCATCAGCAGGCGGCGCAGCACCCACATTTTGGACAGGGTGGTTTTGTCCACCAGCAATTCTTCTTTCCGTGTGCCGGATTTGGTGATGTCGATGGCGGGGAATGTGCGTTTGTCGGAGAGTTTCCGGTCCAGAATCAGCTCGCTGTTGCCGGTGCCTTTGAATTCCTCGAAAATCACCTCGTCCATACGGGATCCGGTATCCACCAGCGCGGTGGCGATGATGGTCAGGGACCCGCCTTCCTCAACATTTCGGGCGGCCCCAAAGAAACGCTTGGGCCGTTGCAGCGCGTTGGCATCCACACCGCCGGTTAAGACCTTTCCCGAAGAGGGCACCACCGTGTTATACGCACGGGCCAGACGGGTGATGGAATCCAGCAAAATCACCACATCGCGTTTGCTTTCCACCAGACGTTTGGCTTTTTCTAGGACCATTTCCGTGACCTGAACATGGCGGGTGGCGGGTTCGTCAAAGGTGGAGCTGATGACTTCCCCCTTGACAGAGCGCAGCATGTCGGTGACTTCCTCGGGCCGCTCGTCAATCAGCAGCACGATCAGGTAAACCTCAGGATGATTCGCCGTGATGGAATGGGCGATGGATTGCATCATCACGGTTTTTCCG
>JBILTX010000013.1:0-26267 GCA_044371315.1 Alphaproteobacteria bacterium | reverse complement strand
GGCTGGTCCTTTCATCATGCGGAGCAATCGTTTAAAGAGTCAAAGGTTTTGGTGGTCCAAGCGTGGAAACAGAAACAATAACCCGCGATGTTCGTTTTATACCCGAGCCATTGACCCTGTCTGCTCGCCCCCCGAGTCATTTTAAAATTTTGGCCTTGGCCAATCAAAAAGGCGGTGTGGGCAAAACCACCACCACCATCAATCTGGCCACCGCTTTGGCGGCCATTAAAAAACGCGTTCTGGTTGTGGATATGGACCCCCAAGGCAACGCCAGCACGGGGCTGGGGATCGGTCATCGTATTCGCAAGCAGGGGACGTATTCTTTGTTGGTTGAGGATAGCTGGGATCGTCACATTGCCGTGGCCTCTAGCGTGCCCAACATCGATGTGTTGCCTGCTTCCCCGTCTTTATCGGGCGCTGATATTGAATTGCAGGATATGGCGGATCGGGAATATCGCCTGATTCAGGGGTTGCAGCAGTTTATTCCGTATTATGACTATATCATGATTGATTGTCCGCCGGCGCTGAGTTTGCTGACCATCAATGCCTTTGTGGCGGCGGGGCGCATTTTGGTGCCTTTGCAGGCAGAGTTTTATGCGCTGGAGGGCTTAAGCTATCTGGTGCGCACGGTGGAGCGGGTCCGGCAGACCTTTAATCCCAATTTGAACCTGTTTGGGATCGTGCTGACCATGTACGATCGCCGCAACAACCTTTCGCGTCAGGTGGAAGATGAGGTAAAAACCTATTTCAAAGATATTGTTTTTGACACCATGATCCCCCGCAATGTTAAAATTTCCGAGGCCCCGTCCCATGGGAAGCCGGTGATTTTGTATGATACCCGCTGCGTTGGATCAAAAGCATACATTATGATGGCAAAAGAGTTTTTACGGCGCGAGAAAAACCTGTTAAAAGGATTGGTAGAGACCCAATCGCGACCCTAAGCTATGACGTCAACGACACCCCCTAAAAAAAAGGCCTTGGGCAAAGGCCTCTCGGCCCTGTTTGCGGAAAACCCTATGGAGGGGACCAGAGACGTTCAAACCCTGCCGCTGGCCAGCATTCGCCAGAGCCCCTTGCAGCCCCGCACGTTTTTTTCTGAGACAAAATTATCAGAATTGACGGAATCCATTAAGGAAAAAGGTGTTTTGCAGCCCATCGTGGTGCGCCCCGCAGGGGGACATTATGAAATTGTGATCGGAGAGCGTCGCTGGCGTGCCGCCGGCAGGGCCGAGCTGACAGAAATTCCCTGTATCATTCGGGAATTGTCCGATCAGGATGCCTTAGAATGCGCCATCATTGAAAACCTGCAGCGGGATGATCTGTCCGCCATCGAAACGGCCCATGCTTACAAACGTCTTTTGGATCAGGCGGGTTATACCCACGGGGATGTGGCGCAAAAGGTGGGCATCAGCACCATTGCCGTGACCAACACCCTGCGGCTGCTCAATCTACCCCCCCGCGTGCAAGCCTTAATTGACGAGGGGGAATTGACCGCAGGACAAGCCCGCAGTTTAATCGGATTGCCCGAGGCAGAGATGTTCGCCGATTTGATCGTGCGGGAACAGCTGAGCGCCCGCCAAGTCGAGGAGATGGTGCGCCTGCATAAACAGGGCAAAACGCCGCCTTTGCTGCAGGCCTTAAACAGCAATATACCGATGGGTGAGGGGACTCTCAGCGAGGTTAAGCCCCAAGATGTTGCCGTGGATGGTCAGGTGATCCAGAAATTGGAAAAGGACCTGATTACCGCTTTGGGATTGCCCGTGACCTTGCGCCCCAAAGGATCGGGAGGCCGTCTGACCATTCGCTATACGACGGTAAAGGATCTTGAGCATCTTTTAAAACGCCTTGGTATGTAAACAGGGGACGTGTTTATGGGGCGATTGGCTTTTTTTATTGTGGTTTTGGCCCTTTCTTGGGTGCCGCCCGTTGGGGCGCAATCGTTAACGCCTGTGGCTTTGACGGCCCAAGTGACGCCTGCGTCCATCCATCAAGTCGGGCATAAACAAACATTTGTTTTGCGTTTAACAAACAATGATCAAGGTGTCGATCTTAATCAACTAAAAGAAGTGCACACGCGCAAAATTCACCTTCTGGTCGTGGATTCCACATTAACGGATTATCACCATGTCCACCCCACAGCAACAAAGGTTGCAGGGGAGTATCAGTTTTCTTTTGTGCCCCAAAAAAAAGCCTATCGTCTTTGGGTGGATATCACGCCCAAGGCAACGGGAGCGCAAACGTTTTTGGTGGTGGATTTGGGGGATCCTGAAAAAACAGCGCCCCCTGTGAAGATGGTATCCCAAGAAAGCACCGTGGGGGGCTATACCTTTCGTTTGAACATTAAGGATCCTTTGGTGGTGGGGCAGGGCGCGATGGCAACGGTGAATGTGACGGATCAGGCAGGAAAACCCGTCACGGCCCTGCAGCCTGTCATGGGGGCGTTTGCCCATGTTGTGGGATTTTCTGAGGATCTGCGCACCATTGCCCACATTCACCCCATGGGCCCTGAGCCTAAAACACCCCAAGAGCGGGGCGGCCCCACGCTGTCCTTTCATCTGGAGCCTAAAAAAGCCGGTTTCCTAAAACTTTTTGTGCAAACCCGCATAGGGGATAAGGACTTTTTTGCCCCTCTCGGGGTGAATGTAACCCCAGAATCTTTAACCGTGCCAGAAAAAGGCAGCAAGCAACACGAGGGCCATCATCATGAGTAATCTTCCTTTTGACGTGCGTTCTGAGGGGTTTTTGGATCTGGAGCCTTCGGAATATCCGTCTTACCAAGAGGCCCGATCGGTGATCATTCCCTTTGGCCTTGAGGCCTCGGTCAGTTATGGCAAGGGGACGTCCAAGGGGCCAGCGGCCATTTTGGCAGCAGGCCCCCAAGTTGAGCTGTTTGATGAAGTGTTATGGAAAGAGCCCCACCATGATTTTCAGGCGGTGGTTTTGTCCGAACCTGCCATCAATCCCTCTTTGCCGTTGGCGTTGGATCAACTCTCGGGGATTGTGTCCCGCGTTTTGGATGATGGGAAATTTCCTTTGGTGTTGGGGGGGGAACATGCCATCACCGCCGGATCCATCCGGCCCTTTTTGCAGCGGTATCCCGATTTGGCCATTCTTCATTTTGATGCCCACGCCGATTTGCGGGATGGATATGATGGTCAGTATTACAGCCACGCCGCCGCCCTGCGCCGATGTCTGGATGCCCCCCATGTGACATTGGTGTCTTGTGGTATTCGCAATATCTCTGCTGAGGAGATTCCCTTCCTAGAGGCCAACCGTCATCGCATCCATATGCATTGGGCAAAGGATAAAAATACGTGGGATATTGGGGAAATCATCGCCCCCTTGCGCGGGCGTCCGACGTATATCACGTTTGATGTGGATGGATTTGATGCCTCTTTGATGCCCGCCACCGGAACGCCAGAACCAGGGGGGATGTTTTGGGACGAGGCGCTGGACATTATCCATGCGGCCTGTCAGGCCACAGAGATTGTGGGGGCGGATGTGAATGAGCTGGCCCCTATCCCAGGGTATCATGCCTGTGACTTTCTGGCGGCAAAGTTGGTGTTTAAGATTTTGGGCTTAACCTTTGCCTATAAATAACTTTAAACAAAAAAGATAATGTAAAAAACTAACCAAGAATGGTTGTTCATGATGACAGCAAACGCTTTGCCCCAAGATCGTCTTGATCCCGCTGTGGTGATTGAGCATTTGGGAAAGACGTATATCTCTGACAAAGGCGGGGCGCCCAAGGTGGCGCTGCGGGATGTGTCTTTGACAATCCCTCAGGGGTCTATTTTGGGGCTGTTGGGGCCCAACGGCGCGGGGAAATCCACGCTGATTAACATTATGGCCGGTCTTGTGACCAAAACCTCTGGCCGTGTTGTCATCGGCGGGATGGATTTGGATGACCATCCTGTTGAGATTCGCCGCCACATCGGCATTGTCCCCCAAGAAATCAACATGGACCCTTTTTTCACCCCCCTGGAAATTTTGGAATTTCAGGCCGGTTTTTTTGGCATTCGCCATCGTCGCGCCCGCGCCATGGGGATTCTGGAGGCGTTGGGCTTGGCCGATAAAGCCAACATCACCGCGCGATCGTTATCCGGCGGCATGAAGCGCCGATTGATGGTGGCCAAAGCCATGGTGCACCAGCCCCGCGTTTTGGTGTTGGACGAGCCCACGGCGGGCGTGGATATCGAACTTCGCCAGCTGCTCTGGCAATACGTGCGGCGTTTAAATCAAGAGGAGGGGGTGACCGTCCTTCTCACCACGCACTATTTGGAAGAAGCCCAGCAAATGTGCGACACCATCGCCATTATTCATAAGGGGGCACTTCGGGCCTTTGAAAAAACGGATAGTTTGCTCTCTAAAATTGACAGCAAACGCCTGATTCTGACCTTTGCCCACCCGCTGGAGGCCGTGCCCAGCTTCCTGACCATTTTTCAGCCCAAGCAACTCAGCCCCACCACCTTGGCCTTGGATTATCAACCCAACCCCGAAGCCATTCAAAAAATCTTGGCGGCCATTGCGGGGGCTAAGCTGGACATTGCCGATATTGAAACCAAGCAGGGGGATTTGGAGGATATTTTTCTGGCGTTTACGCGGCAAGATTAAAAAAATCTCTTGCCCAACCTCGTCTTGGCCGCCTATCCTTAGCTTAGATTTTTCCTTTAGACAGAACAGAATGTCCCGATGTCCGTTCAACCAAACCCAGGAATTGTTGCCCTAAGCCCCTATGTGGGGGGGGATGCCACCCTTGCGGGGGATGATGCGTTAACGTTGGTGCGGATGATGTCCAACGAAAACCCCTATGGGTGTTCTGAGGCTGTGAAACATGCGTTTCGTGATATGTCCTCACATTTTGAGGTTTATCCCAGCAGCAGTCACGGCCCCCTGCGGCAGACCATTGGGGAGGTCCACGGCCTTTCCCCAGATCGTATCGTCTGCGGCAATGGATCCGATAACCTGATTCATATGATTGCGCAGGCGTATTTGGCCCCGGGGGAGGAAGTCCTTTATACAAAACACGGGTTTTTGGTGTATCCCATTGCCACTCAAGCCTCGGGCGGGGTGCCGATTCCTGTGGAGGAGACTGCGGATTTTCATCCTGATTTTGATGCCCTTTTGAACGCCGTCACCCCAAAAACCAAAATTGTTTTTTTGGCCAATCCGAACAATCCCACGGGGACCTATACGCCATATGGGGATTTGTTGGCGTTTCGTGAAGTCTTGCGTTCGGATATTTTGCTGGTTTTGGACAGTGCCTACGCGGAATATGTTGAGGCACCGGATTATGATGCCGGCGTGCGTTTGGTGGATGCCTTTGATAATGTGGTGATGCTTAGGACGTTTTCTAAGGCCTATGGTCTGGCGGCATTGCGTTTGGGGTGGGGATATGCCGCACCCGATATTATCCAGACGCTGCAAAAAACGCGGGAGCCTTTTAACCTGAACATCGTCGCCCAAGTTTGCGGCGAGGTGGCTGTCCGCGATCAGGCCTTTGTGGCCTTATCACGGCAAAACAATACGAAAGTGCGCACGTGGTTGGCGGGGGAACTTGAAAAACGAGGGTACAGTGTTGTTCCATCGCAGGCCAATTTCCTGTTATGGCATTTGGGGGATGGGGCCAAAGAGATGTACGATCACCTGTGCCATCACAGTGTGTATATCCGGCGGGTGAAGGCCTATCACCTGCCCGAGCATTTGCGCATCACCATCGGCACGCAGGCCCAATGCCAGCGGTTTTTGGATGTTCTGTCTTTAAAAAAACAATAAATCAGGTTCATTCATGACAAAAGGATACCGGCCCTGTGTGGGGATTGTTTTGCTGAATGATCAGCATCGTGTTTTTGTGGGGCGTCGTTTGGATGCGCGGCAGCGGGCTTGGCAAATGCCCCAAGGCGGCATTGATCCAGGGGAAAGTGTTTTGCAGGCGGCCCAGCGGGAGTTGTTTGAGGAAGTGGGCGTGAAAACCGCCACCATTGTGCATACCATCCCGCAGGTTTATCGGTATGATTTGCCTGAGGCCGTGCGGGCCCGCCTGCCTTGGGGGCATCAGTACATCGGCCAAGAGCAAACGTGGGTCATCGCCCGCCACAGCGGGGGGAATGACGAGATTAACCTGAGGGCCCACACCCCGCCGGAATTTTGTGCGTGGCGTTGGTGCGCCGTGCAGGATTTGCCGGATATCGCCGTTTCCTTTAAACGCCCTTTGTATCAGCGCCTAGCAGAAGCGGTGGGGGATTTTTTAACGTTAACGGCCAAAGTTTAAAGATTAAGGTCGTTAATCACGCTGCGAATCTTCGTCATATCTGCCCCCCGAAAGCCCGCGCGGGCAAAGGTGGGTTTACCCCCGCCGCTGGAGCCCAGAGCCTGACCCATGGCCTTAGCCGTGTTGCCGGCATGCAGGCCTGTGGCCACGGCATCGTCGCTGGCGGCGCACCACAGGGTGCCTTTATCGCCATCGAGTTTCACAAGGATCACCAAGGCATGGGGATGATTCTGTTTCCAAGCATCCAGCAGGGGGGTGATGGATTCATCCTCTAGATCACTGACATCGGCAAAGGCGATGGGGCCGATCCATGTTGGCGTCAGGACCGCCCCGCCACCGCTGCTGAGTTTTTTCAGTTTCTTTTTGGCATCCCGCAGGTCCTCTTGCAGCTTTTCAAAGCGTGAGGGCAGGTTTTCCGGTGATGTGGATAATGACAGTGCCATGGCTTGCAGACTGTCCATGGCCCCGCGGGCATGGGCAATGGCGGCTTTTCCGGCAACAGCTTCGAGACGGCGCACACCGGATCCCAGCGCACTGTCACTGATCAGATAAAAACTGCCGATGTCTCCTGTGGCGGTGACATGATTGCCCCCGCAAAGCTCGGTGCTGACCCCAGAAATTTGAATGACGCGGACGGTATCGCCGTATTTATCCTCAAAAAACGCCAACGCACCCATGGCGATGGCCTCGGCGTAGGGAATATCGGTGCAGGGGGTGACGGTATGGTTTTCCTGAATCCATTGGTTCACCAAGGTTTCCACATCTTTGCGCTCTTGGGCGGTTAAGGGGCGGTCCAGACGAATATCAAAGCGCAGTCCCCCTTCATCCACCATAGAGCCCGCTTGGGTGACATCGGATCCCACAACGGTATGCAGGGCGGCATGGAGCAGGTGGGTGGCCGTATGATGGGCCGCTTTGTTGCGCCGGCGTGTGGTGTCCACCTCGGCCCGCCACGTTAGGGGTGTGAAGAGGGCCTCCGCATGGCCAGAAAGAAGCCGGATACGGTGCACAATCCCGCGATCAGTTTTTTGCACGTTATCCACAGAAAACACCGTTGGGCCGTGGGACAATGTGCCAAAATCGGCCTTTTCGCCGCCGCCTTCGGCATAAAACGGGGTTCGGTCTAAAATCACATCAAACAGGGGCTCTGTGGCATCCCCTGTGGCGTCCCGCACAGAGAGCACCCGCACATCGAGGGTTTTCAGGGCATGGGTGGGGACATCCACCATGGTGCCCTCGGTCACCGTTTGCCAGCCACCAGCATCATAAAAATGGGCGGCCCCTTTGGCGCGGGCCCGTTGTTCCTCCAGCGCGGCTTCAAAGCCTGCATGATCCACCGAAAGTCCCCGCTCTTCAGCCATAATCTGCGTTAAATCCACTGGAAAACCAAAGGTATCATGCAGTTTAAAGGCAGCGGCCCCAGGAATCACCGTATCCGTCAAAGCGTTGGTCATATCGGCAAAATAATGCAGGCCGCGCTCGAGTGTTTCAAAAAATTTGTCTTCTTCCTTTTGGATGTCGCGGATGATGCGGCTCATGGTTTTGGGATCTGTGGTATAGGCGGGCAGGCTGGAGAGGGTGGCCTGAACCAACCGATGCAGAAACGGCGCTTTTTGTCCCAATTTCTGCCCAAACAAAACGGCGCGGCGCAAAATACGGCGCAGAACATACCCCCGCCCCTGACGATCAAAGGCAATCCCATCCCGCAGCGCAAAGGTCAGCGAGCGCAAATGATCCGCAATAACATGAAACGGCACCGCTGTTTCCGGCGTATAGGCATGACCGGTGACGGTGTGAATTTCCGCCAAGATGGGGGCAAAGAGGGAGGTTTCAAACACGTTGGTTTTGCCCTCGATCAGGGCCACCACACGTTCCAAGCCCATGCCCGTATCCACGCTGGTCATGGGCAGGGGGGTTAGGGTTCCCTGTTCGTCACGGTTATATTCCATAAAGACCAGATTCCAGAATTCCAGAAAACGGTCGGTTTTCCCGCCCACGACATCGGGGCCAAAGCGGTCTTCGCCCTGATCATAATACAGCTCGGTGCAGCGTCCACAGGGGCCCACGGGGCCCATGGACCAGAAATTTTCTTCATCGCCAGCCTCAATATCCCCCAAACGCACAATGCGGTGATCGGGCAGGTTGGCAATTTTTTTCCACAACGCATAGCTTTCATCGTCGTTTTTATAAACCGACACATAAATGCGCTGGGTATCCAAGGGCAAGTGCTTTGTGACAAAATCCCACGCAAAACGAATGGCCCCTTCTTTGCCGTAATCGCCAAAGGACCAGTTGCCCAGCATTTCAAACCATGTCAGGTGGCGGCCGTCTTTGCCGACCTCATCCAAATCATTGTGTTTGCCGCCCACGCGCATACAGGGCTGTACGGAAAGGGCGCGGGTATAGCTGCGGGTTTCAAACCCTAAAAAAACATCCTTAAACTGATTCATCCCCGCATTGGTAAACAGCAGGGTGGCATCCCCCGCGGGCAACAAAGACGCCGGCGGCACCAAGGTATGATCAGCCGCCACAAAAAAGTCACAAAACGCTTGACGAACGGGGTCCACGAGATGGGTCTCCTTAACACGGATGTTTGAGAGCTTGTTCACGATTTCATAATTTTGCCCCATGGGCTCCCTCTCCCCCCGGGGAGAGGGTCGGGGAGAGGGGCCTGCAACGGGGAAACCGTTGAATTGTTGGACCCTCTCCCTAACCCTCTCCCTGAAAGGGAGAGGGGATTCATGGGATTGTGAATAGACTCTAAAAAAAACTCTTGTACCAGAAAACAGGCCAACGCGCAAAAACAATGTGGGCAAAAACAATGGGCAACAACAAAAAAGGGGGATGTTTCCTAAGAAACATCCCCCCAGAGGTTCGTGTGATCAACCGATCAGACTAGAACTCAACTTTGGTTCCAAGAATAATGGCGGAACCGCTGTTGCTGTCGTAGTTGGAAACACCAGTGGGTGAGGTCGTATCAACATAAGACCCTTCGTTGGCGGGAACAAATGTTCCTTCAACAAAGGTGCTCAAACCAGGGGCCACAATGTAGGTGGCACCGACGCTGTAAACATCTAGCTGGTTGTCTTTGCTGCCGGCACCTTGGTTTTCAGCAAACAAAGCGTTGGCACCGACGATGAACGGACCGGTTTCATACTGCAGACCAAAGTTGTAACCTGTGGAGTCTTGCTTGTTGGTTGTGGATTCGGTAATTCCCGACTCACCCTGCCAAACATAACCACCACCAAGGGTAAAGCCCATGTAGTTTACACTGGCACCAGCTTGGTAAGCGTCCAAGTCTTCAACTTTGGTGTTGTTGTAGGAACCCTTGGATCCTGCGTATACATAGGAACCACCGAGGGCAAAGCCAACATCGTCAAAGTTGCCTTCGTAGTTGGCACCCACTTCAACGTAGTTTTCAAAGGCTTGGTTGGTGGCTTGTCCGTAAAGATCGTCAAGATCTCCATCGGTTCCAACGCGGTCATCACGGTTGCCTTGGCCGGCACCATCAGGTGCGTAAGAGGCACCGATTTGGAATCCTGCAAAGCGAGGGGTGTAGTAGCTGAGCTTGGAGGCTGTTTCACTGTCAAAGGCTTTGTAACGTTTGTTACCAGCAGCAATGGACGTGTAACCACTGACGTCATCAAAAATGGTGCCAGAGTTCAGGTACTGGTAGAATTTGCCAGTTACACCACCGGTTCCGAAATCGTTGGGGGCGTAGATGGCCAATTTGTCAGCGGCACCATCGGCGTCACCGGCTTCAATTTTACCCCAGTCGCCACCAAGGTAAGCAAACTGTTGGTCGTCGCCGTCTTCAGGGTCGTTGTCGTTTTTCAGAATTTGGATTTGCGCACCGTACATCAGGCCAGAATCGGTTTTTCCGTCAGCGTACAAAATGGCCTCAACGTCGGTATCCATGGCTTGGGCACGTGTGCTGTCGCCTGTGGATTTTGTAATGTCGCCGTCATCAACGATGCCCGCGGTAAATTCAGCGCTGCCGCCCAAAGTTACGGTGATGGGAGATTTTTCAGCAACCTGGGTGGTTTCTGTGGTTGTGGTCGTTGTCGATGTTGACGTGGTTGTGGCTTCTTGAGCCATGGCGGCCTGAGCCAGAGCCATGCTACCCACAAGCGCGGTGGTTAGTAAAAGGGTCTTTTTCATAGTTGATCTCCGAATGAGAGTTTTTGGTTGTCCATAGGATATGCCCCAGCTTTTGGAAAATTTCAAACAGAACCCGAAAATTTTCCATGCGTTTGGGTTTTCTGTGTTGCAAAAAAACAACTCCCTTTTTGGGGGCATGGGTGGTAAACAGGGTCATGTCTGCGTTTTTATCTGTTCTGCGGGGTCAGCCCGCCCCCCGTATTCCCATTTGGCTGATGCGTCAGGCGGGTCGGTATTTGCCGGAATATCGGGCGCTCAGGGCGGAAACCACGGATTTTTTATCGTTTTGTTATGACACCCCCCGTGCCGCCGAGGCCACGTTGCAGCCGCTGCGCCGTTTTGATTTGGACGCGGCTATCATTTTTTCCGATATTTTGGTGATTCCCGATGCGCTGGGGCAGGGGGTTTCCTTTGATGTGGGGCATGGCCCTCGGCTGGCCCCTGTGAAGGATTTGGCCACGCTGTCGTTTCGGCCGGATCATTTGGCCCCTGTTTATGCGGCCATCAAGGCGGTGCGGGCGGCTTTGCCCCCCGAAAAGGCCCTGATTGGCTTTGCCGGATCACCGTTTACACTGATGGCTTATATGATCGAGGGGCAGGGCAGCAAAACCTTTGATCGGGCGTTGCACTTTATCTATACGCGCCCTGATGATGCGGCGTTTCTCAGAAACCTGTTGGAGGAAAGCATTATCCAGCATCTTTCCGCCCAAATTCAGGCGGGGGCGGATGCGGTGCAGCTGTTTGACAGCTGGGCGGGGATGGTGCCAGCCCCCCTTTATAAAGATTGGGTCATTTTGCCCCACCAAAGGATCGTTGCGGCTCTGCGGTCCCATCATCCCCATGTCCCCATTGTCTGTTTTCCACGGGGCAGTGGGGTGAAGTTGGCGGATTTTGCGCGGGCCGTTCAACCCGATGGCATCAGTGTGGACACCAGCACGCATATGGGGTGGGCTTTGGACAATCTGCCTGAAGCCATAACGCTTCAGGGCAATTTGGATCCAGCTTTGTTATGTGCGGGCGGGCGGGGGTTGGAGGATGCGGTGCAATCCTTGAAAGACATCTGTTCAGGCCGCCGCTGGATCATGAATCTGGGCCATGGGGTGGTGCCGGCGACGCCGCCGGATCATGTTAAGCGGGTGGTGGATGTTTTAAAAAACAGACTTTAGGATCATTTGCTTTCCCCGCGAAAGGCCTTCATGGCCTTTTCCGCGCTGGCATGATCCCCCAAGGATTGCAAACACTGGGCGTAGTCATAATAAAGGGCGCGGTCTTGGTCACATAACTGCAGGGCCTGTTCCATGGCCTGTAGTGAAGATTCATAATCCCCCTGCAGGAATAGGGCCTTGGCTTTGTGATGATGCAACAGATGGGATCTGGGATAATAGGCCAAGCCATGCTTTACAACAGACAGGCAATCATCAAAGGCGCGGGTTTGCAGCAAAAGTTCAGTATACCGCAGCGTTACATGCAAGCTAAACGGCATGGCGGCATAAACTTCGGCGTAGTGGTTCAGGGCATCGTCAAAAAAGCCCATTTTATAAAAACACTCCGCCAAACAAAAATGGGCTTTGCTGGCAAGGTGGGGGTAGGTGGCCATTTCCTTATAATGGGCAATGGCGCTGAGCATATCGTCTTTTTCCTGATAAAGTTTAGCCAGATTTTCTAGGGTATCGGTGTTTTTGGGATCCAGATAAAGGCTGATTTGATAGGCGCCGATGGCTTCGTCAAAGCGCTTTTTTTTCAACAGAACATTCCCGTAACTTCGGTAAAAAAGGGCACTTTTGGGATCTATGGCAATGGCTTCATCAATGTTTTGCAGGGCCTCATCATCGTTGTTAAATTCCAGATGCAGCAATCCCAAAGCGTGAAGAATGATGGGATTTCTGGGATTCACATCTAAAATCTGCCTGTAAAGAGCCATGGCCTCTGGCCATTTGCCCGATTCGTGATAGTACGTGGCCTCGGCCATCATGGCCAGCAAGGTATCGTTATAATGATTCATAGTGAATAATCCCATTTCCTATGCTATCATGAAATCTTTAAGCGGGGTTTAAACGGTGTCTTGGTCCCATGCGGTGGCGGTGGCTTTGGGGGGTGTCTTTGGGGCCTTGGCCCGTTATGGCGTTTATCATGGTATGCGTTTGTATGTGCCGGCGGGGTATCCGGTTTTGGCAACCTTGGTTGTGAACACACTGGGTTGCGCGGCCATGGGGGTTTGCACGGCGTTGTTTGCCACAAAAACACCTGTTCACTTTTTTTTGACGGTGGGTTTTTTGGGCAGTTTTACGACGTTTTCTGCCTTTGCGGCGGATATTTTTTTGCTGGCCCAATCGCGCCCGATGGTTGAGGTTATGGGATTTGTTATAGCAATGATGGGATTTGGAATGCTGGCGTTTTGGATGGGGATGAGGCTGGGCCGTTTATGATGACCTATATCAAAATTTCCCCCGATGATGGGGGGCGCCGTTTGGATGCATTTTTGCGGGATCGGTTGTCGTGGCCCCAAGGGAAGGTTCAGCGGGCGCTGCGATTGAAAGACATTCGTTGCAACGAACGCAAAACCACCGCCGATTACCGTCTGGTGGTGGGGGATGTTTTGCGTGTTTATCAGGGGGAAGATGGGGCCGAGCGCCCTGCGCCAGAAAAAGCACCCCTATTGTCCCTGTCTCGGGCCGAACGGGCGGCTTTGGAGGGCATGATTCTTTACGAAGACGAGGGCCTGATCGCTCTGAACAAACCCGCCGGCGTCGCCAGTCAGGGGGGCAAGGGCATCACGCGGGCTTTGGATCAGATGATGCTGGCGTGGTGGCATCATCAGGGATGGGAGGGGCAGCCACGTTTGGTCCACCGTCTGGACATGCCCACCACAGGATTGATCATCATGGCCAAAACGCGGGCGTCGGCCGAGGCTCTGTCCGCCCAAATCCGCGAACATCTGTTCACAAAAGTTTATGAGGCCCTTGTTTACGGCGTTCCCCCGAAAAACGCGGGGGTTATGCGTGCCCCCCTGCTGGCGCATCAGGGATTTGTGCGGATTGATCCAGAGGGGCAAGAGGCCGAAACCCACTGGCGTGTGCTGAGTACCTTTGAAGACGCCTTGGCCCATCTGGAACTGCGCCCCAAACAGGGTCGCATGCACCAGCTGCGTGTGCATTGCATGACCATGGGCCACCCCATCATCGGGGATCGCAAGTACGGGCGGGCGGAACCTCTGCCCTTGCGGTTGGCCGCGGGGCTGCATTTGCACGCACGGTCCGTGACCTTTAAAAACCCTGTGACGGGACAGGATCAGACCCTGACGGCCCCCTTGCTGAGTCCCATGCGGGACAGTGTGCAGGGGTTGTGGCCCCCATCATCGGGCTAATCCCAAGCGCCCCCAACGCCGCTTCTGTTTTTGTGACATCATCCGGCGTGCTGACGTGATACCACAGGCCGTCATGATTTTGGCCAAACAGGCGGCCTTGGGACAGGGCCTGATTGTAAACCACGTTTAATGAAAAGGGGCGTTTGTCTTGGCCCGCCAGCAGACGGGGGTGAATGATTTGAATGCCGGTATACAGATAGGGGGCGATGTGGGGCCTTGCGCGGCGGCGCAGCTGCCCCGAAGGGGTCATGAAAAAATCCCCCGCGGTGTGCTCCGCCGGCAATTTGACAGTGGGATACAGCAGCAACAAGGCATCCATAGTGTCTGGATGAAATCCACGGGCCAAGCGGGTCAGGGCCGGTGTTGGACCATCCAGCCACAAACTGTCGCAGTTGATGCAGAAAAAGGGCAGGGGCCCCAAATGTGAGAGAGCGTTCACTATCCCGCCGCCTGTTTCCAGACGTTCGTCTTCCTCTAAAATCACAATGCGATCCTTTAGGGCATGATTTTTCAGGTGGTGAATCAGGGGGTCGCGCTGATAGTGAACGTTCACTACGATTTTTTGAACCTGCATGGCCGCCAAGTGATCCAAAATTCCATCAATCATGGGACGACCCAGAACGGGGACCATGGCCTTGGGTTGGTTGTGGGTTAGGGGCATCATGCGGGTGCCGAGGCCCGCAGCCAAAATCATGGCGGTGGCGGGCAGGGCAGGGGAAGAGGGCTGTGTCATTGTTTTAAGGACCGCGCAAGAGATCGCCCAAGGTCTTGGCCAGTGGGGCGCAGGCCGGTTGCGCCAGAAAGACATCCACGTATTTTCGCAATCGTGGCAAATGCTGCAGGTATTGCGCTTTGCCATCACGCCGGTTCAAGCGGTGAAAAATCCCAATGATTTTCAGCGTGCGCTGCAATCCCAAAACAAAATAGATGGGCATAAAATGCTCGGCCTCAAATCCCGTTTCGTTTAAGTACGTTAGCAACCATCTGCCTTTGTTGGGCACATCGCGGCGGGCATCCCAAAGCAAAGACACCACATCATAGGCGGGGTGGCCAATCACCGCATCCTGAAAATCCAGCAGTCCGCATTGCTGAACCCCCTCGCGCTGGGGCAGCCACATCATGTTATCCACATGATAATCCCGCAGAACCAAGGTTTTTTGGGGGGAGGATAAAACCGTTGTTTCCAGAACCTCTGTCCAGACATCATCCCACAGGGTGCGTTGCTGGGGGGAAAAGGACACCGCCCAATCCGGATAAAGGGCCACTTCCCGCATCAACAGGGCCAGATCGTATGGGGGAAGATCCGCGGGCGGCTCTTGGTGGGTCAGATGGATCAAAACAGACAGGGCGCTTTGATATAAAATCGGCTCTTTCTCTGGGGTGTTGGCCAAAACGCGCGTGAAGGTATCGCCGCCAAAATCCTCCATCACCACATAGCCATGCACGGCGTCTTGGTAAAGAATCAGGGGTGCAGAAAGGGAATCTTGCCGCAGCACATCGGCCACGCGCACATAGGGGCGAATATCCTCCAAAGGCGGCGGGGCATCCATCAGAATCAGAGAGCCATCCTCTGTGATCAATCGATGAAAGGTCCGGTGGGAGGCATCCGCCGGAAGGGTGATGATGGTTTTGATGCTCAGGGGCAGGGTGCTGAGATACTCGGGCACAGATAGGCGATGCATCATATGGCCGTGCCCTCAGGGGTGAGACGCAGGCGTTGCGTCCATTCAGGATCCACCATAACCGTCAAAAACAGATGCACAGGGTGCCCCAAAACGCGGGACAGGGTATGACGCGCCCCTTCGCCGATGGTTTTTAGCGTTTGTCCCTTGTGCCCCAGTAAAATACGGCGATAGCGGTCTTGATCCACCCATACGGTTTGGCGGATAATGGCGCTGCCATCGCGCTTGGTTTCCCAAGAGTCCGCCGTCACATTTAGGTGATAGGGCAATTCATCATGCAGATATTTATAAATTTGTTCCCTAGTGGCCTCTGTGGCCAAAAACGACATGGGCAGCGTGCTGAGGTCATCCTCCGCACACAACCAAGGGGCCGACGGCAGGCAGGCTTTGATTTCAGAGAGCAGACGGTCAATGCCTTGGCGTTTTTGGGCGGATAGGGGGATAATGGCTTTCCAAAAGGGTGTTTCCTGCTGAAAACGGGCCAGCATGGGTAATAAATCGGTTTTTTTGATGGTATCAATTTTATTGAGCACCAGAATCACGGGTTTTTTTTGGTGTGCCAGCAGGGTATAGATATGCTGCTCTCGATCATGGAATGCCCTGGCGACATCCACAACCGCCACCACGATATCAACGGTTGTGAGCGTTTGCTTTAAATGGCTCTGGATGGTTTTTTCCATGATGTTTTGGGGGGATTGCATCAAGCCTGGGGCATCCATCAGAATCATCTGGGCGGTGCCCTCGGTATGCACGCCGGTGATGCAAAAACGGGTCATGTTGGGTTTGTGGCTGACGGCCGCCAGCTTAACCCCCAAAACAGCATTCAGCAGACTGGATTTTCCCGCATTGGGAACGCCCAAAAACAGGACCACCCCGCTTTGGGTGGCACAGGCAACGGGTGCCTGTTCATGTGGATTTTTTTCAGTGTTATGGGTCATAGCAATTGCCTTAGGGCCTCTTCGGCGGCGCGTTGTTCGGCCTGTTTTTTGGAGGATCCTGTGGCCATCACATCGTTTTTTAGTCCCTGAAGGGTGACTTTGACGGTAAAATGGGGGTGATGGTCCGGACCTGTGGTGTCGGTGATGGTATATTCGGGGCGATCGTATCCGCGGGCTTGGGCCCATTCTTGCAGGGCTGATTTGGCATCTTGCGGGGGGCGGTCCCGCTTTGTTAGTTGTGTTTGCCAATAACGATGAATAAAGGCTCTGGCTGTATCCAAGCCGGCATCCAGATAAAGGGCCGCGATTAAGGCTTCACAACAATCCGCCAAAATACCATCTTGCCCTCGTGTTAACAGGGCGCGATCCCCCATATGCGCCCGCACGTGGGTGGAAAGGTTCAGGGCCTCTGCCACCTCTAACAAGGCTTCCTTGCACACTAGGGCTGCGAATCTCTTGGCAATGGCCCCTTCGGATTCTGCGGGAAAGGCCTCAAGAAGCCATTCGGCCATGACCACCCCCAAAACGCGATCGCCCAAAAATTCCAGACGTTCATAACTGGGGCTGCTGGGGATGCTGGCATGGGTTAGGGCTTGATCCAAAAGATCCCGTCTGGCGAAGGTATGGCCCAAAGCCTGTTCCAAGGGGGTGATCATGAATCAAAAGTCCTTGTTCGTTTTTAATAAAAAGGTCTTAAATCAACAAAAAAACGATCGGCCCTCAGGCTGAAGGGGAAGGCCCAAAAGTGAACGATATTGTAATTGCCGCGGCTGGAATAAAAAATCCGCTCTGCCCGACCACGAAATGTGCTGCGATGAACCAAACCTAGGGCCGGATCCCGACTATCCGCGGAACGATCCCGATTGTCCCCCATCATAAAATACATCTCTGGGGGAATGGTGATTAAGGGGGTGTTGTCCAGTTGTCCAGCATTTCCGTCTTTTTCAAGGATGCTATAAGACACACCGTTTGGCAGCGTTTCGATAAAGGTGGGGAAAGCTTGACCCTCTTCGTCCACAAAATCAGGGGCGGGTGTGCGCTGAATGGGTTGGCCGTTCAGGTAAACAATGCTGTCTTTGACCTGCAGCGTGTCCCCAGGCAGGCCAATTAAGCGTTTGATGTACGTTACGCCCATTGTCTCGTTTTCAAAAACAATAATATCCCCCCGCTTGGGCTCTTTGAAAAGCATCCGTTTTTCCCCCACAACGGGACCCAAATCCACAGGAAAGGGCAAGGCATAACGCCCATAGCCATAGGAATACTTAGAAACAAACAAAAAATCCCCAATTTTTAACGTGGGCAACATGGATTCTGAGGGGATATTAAACGGCTGAAATAAAAAGGTTGTAAACATCACATACAAAACAAAGGCACTGCAAACCGCTCTGATGTTTTCCCGCACCCAAGAGGGGATTTTTTCGGCATTCAAAGAAGAGGAGGACATAAGAGAGGGCAAGATCTGGATAAACAAGGCCGAAACTTAAAGCATTTTCCCCTGTTTGGCCAGTGTTTCGTGATCAATGATGGGGGGGCGGTCCTAAGACACGCGCGTCCATCCGTTTTCATCCTGCCGGTGAAGGGATAGGGTGTGACCGGCCTGTTGATGGCGGCGCCAGTGGTTTCGGGATTGATGGGTGGCGTCTTCATCGCCAGCCTGAAACAGGTAGTAATAGGCCTGAAAGGCAGAGATATCCTCCGCACTGTCCCCCCCCAGTGTTAAAAGGGCCGTGGCCCCATTAGGGGCAACACACTGATGGGAAATCAGAATGGGCTGAACCGATGGGTAAAGGTCACAGCATCGCCCGTGGGGTAAAAAAGAATCGGCCCGATAGGTCCACAACAGGGCGTGAACATCATCCCGTTGTTGGGTTTGCGGCGTATAAACCAGACAGCGCACCCCTTCACGGTACAGGGTTTCCAAAAGACGGGGCAGGGTATGCAGGGGGGAAAGGGATTGATAAAAAAGGGCTTTGGATGTCATAGGCAGGCATCCATCACCAGTGCACGCGCTTTCTTCAAATCGGTTTTCCCTGTGGGCAATAGAGGGATTTCCTCCACCTTGATCAGGGCATCCGGACGGGGCAACCAAAGGTTGGGCAGGCGGGCGGTGTCTTTCAGGGCCTGATACAGGGCCTCTGGTGTAAAGGTATCGCTGACAAAAAGCACACCCAAACGTTCCCCTTTGGTGGCATCAGGTAAGCTGACCACCACGGCCTGATGGTGGCCCAAAAGGGTGTGAAGCTCTTCTTCGATTTTTCCGTGGGGGACCATTTCCCCGCCCATTTTGCTGAAACGGCTCAGGCGATCTGTGATGATCAAAAACCCATCGGCGTCGCGTTTTCCGATATCGCCGGTATCGTACCAGCCTTCTTTGACAACGGCAGCGGTTCTCTCTGGGTCGTTATAATATCCCTGCATCTGAGCGGGACTTTTGATCATAATGCGCCCTTCCTGTCCCGGGGGAAGGGGGATGTTATCCTCAAGCCCCACAATACGGACACTGACTCCAGGAATGGGCTTGCCGACGCTGCCCAGGCGTGTTCCTTTGTGGTGCAGGCCCCCGTGATCAATATCAGGCACATTGACGGAAACCACAGGGCCCAGCTCGGTGGTGCCATACCCCTCTAAGATATGGGCATGGGGCAGGGCGGATGAGAGTTTCCCCCCCGTTTCCCCTGTTAATTTTTCCCCACCCACAATCACCAGATTTAAACTGGCCAAATCATGGGGCTTGGCCACGTTGATGTAGGTGCGCATAAAAGTTGGGGTGGCCACAATCAGGCCGCAGTGTTCCCTAGCAATGGTTTTCACCACGGTTTTGGCATCCAGCGGATTGGGATGATACACCACCCGCCGCCCCGTTATGGCCGGCAGCCACAAACAGGCGGTTAGGCCAAAGGAATGAAAAAACGGCAAAACGGCCATTAACGATAAAACCGTTTTTTCCTCCGCCTGTTCCAGCAGAATGCGGATGCTTTCAATGTTGGCAATGATGTTTTGGTGGGACAGGGCGATGATTTTCGGGGTGCCCGTGCTGCCACTGGAAAACAGCAAAACGGCGGTATCCTCTTTTTGTCCCCGCACCCATAATCGTTTCAGCAAAAACGATGGGCACAGGGCGGCCTGTAGCACGGTTAGGATTTTTCGTGCTTTGGGCAGGGTGGTATGCATATCCTCAAGAAAAATCATCTGATCGTGGGAGGGGATACCCGCTTTTTCAAGAAAGGCGCGAGAGGTGATAACCTTGGTGCTTGAGAGGGCGGTTAGGGCGGTGGCCAGTGCCTCTTCCCCCAAGGAAAAATTCAGGTTTACCGCCACTTTGCCCTGCATCACGGTGGCAACGTTCACCAAAGCCCCCCCCACACTGGCGGGCAGCAGTATGGGGACTTTATCCCCTGATCG
This sequence comes from Alphaproteobacteria bacterium, assembly GCA_044371315.1. Classification (GTDB taxonomy): domain Bacteria; phylum Pseudomonadota; class Alphaproteobacteria; order JAJTHO01; family CANGYM01; genus CANGYM01. Next base: position 6,449 of record JBILTX010000013.1, on the reverse strand, counting down.
GTTTTCAGACAACCACAGGCCAATCAGACGGGCACCGACCAGCGCTTGGAATCCTGTGCAACGTTTGCCCGTGGTGTCGGAAAAAATACGGTCCCGCAGATGGTGCCGCATTTGCGTAACAAAGCGCCGCCCTAAGGTATCATGGGGCGGATAACGCAGGGGAATGGCCTCTGTGCCCATGGTGGAAATGATTTGTTCCAGCTCCCACGCTTGGGTTTGGGGGGGCAAAACCTGTCCCACAGACACGGTGACGGGGTAGGGAATCTGTTTGGGCCATTTTCTGAAAAAACGGTGGCCCGAAAAACTGAAAATACTGCCCCACAAACGTTCTAGATGCAGGGGCAAAATATCAACATCCAGTCCTGAAACCAGGGCTTCTACCCCCCGTTTAAAAGGGTAGATGTGCCCTGTGCGGCTGAGAATCCCTTCGGGGAAAAGGCACACAACGCCCCCTTGGCGCAGGTGCTGCCGCGCGGCCTCTAACCCATGACGTGTTTCCCCGATGCCGCCGCTGCCAAAGGGAATGGCCCCTGCCACATTCAAACAAAAGCGGGTTAGGGGTTTTTTCCAAAATTTGGCCAAAACCAAAAAATGCACCCGTTTTGGGGCCAGCATGCTGATGAGCAAGCCATCAATAAAGGTGACATGGTTGGCCACAATCACGGTGGGGCGATTCAGGGGGGGGAATTGTCCTTTTTTCAGGCCATCCCCCGTTAAGGTAACCCGATAAATCCGCCGCATGATCCAATACAGGGCGGATTCTATGGCATCATGCAGCAGAGAAGGATAGGCCCTGATCCCCAAAATCATGGCCAAAATCACAATCCCCCCACCGGCTGTGATGATTTCAGAGGCGGATAATCCCAAAGGCGTCCCCAGCAGCCAGAACAGGCCCGAAGCCAGCAAAACCCCCATCATGTCCAGAACATTATTGACGGCCATGACTTGTCCCCGTTGTTCCTCTGGCGATTGCTGCTGCATCAGGGTCACCACGGGCACGATGAACAATCCTGCCCCCACACCGGCCAGCCCAATCCAAAAGGCTGTATCACCATATCCCGACGCCAAGACACCGCAGGCAATACACGCCAGCCCCATAATGATGGAACCCCAGACAATCAAGGTCTTGCGGATGCTTTTGCCCAAAATGGATCCGGCGGTGACGCTGCCGATACCGATACCAATGGCCAAAAAGGAAAAGAGGGATCCGGCCTTGGCATCACTCAGCCCCAAATCTTTGGTGCCCAGCAAAATCAGGGACAGGTAAATCAACCCCCCCATCATCCAATACACCGCGCTGCCGGTTAAGGACCCCATTAAGGTTCGGCGTGTTTTCACAATGGGCCAAGCGCGGACAATTTCCCCAAAAGGATTGATATCAAAAGGCTTTTTTGGATTATAAACGGTGGTGGCCGGCGCAAAAAGACACAAAAGGGTTCCGAGGACCGCCAGCGTCGTTAGAATCACCCCGATCATCATGGGTGTGTCCTGAAAAACCTGCCACATTACCCCACCGGCCAAGGATCCCGTGATGATGGCCACATAGGTCAGCATATTCAGGTATCCGTTGGCTTTGGGCCAGTCCTCTGGCTGCATCCATTCTGGCAAAATCCCGTATTTTGAGGGGCTGAAAAAGGTGGCTTGAACGGCTGTGAAAAACAATGCGATCATCAACCAATCCATGCGGTGCGGCGCCCAGACAAAAATGGCCAACGCCGCCCCCATGGCCACGATTTCAACGGCTTTGCTGAGCTTTAAAACGCGGCTTTTGGGGTATCGGTCTGTTAAATAGCCGGCATATCCCGAAAACAAAACAAAGGGCAAAATGGCCAGTGCACTGATGATGGACAAATACGCCTTTTGGTCGTTAGGATCCGTAAACATGGCCACCGAGGCCAAAGACAGCACCAGTTTAAAGGCATTGTCATTAAAAGCCCCCAAAAACTGGGCTGCCAAAAAACACAAAAAACGGGGGTGAAACGGGTGAATTTTTTTCATACAGCCTGCCAAAAAACCAATCAAAACAGCTATGGGCCAAAGCGTACGAATACATATTTTGTGTATTCTTTTAACGGACCCCACCAAGCATCGGGATTTTTCCAGCGTCCGTCTTCAAGAAGGGGCTCGATGATCAGGGGATGAGGAGTGACGATGCGATCGGGCAGGGCTCTTTGAAACAAAAGAAGGGCGCGGGGCAAATGCAAATCATCAGTCACCAAAATCAGATGCTGAATATCGTGGGCATAAACCCACTGGGCGGTTTGCTGGGCATTTTCCATGGTGTTGCGGGCAACGCTGTCAAAAACAACGCAGCAGGCCATTTGGGACGCAGGAATTTTTCCCCGCGCAATCAGTTCTGTTTTTTTAACATCTGGATGAACGCCGGAAACATAAAAAAAACGTCCGTGGCCTTCTTGAAATAACCGCAGGCCCTCGTCAATGCGACCTTGGCGCCCTGTTAACACCACAATGGCATCGGCGGGCTGATTCGGCAAAGTCTGATCCGTGGGCAATGTGTAAAGAAACACAAAAAACCCCATCGTGTAAAGCAAGGTTAAAAGGTTGAAAACAGAAGAAATAATAAAAAACATACCCAAGCGTATTGCGTTTGAACAAAGGATCTTTTTTCTTAGGGAAACGTCATCTTTTGTGCATACCCTAGACTGATCATAGCTATAAAACAGGGTTTGGCAAAAAGAATATGAAACTTTTTTAGCGCACGATGGTGGCTTCTCGCTCGGGCCCTGTGGAAATATAGGTGACGGGCACACCGGCCAAGCGCTCGATATAGGCGATATAGGCTTTGGCGTTGGCGGGCAACGCATGGAAATCCTGAAGACCTGCCGTGACGCTTTGCCACCCAGGCAGGGTTTCATAAATCACTGAAACATCATCAAAGGATCGCCAGTGAAGGGGAAGGTGGGTATAGGTCACGCCGGCCTTTTGATACGCCACCGCCACGTTGATGGTGGGCAGTTCATCCAAAACGTCCAATTTGGTCAGGGCAAGGGCATTGATGCCATTGATGGTGCAGGCCTGTTTTAACAAAACCCCATCCAGCCAACCACATCGCCGCTTGCGGCCCGTAACCGTGCCGAATTCATGGCCTTTGGCGCCCAGATGTTCGCCCGTGGCATCACTGAGTTCTGTGGGAAACGGACCGCTGCCCACGCGGGTGGTATAGGCCTTAACAACCCCCAAAACGTGCCCCACAGCCGACGCAGGAAGCCCTGTTCCCGTGGCGGCCTGACTGGCCAAGGTGTTGGATGACGTCACAAAGGGATAGGTTCCAAAATCTACGTCCAGATAAAACCCCTGAGCCCCCTCAAACAAAACCTTTTCGCCGTTGCGCTGGCCCTCAGCGAGCACGCGCCAAAGCGGCACAATGTGGGGGGAGAGGGTTTTGGCAAACCGCATCATATCGTCGCAAAAGGCGGCGAAGTCTTCGACTTGATCGGAAAAATCCTCAAGACGGGTTTTTAAATCCTGTGGATCCAGCAAGTCCCCTGCGCGAAAGGCCCGCCTGCCCACGCGGTCTTCATAAGCGGGCCCAATGCCCCGCCCTGTGGTGCCAATTTTTTTATCGCCGAGTCCTTTTTCCCGATTTTGATCCTGCACACGGTGCCACGGCATAATCAGGGAGGTATTTTCCGCAATCATAAACCGCTGGGGTGTGATGGCAATGCCGGCGGCGGACAGGGTGGCCATTTCTTTTTCCAGCGCCCATAAATCCAGAACGACCCCGTGGCCCAGTGCTGTTTTTTTATCGGGGCGCACAATGCCAGAGGGGAGTAGGTTCAGTTTATAGGTTACTCCCTCCACCACCAAGGTGTGGCCTGCATTATGCCCGCCCTGAAAGCGCACAATCATATCGGCGTTTTCCGCCAAGCGATCCACCATTTTCCCTTTGCCTTCGTCGCCCCATTGCAGGCCGATGATGGTGGTGTTTTGAGGGTGTTGCATAAAGGGTTCCTGTCTTTCATCACAAGGGAAAAGAGGGGCGGGGAGCCACCTTCTGAATCCGATCAGGGCATAAGACAGCATTTTTTGCTGCCTTCTGCAAGGATTTCCAAGATTGTTTCGTTTAAGAAATACCACCAGATTCTGATTTTGGGCAAACGGGCAGCCAGTGATGCGTTTTAGGGGCGATGGGGACAGGGCCTCAGGCCAACCACCGCGCCTTTGCCTCCACCAGCGCCTCTTGCACCCGCACGGGGGCCGCCCCGCCAAAACTGGTGCGGCGGTTGAGGGAGGCTTTGGCACTTAAAACCGTAAAGACATCAGATGTCAAAGCCGGATAAACCCCCTGTAGGGTTTCCAGCGTCAAGTCGGGCAAATCACATCCATTATGTTCCGCCATTTGAACGACGCGTCCGGTGATGTGATGGGCTTCACGAAAGGGCAGGCCAAAGGTTTGCACCAAATAATCCGCCAAATCCGTGGCCGTAGAAAAGCCCTGCTGCGCCCAAGTGGCCATGGCTTCGGGCTTGGGTTTCATGTCCTGAATCATGGCGGCGGCCACACGCAGGCACAGGCTGAGGGTGTCTATGGCCCGAAAGGTCAGGTCTTTATCATCCTGCAGATCTTTGCTGTAGGTTAAGGGCAGCCCCTTGAGAATCGTGGTGATATGCGAAAAGGCCCCCAGAAGCCCGCCGATTTTTCCCCGAAGCAATTCCGCAGCATCGGGGTTGCGCTTTTGGGGCATGATGGAACTGCCGGTGGAAAAGGTATCCCCCAAATCCACAAAGGCAAAATGGGGACTGGCCCAGAGCACCAATTCCTCCCCCAATCGGGAAAGATGGGTGGCGGCAATGGTGGCGGCGGCCAGAAATTCCTGAACAAAATCCCGCGCGGAAACGGCATCCATACTGTTGGCCATGGGGCGGTCAAAGCCCAGAGCCTCCGCCGTTTTGTGCCGGTTAATGGGAAAGGATGTTCCTGCCAGCGCGGCCGCCCCTAGGGGGCATTCATTGAAACGACGCGCACAATCAGCAAAACGCAGTCGATCCCGCCCAAACATTTCCATATAGGCCAGCAGGTGATGGGCCAAACTGACGGGCTGGGCAATTTGTAGATGGGTATAGCCCGGCATCAGGGTGTCGGTGTGATCCCTCGCTTTCTGGTGCAGTTGCCGCTGCAGATCTTTCAGCAGATCCTGAAGGGTTTCGCACGCCCGCCGCAGGACCATGCGAAAATCCGTCACCACCTGATCATTGCGGGATCGCGCGGTGTGCAATCGTCCCGCCGCATCCCCAATTAAGGTTTTCAGGCGGGATTCGATGTTCATATGAATATCTTCCAGCTCGCGCCGAAAGGGGAAGCGTCCCTCCGCAATTTCCACCATAATGGTGTGCATGCCTTGGCAGATGGCCTGATAATCGTCTGGGGAAAGAATGCCGCAGGCTCTCAGCATTTCAGCATGGGCGAGGGAGGCCTCAATATCCTCATTCACCATCTTTTTATCCACATCAAGGGACACATTGATTTCTTGCAGCAACTCCGCCGGTGTTGCAGAAAATCGCCCGCCCCAGATGCTGGAGGTTTTGGCATTCATGGGTTGGGGGGAGGGGGGAAAAGCCATGATGTTTCCTAATGGGAAAAAGAAAAAATGGTCGGAGCGAGAGGATTCGAACCTCCGACCTCCGGTCCCCCAGACCGGTGCGCTAACCAGGCTGCGCTACGCTCCGTCGCCGGTACCATACAAACAGCAACAAAATCTGTCCACTGAAAAGTGCCAACACTCGGCCGCCGCCATCATCAACCTGTCATCACACCCTATAGCCCGGTGGGGCATCAAACCCCCCAATCAAATCGGATAACGAATGATGACAATGCCGGATCCGCCTGCGCCGCCGTTAGCCCCATTGCCACCCCCGCCGCCGCCACCGCCTGTGTTGGCTGTTCCAGCCCCGCCGAGGCTGTTACAACCCCCAGCCCCACCACCACCAGAACCCGCTAAACCCAGCCCTGAACACGATACCCGCTCACCGCCGCCGCCACCACCACCACGAGGAACAGAAACGCCGTTGATTGATGAAGTAAGACCCTGCCCCCCGCTTCCGGCACCTGCATTGGAGGCGGGGACAATGATGGTTCCATTCCCTCCGGCGCCACCCGCCCCACCACCGCCACCAGCGCCCGTATCAATGCCACTCCACCATACTCCATTCCCACCCTTATACCCCTGAGTCGGAGTTGTTGGGTTGGCACTAGAGACATTGTCTTTGGAACCACCGGACGAACCACCACTGATACCCGCCTCTAATCCCCCCACCCCGCCACCGCCACCCGTGGCTGTGATGCCAAGCGCCGAGGATAACCCGCCGCCGTTTCCTGGGAAGTTACTCGCAGTAGAACCAGCACCACCAGCACCAACTACGACGGAATAAGATCTCGGCGCAAGCATGACCCTTGGCTCAGCAGGTGTGTTTCCCCCTGAATTTTCACCA
>JBILTX010000012.1:0-26309 GCA_044371315.1 Alphaproteobacteria bacterium | reverse complement strand
AACGAAAGGCCTCTATCAAGGCGGGAAAATGGGATTCCACGTGGGCTGCGGAATAACCCGCGATTTCAAAGGCCCGCATCATAATATCGCGGCGATGGTTGCGGATGGCGCCGCTGCACAGTTCGATTCCATTACAAACGATATCGTATTGATAGGCTTTGATGGTTAGGGGGTCTTGGGTGTTCAGGGCCTCCAAGCCGCCCTGCGGCATGGAAAACGGGTTGTGGCTAAAGGTTATCCCGCCGGCCTTAGGGTCATATTCAAACATGGGATAATCCACCACCCAGCAAAAGGCAAAATGGTTTTCATCCACCAGATTCAATTCATAACTGATCCTCATGCGTGCCCGCGCCACAAAAGACGAGATATCGTCTGTTTTGCCACAGGCAAAAAACACCGCGTCGCCATCTTTTAAACCGGCGAGGACCTTCAGAGAGGCCAAACGCTCCGGATCCAGATTTTTGGCGATGGGGCCTTTGGCCTCGCCGCCTTCAAAAATGACATAGCCCAAACCACCGGCCCCTTCGGCGCGGGCCCATGCGTTCAGATCATCATAAAATTTCCGTGATTGGCTGGCCGCGCCTAGGGCGGGAATGGCCCGCACCACATCACCGGCGGCGATGCGACTAGCAAACAGTTGAAAGCCACTGCCGGCAAACACCTCTGTTGCATCGCAGCATAAAATGGGGCTGCGTAAATCCGGTTTGTCGCACCCGTATTGCAGCAGGGCCTGATCGTACGTAATGCGGGGAAAGGGCAGGGGGCTGACGGTTTTTTCACCGGCGAAGGTGGCAAACAGGTGGTGCAAAACGGGCTCTAGCGTGGCGAAGACCTCTTCTTGGGTCACAAAGCTCATCTCAAGATCCAGCTGGTAAAATTCCCCGGGGGATCGGTCGGCGCGGCTGTCTTCGTCGCGAAAGCAGGGGGCGATTTGAAAATACTTATCAAAGCCCGCCACCATAAACAGCTGTTTGAACATTTGGGGGGCTTGGGGCAGGGCGTAAAACTTTCCTGGGTGTTGGCGGCTGGGCACCACATAATCCCGCGCCCCCTCCGGCGAAGAGGCCGTCAAAATCGGGGTTTGCAATTCCAAAAACCCGCGGGCCAGCATGGATTGCCGCAACGTCTGAATGATGTTGCTGCGCAGCACAATGTTATTGTGCACCCCTTCGCGGCGCAAATCCAAATAACGGTGACGCAATCTCAACTCTTCGGAGGTGTCCACATCGCTGTTAACCGGAAAGGGCAGGGTGTCCGCCTCGGCCAGAACCGTGATCTGATCCAAAACCACCTCGATATCGCCCGTGGGGATTTTGGGATTGACGGTTTCGGGGGTGCGAGCCACCACGGTGCCCACCACCTGAATCACACTTTCCAGCCGCACAGCATCCGCCAACGGAAAGGCCGCGTGGTCACTGCGCACAACAACCTGCGTCACGCCGTAATGATCGCGTATATCAACAAATAACAAATTGCCATGATCCCGTTTGCGATGCACCCACCCCGCCAAACGAACGGTTTGGTCCACATCCTTCAGCGTCAGGGCGTCACAGGCGTGACTGCGATAGGCATTGGCAAGAATCATAGACACGGATGTACCAGACTCCTGCCACGCGGTCAAGGCGAGGGTTTATATAGAAAATAATTTCTATTGACTTTGTTTTGTTTATACTGCACCATATTTGTATAATTTAACCTTAAAGGAGTTTTGTATGGGTAAACAATCTTTAAATCGGTTCATTGAGAAAAATACCACACGGGCGTTTTCCCAGAGGGCTGCGGATGATGATGTGTCTCTTTATGCCCACGCACATGAAAATGATTCCGGCGATCCCACCATCCACACCATCCCCCAACCCGCCCTGGTGTCCATCGCGCTGCAATACAGAATTGATCTTTATGACCTGAAGCTGGCCATCTTGATTTCCGAGGAAGTCGGCCGCTACGAACCCGAAAACAAAGAGCAAATCTTAGCAGAAACCCTAGAAACCCTGATCGGCCTGACCCCAAACGACAGTCGTCGGGTGGCGGGTTGGTTGTATGGGGGTTAGGGGGTATGATGGAAAATAATAAACAAGGCACCCTGATTACACCCTCATTAATAGAAAATCCCCCCTCAACAACAGGATCGTAATATGTCTTCTTTGAACAATCCTTCCCAGGAACCCGATCAGAATGCTTTCAATTTGGCAGCTTTGCTGATTATAGACGATAGAGGCACATCATTTTCCAATCGAAATAATTTAGCGATTGCATACCCAGATTTTTTGCAAGCAGTAAGACAACGTATCGATGATTTGGCGCAAACAATGTCTTCATCGGTGTATAACAATATTATTAGAAGCTTTATCCCTGATAACCCAGAACGCTGGCAAGGGGAGCATCCCCCTATTGGCTCGCCGAGTCCAGATTATGGGTTTGCAGCTCTAGGAATAAATCAAGAAAAACTAGAAGAAACAATGGATAGGATTATTCTTGAGATATATAAATGTTGTTGTCACTTGGGCAACGACCGAAGCCCTTGAAAACATCTCACAACAACCACCCCAAACCCTATCTGCCAGCGCATTTACGACTCTAAGCCGTTAGAAACCCATCACCCCACATTCAACCCATACCGCGTGCTGCGGCCGCCGCCGCCTTGGGGGCGGAGGTATCCTTTTTCCAGCAAATCCGACAAATCCCGCGTGGCTGTGGGTTTGGATGTTTTGGTTAGGTTTTGGTATTTGGCGGCAGACATGCCCCCCTCGAATCCCTCAGGGCCGGCGGCGAACATGCGGTTTAGGACCTTTTTCTGGCGATCATTCAGGGGGGCGGTATGATCGGCAAAAAATCGGGCCTTGGCCAACACGAACGTTAACAAGGTTTCCGATTGTTGCTGGGCCTGATACACGGTGGCCACAAAATACGACAACCACGGGGTGACCTCTAGGGTGTACAGGCTGGCCCGCCCCAGGGCCTCGTAATACTGTTTTCGGGTGCGCTCGATGGCGGCGGATAGGCTGAACAACACCGGCGCCCCCAAATCCTGCGCCAACGCTTTTTCCGCCAACGCCCGACCCACCCGACCGTTCCCATCATCAAAGGGATGCAGACTTTCAAAATACAAATGGGCCAAACCCGCCCGAATCACGCCCTGCACCGGCCGCACGCCCTGATGGGGATGGGTTTCCTCAAACCACGTCAAAAACCCATCCATCTCGCGGGGCAAGACCGATGCAGGCGGCGCCTGAAAATGCACGCGCTCTGCCCCCACGGGGCCGGAAACGATTTGCATGGGATCCTCGGCATGGCGCCACGATCCGATGGTGATGTCTTTCCAGCGCGGTTCGTTTTGGGTGACCAACGTTTGCCAGTCGCACAGATCCTGCGCCGTTAAGGGGGCATCATAATGCTGGCGTACCCTCAGCACCAACTGGGCCATGCCCTCGGCTCTGGGATCCCTGATCCGCTGGGGCGGATGCAACCCCAAGTGATTTTTCAAAGACGATCGCAAATCATCCGCGGGCAGAGACACCCCCTCAATCGCCGCGTTTTTCATGGCCTCGTCCATCATGATGTCCAGCAGCATATCATCCCTGATCCCCGGGGCCAACTGCGACACGCACCCCACCCAACGATTGGCCAGCGCGGTATAGGCCAGCAAGTCATCCTGCAAGACATCCATCCGATACTGAAATCGGGGCCAATCGGGATGCTGCCAGTTCCAATGGTTGGGGGTCATGATCCGATTATGCGGTTATTCGGATCAAAAGTCAATCACTATTTGATCCGATTGTGGCCGCATTCGGCTCAATCTCATCCGGTGGGGGCAACAGGGCCAGAAAAAACACCCGCGATGCCCCATACCGCCGATCATCCAAAACAGAAAACACCGCCTGCAGGGGCTGGGGGTCCGTGGTTTTGGGTTGTTCCACAATCACCAACGTTTGGGGACCGATGTAGCCTTGGCGGAGGAGGGCGGTTAAGGCCGGCATCAGGGCAAAATCCGTATACGGCGGGTCCATAAACACATAATCAAAGGGCGCCGATGAACGGGGCAGGGCCATCACATCCCCCCGCACAAACCGCACCCCCGATGAAAAACGCCGCATATTTTTGGCCACCACTTTGGCGGCCAGATCGCTGTGATCGATCATCAAAACCTCCCGCGCCCCGCGAGACGCCGCCTCGAGCCCCACCGCCCCCGTGCCGCAGCACAGATCCAAAAAACGCGCCTGTGGCCACGCGGGGTAATCCCCCTGAAACCGATGATCAATGATATTAAACACACTTTCCCGCACCCGATCCGCCGTGGGGCGAATGGTGGACCCTGGGGGGGATTCCAAAATTAACCCCCGATGCTGGCCAGCGATGATGCGCATGATGATTGTCCCGTAAACGTTTTATGGCCTCAGATTTACCATCTTTTGCCGAAAAAAGATGTCTTTTTTCCATGAAAAAATCCAAAACTCATGATCATAGCGTGCCATCGTCCATTTTTTTTAAAGTGAGCGCCGCCTGCGCCCGAATGGCCTTTTGTTTTTCAGGGGAAAATTTATCCCATGTGGAGAATACATAAGGCATCCGTTGATAGCCCCGAAACAGATGCTCATGCCGCACCAAAAAATCCCAATACAGGGCATTAAAGGGGCAGGCCCGATCCCCTGTCATCTCATCGGGATCGTAGTGGCAGTGTTGGCAATAATTGCTCATGCGGTGGATGTATTTTCCGCTGGCGGCATAGGGCTTGCTGGCCACAACGCCGCCATCCCCATACAGGGCCATCCCCAGCGTGTTGGGCATTTCCACCCATTCATAGGCATCGGAATAAACGGCCAAATACCAATCCTGAACTTGCTTTACATCCAAACCCGCCAGCAGGGCAAAATTGCCCGTAATCATCAGCCGCTGAATATGATGGGAATACGCATGGTCCCGCGTGTGGCGCACCGTTTCCGCCATACAAAACATCTGCGTGGGATGCCCCCAATACAACGCTGGCAAGGAACGGGTGGCATTCAGGCCATTGCGGTCCTGATAATCCGGCATAAAGTGCCAATACACACCCCGAATATACTCCCGCCATCCCAGAATCTGGCGGATAAACCCCTCCGCCGCATTCAGGGGCGCGTGGCCCGCACGATAGGCAGCCTCGGCCTTTTGGCAAATCTCCAGCGGCAGCAACAATCCTGCGTTCAGATAACTGGATAACAGGGAATGATACAAATATGGCTCCCCCGCAACCATCGCATCTTGATAATCCCCGAAATCAGGCAGCAGATGGTTGATAAAATGGTCCAATTCCATCAACGCCTGCCGGCGCGTGACGGCATAATGAAAGGGCTCTAAGACCCCGAAATGATCCGAAAAACGCGCTTTAACCAACGCCAAAACGTCCCTGGTCATCGTTGATTGTTTATGGCTGATGCGGGGTGGGGAGCGCATGCCCGCTTTCGGGGGTTTGCGATTGTCTTTGTCGTAATTCCACTGGCCACCTGCGGGGGTTCCGTCGGGCTCCATCAGGATGGTATAGCGCTTGCGCAGATCCCGATAAAAAAACTCCATCCGCAGTTGTTTTTTATCCTTGGCCCATGCCCCAAAATCACCGTGCGTGGCCAGAAAACGGGTATCGGGCAGAATCTCCACCGGAATGCCCAGCGTATTTTTCCATGCCTTCACCATGGCCAGGACGCGGTATTCGCTTGGTTCCGTCACCACCAAACGATCAGGCTTGCATTGCTGCACCGCACGCTGCACTTCGCTGGTTAAGCTGCCGGTGTTGCTGGGATCATCCAGGGGGACATAGCGCACGCGCACCCCCCGCGCCGCAAGATCCTGCGCAAAATGACGCATGGCAGAAAACAAAAACGCGATTTTTTTGGGGTGGTGGGGAACGTACGTGGCTTCCTCCCTCACCTCGCACAGCATCACCGTATCACGGTCTGAATCTAGCGTTTCTAGGGACGTTATGGTGTCCGAAAGCTGATCACCCAGAATAAGACGAAGGGTCGACATTACTGTTCATCAAGGGCTTTTTCGATGGCCTCTTTCACCCGTGATGCATCCGGTGATGTGGTGGAATTAAAATAATCCACCAAAACCCCTTTGCGGTTGATCAGGTATTTATGAAAATTCCATTTGGGGGCCGTGCCAAAGCCCAGCTCTGCACGGGCCCATTGATAAAACGGGTGGGCTTGGTCGCCGCTGACGCTTTCTTTTGATGCCATGGGAAAGGTCACGCCGTAGTTAAATTCACAAAACTTGGCAATCTCTTCGGCGCTGCCTGGCTCTTGCTGGCCAAAATCATTGCTGGGCACCCCGATGATCACAAAACCACGATCTTTATAACGCTCATAAAGCGTCTCTAATCCCTTATATTGGGGAGTAAAGCCACATTGGGATGCTGTATTCACAATCAAAATCACCTTGCCTTGATAGGCAGACAGCGGCATGGGATCTTCCCCCATCAGGGCTTTGAATGAAAAATCATATGCAGTTTTATCCGGTGCGGTTTTATCGGAACCCGCTTGGGCCGAGCCCCATCCAAACAATGCCATAAAGACAACACCCCAAAAGATTTTGATCATAACAGAACTTAACCTTAACCTAGGCTTTCATTTTTGGCCGCACGCGGGACAAACCCCCATCCACGGCCAGCACCTGTCCGGTAATCCAATTATTGGCGGGATCCAGCAAAAACACAATGGCGCGGGCGATATCTTCGGGTTTTCCCAGACGACCCAGCGCATGCATGGCCTCAGAGACCCTCCGCGAGGTTTCATTGCCCGTCAGCGCGGCGGTAAGGGGTGTTTCAGTAAGGCCAGGGGCCACGGCATTCACACGGAGATTCTGCCCCGCATAACTGGCGGCTGCGGACAACGTCAGGCCAAGGATGCCGGCTTTGGCCGCGGCAATCGCTTCGTGATTGGCCAACCCTTCCATGGCTGCGGCGGAAGAGATCAGCACCACCGAGCCCCCCTTGTTCATGACTTTTCCTGCCGCACGCACGGTGGCAAAGGCGGTTGTCAAAGAGGCATCCATAACCGCCTGATACTGCTCTTTGCTGGTGATGTGCGCCGATTTCAAAAACAGGGAACCGCTGCAATTCACAACACCATCAATATCCCCCGCTTGCTTGAACACGGCCTCCACAGCCTGAAAATCCGTGGCATCCAAGATGGCATCGGGTGTGATTTTGGATGTATCCCGCGCCGTGGTCCATACAGTATGCCCCGCCTGTTTCAGCAGGCAAACCGTTGCCTGTCCAATGCCGCTGCTGGCGGCAATCACTAAAAAATGTGCCATGGTTATATCCTTGCATTTTCTGAAAAATCATAGTAGAGATTAAGCTCTTCGTAAAGGGCCTTCCTCATGAAAATAAAAGATCGCGTCGAGTTCAAAAGCAAGCCCCCTGTCCTGTCTTTTGCTGCAACGGATAAAGTGATTGATGCCGTTAGGGCGATGTCAGAAAAAAACTACGGCGCAAGTGTTGTTGTGGATTCTGACAACAAGCCTGTTGGGATTGTGACGGAACGGGATTTCATGCGGCGACTCTTGGCCAAAGGGTTGGATGCCAACACAACCCCCTTGGGTGACATTATGACACGCGATCTAAAACTCGCGTCCACAGAGGATGCCGTGGTTGACTGGTTGCGCATCATGTCAAACGAGCGTTTTCGTCACCTGCCCGTGATTGATGATCAGGGTAAACTGATCAACCTGATGTCACAGGGTGATTTTGTTTCCTACACTTGGCCCCAACTTCTTAACCGCGCCAAAGAAACCATCGCCAAGTCCTTCATGGAGCGTTTTCATCTGCATTTGATTTTGGCAGGGGTTATGATTTACAGCATTCTGGTCCTGATGATTGTTATGAATGCACAGTAATGGAAAAAAGGGAGCTAGGCTAAAGTCCCTCCAGCGTTAAAGTGACAATCTCCTCTGCTATACAAACACCAACTTCACCACCTCATACCCCTTAACCCCCCCAGGGGCGGGGACCTCGATGTAATCGCCCACGGCTTTGCCCATCAGGGCGCGGGCGAGGGGGGCGGTGCTGGACAGGCGGCCTTGGGAAAGGTCTGCCTCTTCCATGCCAACAATGTGATAGGTGGTTTCTTTGCCGTCATCATCCGCCACCGTCACTGTGGCGCCAAAGGTTACGGTATCGCCCGAAAGTTTTTTGGGATCCACGATTTCCGCGCGGCTGATTTTGCCCTCTAGGTCCTTAATCCGCGCCTCAATAAACCCCTGACGTTCGCGGGCGGCGTGGTATTCGGCGTTTTCTTTCAAATCGCCGTGCTCTTTGGCCTCGGCAATGGCGGCGATGACGGCGGGGCGCTCCTCGGTTTTCAGCGTGCGCAGCTCCACCTGCAATTTTTCATAACCCGATAGGGTCATGGGGTATTTTTCCATAACAAAGATTCCTTGTGTTAAAAATGAATAACGCGGCCCATGGCGTCCAGCGTGGCCTCGTGCATCATTTCCGATAACGTGGGGTGGGGGAATACGGTATGCGCCAAATCCAGCTCTGTCAACTCCCCGCTCATGGCAATGACAAAGCCTTGGATCAACTCAGTCACCTCGGCCCCGATCAGGTGGGCCCCCAGCAATTCACCCGTTTTGGCATCATAGATGGTTTTGATCAACCCTTCTGGCTCGCCCAGCGCAATGGCCTTCCCATTACCCATAAAGGGGAAACGGCCCACTTTCAGCGTATACCCAGCCTCTTTGGCGTTGGCCTCAGACAGGCCCACGCTGGCCACCTGCGGCATGGTATAGGTACACCCAGGAATTTTGGCACGATCCATGGGGTGAACATCGGGCTGGCCTGCCAGTTTTTCCACACAAATGATGGCCTCGTGCGAAGCCTTGTGGGCCAACCACGGGCCCGCGGTGACATCCCCGATGGCGTAAACGCCGGCCTCGTCCGTTTTCAAATACCCGTCGGTGACGATGTGGCCCCGATCCAGACGAATTTTGGTTTTGTCCAAACCGATGGTTTCCGTGTTCGGCACAATACCCACCGCCATAATGACGCGATCCACCGTCAGGGATTCTGTTTTTCCTGCTTTTTCAAAGGTCAGGGTGACGTTGTCTTTCCCCTTATCCAGTTTGGCCAGCTTGGCCCCCACGTGAATGGTCATGCCCTGTTTTTCAAAGGTTTTTTTGGCCAGACCGGAAATCTCTGCATCCTCAGCCGGCAGGATACGGTCCATGGCCTCAATCACTGTAACCTTGGACCCCAAGGTGTTGTAAAAACTGGCAAACTCCATCCCAATGGCGCCAGATCCCACGATGGCAAGGGTTTTGGGCAGGGTGTCCTGAACCATGGCCTCGCGGTAGGTCAAAACCAATCGTCCATCCGGCTCAAACCCCGTCAGCACGCGGGCCCTGGCGCCGGTGGCCAGAATGATATGCTTCGCCGTGAGGGTTTGTTCTTTATCGCCCTTCACCAAAACCTTTCCCCCGCCCAGCAGGGAGCCGTGGCCCGTGATGACCTCAACCTTATTTTTTTTCAGCAAATGGGCGATGCCGCCCGATAATTGTTTTGCCACGCCGCGGGAACGGGCCACGATGGCGGGCATGTCAATTTTTACGTCGGCAACGCTCAGGCCGTAATCCTTGGCATGTTTGATGTGATGATACATTTCCGCGGAACGCAACAAAGCCTTCGTCGGGATGCACCCCCAGTTCAAACAAATGCCCCCCAGATGGGTGGATTCCACCACCGCGGTTTTCAAACCCAGCTGATTGGCCCGAATGGCCGCCACATAGCCCCCCGGGCCACCCCCGATAACAATCACATCATAGTTGCTCATACCATGCCTTTTCTTTTTGCGTGTTCGTGCCCCGTACCTTGCCACGGTTTTTCAGGGGAGGGAAGGGGGATGTATACGTTCATGACATCTGAGACGCGGATGATTCTAGCCCTTTGGGGAAAAAAAGAGCCCCAAAGAAACGAGGGAATTGTGACGAAACCCCTTCCCTAACCCTTGCAAGCGTGAGAGGGGATCCAACATATCCACCAGATATTGCGTGCTATCGTTCTGCCCCCTCATAAATAAACAGCCTCCTGCAAAATGCGGGGGGCCAGAAAGCGTTTTAGGCGGTTTTTGTTGACCAAATCCACGGTGGGAATGCCTGTTTTATCCTGTAAATACAGTTGAATATCCACGATATCAAACAGGGAAAAACCATGGGTATCCATCACATACAGGATATCCAAATCACTCCGCTCATCCGCATCGCCGCGGGCGTAGCTGCCAAAGACGCCCATTTCTGTGATGGGGTATTTGGCCATCAAATCGCGTTTGGCATCCTGCAAAATGGGCAAAAGGTCGTTGAGTGTTTTCATGGGTATGCTGCTGACCAATCATCCCCCAACTTTGCCACGGTTTGGGGGGGCAGGGAAGGGGATTTTTTCAACACAACCCTTTTTCGCCCCCACCCCAAAAAAATTTCATAAAATGCTTGACGCATATATATATATATTAAATTAAATGTTCACCCATAGCATTGCCACAATCCCGTGGTTTCCGCTTGGGCCTCAAAAAGGTGACCACGATGACTGAACAACAACAGTCCGCCCAGCCTGCCATCCGGAAGGGTCGGTGGGAATTGTTAGTAGTTTTTGTAATTGGTGGTATTGGTGGAGCTTCGCTACACCATCCACTGGTCCAGCAAAAACTCACACAGCTGGACGCGGCGTCAACCTGCGTCTTTAACAGGGGCAACCCACTGGCACCAGTCAGTGAGTCAGCCGCACCACTTGGTGTCGCAATACATGGCGTACAGTGCAGCTTTAATAATCTTGACGGTTTCATCTCTTTCAACCAAGAGATGCGAGAAAGATACCCAAAGGCCCCAAGGGCTCTTGGGTCATTATTGCGCAACTGACCCCACAGGCCCCACCACCTAGTCTTGTTCCCACCCCTCGGGATGGGAACAGGCCTTTCAGACCCCCACCCCCCCCTCGGGGGGGGTTACCCAGACCCCTACTACTCCTCAAAGGACGGTAGGGGCTTTCTGGTTTCTTGGGCCTGCAGGTAATCGCTTTGTTTCAGCTCGATATTAAGGCCCAGGGCGCGGATTTCTTTGATCAATACGTTAAAGGACTCAGGGATACCGGTTTGGAACGTGGCATCGCCTTTGACGATGGATTCGTAAACCTTGGTCCGGCCGGCCACGTCGTCGGATTTGATGGTCAGCATTTCCTGCAGAGTATAGGCGGCGCCGTAGGCTTGCAGGGCCCAGACCTCCATCTCCCCAAAACGCTGGCCCCCGAATTGGGCCTTTCCACCCAGCGGCTGCTGCGTCACCAAGCTGTACGGCCCAATGGACCGCGCGTGAATTTTATCATCCACCAGATGGTGCAGCTTTAACATGTAAATATAGCCCACGGTTACGGGACGATCGAACTTTTCCCCCGTGCGGCCATCATACAACGTCACCTGACCGGACCCATTCAGACCGGCTTTTTCCAGCATCTGAACAATCTCGGCCTCTTTCGCGCCATCGAAAACCGGCGTGGCCATGGGCACACCCTTTTTCAGGTTGTGGCAGAGTTCCTTTAGGTCCTCCCCATTCATGGCGTCGATTTCGCCCTGCGTTTCGGCATCGGGATACAGGGTTTTTAGGTGCGCTTTGACCTCTTTCTGCCCCTTGTCCTTATCCAGAGACGCAATCATCTGCGCCACCTGACGGCCCAAACCGCCTGATGCCCAGCTGAGGTGGGTTTCCAAAATCTGGCCCACGTTCATACGCGAGGGAACCCCCAGCGGGTTTAACACGATATCCACCTGCGTGCCGTCCTCCAGAAACGGCATGTCCTCCAGCGGCATGATGCGGGACACAACCCCTTTGTTCCCGTGACGACCGGCCATTTTGTCCCCAGGTTGGATTTTGCGCTTCACGGCGACAAAGACCTTAATCATCTTCATCACGCCCGGTTGCAAATCATCCCCGCGCTGCAGTTTATCGACCTTATCGTTAAATCTGGCGTTGATTTCGCGCAGGCTGGCTTCAAATTCCTGATTCAGGGTGGCGATGCGGTCCATGACCACAGCATCCTGAACCACAATTTTGGACCACTGGTTTTTGGGCATGGCATCCAGTGCGGCGGCATCCAAAGCCTGTCCGCGTTTGGCGCCTGTGGCTTTTTCCACAACCTGCCCCGTCAACCAAGAGGCCAGACGGTCATAATAACTGGTTTCAATGATCCGGCGCTGCGTATCCCGCTCCCGCGCCAGGGCATCAATGCCGGCTTGCTCCAGCGCCACGGCCCGCTCGTCCTTGTCAATACCGGTGCGGGAGAAAATCCGCACCTCAACCACCGTCCCCGTCACCCCGGGCGGCAGGCGCAGAGATGTGTCGCGCACATCGCTGGCTTTTTCCCCGAAAATGGATCGCAGCAGTTTTTCTTCGGGTGTGGATGGGGTTTCCGCCTTGGGCGTCACCTTTCCAACCAAGATATCCCCAGGCTTCACTTCCGCCCCAACATACACAATACCGGCTTCATCCAGGTTGCGCAGGGCCTCTTCGCCCACATCCGGAACATCGCGGGTGATGTCTTCCTGACCCAGCTTGGTATCGCGGGCCATGACCTCAAACTCTTCGATGTGAATGGATGTGAAAACATCATCGCGCACAATGCGCTCGGACAGCAGAATGGAATCCTCGAAGTTATACCCATTCCACGGCATGAACGCACACAACACGTTGCGTCCCAAGGCCAATTCGCCCAAATCGGTGGACGGTCCATCGGCGATGATGTCACCCTTTTTGATGCCATCGCCCACCTTCACCACCGGTTTCTGGTTGATGCAGGTGTCTTGGTTGGATCGCTGGAATTTCCGCAGGTTGTAGATGTCTACCCCAACGCCCGTGGCGCCGTCGTCTGTTTTCAAAACAATGCGCTCTGCATCCACACGGTCCACGATCCCATCGCGGCGGGCCACAACAACCACACCGGAATCACGGGCCACAACGGCCTCCATCCCTGTCCCCACCAAGGGGGCCTCGGCACGCAGCAACGGCACGGCCTGACGCTGCATGTTGGATCCCATCAGGGCGCGGTTGGCATCGTCATTTTCCAAAAACGGAATCAGCGACGCCGCCACAGACACCAGCTGTTTTGGCGAAACGTCAATGTAATCAATGTCTTCACGGCGGGCCAAAATGAACTCACCGGCTTTGCGGCAGGTAATCAGCTCGTCCACAAAACCGCCCTGATCATTCAGGGCCGCGTTGGATTGGGCAATGGTGTAACGGCTTTCTTCCAGCGCAGACAGGTAATCCACAACAAGGGATACCTTGCCGTCGATCACTTTGCGGTAAGGGCTCTCGATGAACCCATAGCGGTTGATGCGCGAAAAAGTCGCCAAAGAGTTAATCAGACCGATGTTCGGCCCCTCTGGCGTTTCGATGGGACAAATCCGACCGTAATGGGTGGGGTGAACGTCCCGAACCTCGAACCACGCCCGCTCCCGCGTTAATCCACCAGGGCCTAGGGCCGAAAGACGGCGTTTGTGCGTAATTTCCGACAAAGGATTGGTCTGGTCCATAAACTGGGACAACTGCGAGGATCCAAAAAATTCCTTC
The DNA here is from genome assembly GCA_044371315.1 of Alphaproteobacteria bacterium. GTDB lineage: Bacteria > Pseudomonadota > Alphaproteobacteria > JAJTHO01 > CANGYM01 > CANGYM01. Next base: position 12,725 of record JBILTX010000012.1, on the reverse strand, counting down.
ACCGCCGCCACAACAGGCTTGGCATTCACCAGATCATGGGGCATGGCTGTTTCCAGCTCTACGGCGCCCATGCGCTCTTTAATGGCCCGCTCCATCCGCAGCAAACCCAAACGGTACTGATTTTCAATCAGCTCGCCCACCGAGCGCACACGACGGTTGCCCAAATGGTCAATATCATCCACCTCGCCGCGGCCATCTTTCAGATTGATGATGGTGCGAACAATTTCAATAATATCATCCTTCTGCAACACCCGCACAGTGTCCGGTGCATTTAATCCCAAACGGGCGTTCAGCTTCACACGACCCACAGCCGAGAGATCATAGCGCTCTTCATCGAAAAACAGGCTATTGAACAATGCTTCTGCCGCCTCATATGTGGGGGGCTCGCCTGGGCGCATGACGCGGTAAATGTCCGCCAAGGCCTCTTCGCGGCAATAGTTTTTATCGGCCATCACTGTGTTTAAAATGTGGGGGCCATATTTAATATAGTCAATATCCAGCAGGTAAAGATCCTTGAGTCCCTTTTCGGCCACCAACGCCAGAACAGAGGCATCCACCTCCTGCCCCGCATCGGCCAGAACAATCCCCGTGGCTTCGTCAATAATATCCAATGCCAAAAAGCCACCAATCAATCCTTCGGGATTGACAAAAAGGGAGGAAAACTTTTCCTTCTCCAGCTCTTTCATCAAACGCGGCGTCATTTTGGTGCCGGCGGGCAGGCGAACTTCACCCGTTTTGGCGTCCACCAGATCATGAATCAACTTCACCCCGCGCCATTTTTCAGGGACGAAGGATGTCTGCCACCCGCCCTTGCACACCGTGTAGTGCGTGTGGGTGTAAAAGGTGTTGAGGATATCCAGCGCCGACAGTCCCTGCGCCTCGTAAGGTGCCAAAGGCCCCTCAGCCCGCTTTTTCGCCGTAGATTCATTATCCAGACACATCAAAAACGTCGTCACCGGCAATTTACGGCGGCGATCAATACGCACATACAAAATGTCTTTGGCATCAAATTCAAAATCCAGCCACGACCCGCGGTACGGGATCACACGGGCATTGTAAAGATATTTCCCCGACGCATGGGATTTCCCATTGTCATGATCAAAAAACACACCAGGGGATCGGTGCATCTGCGACACAATCACCCGCTCGGTCCCGTTCACCACAAACGTTCCGTTTTCTGTCATCAGGGGAATGTCCCCGACGTAAACCTCTTGTTCCTTAATGTCGCGGATGGAGCGGACCCCTGTATCCTCATCCAAATCCCAAACCACCAGACGCAGGGTCAAACGCAGGGGGCAGGCAAAGGTAATCCCGCGCTGCTGACATTCCTCAACATCATACTTGGGGGCGTCAAAGTCATAGGAAACGTATTCCAACTGGGCGCGATTGGCGTAATCCGTGATGGGAAAAATGGACTGAAATACCTCGTGCAGACCCACGCGCAGACGTTCCGCATGGGATGTGTCCATCTGCAAAAACTGGGCACAGGAATTGCGCTGGACCTCGATCAAATTCGGCATGTCCACAACTTGGGGAATTTTTCCAAAACTCTTACGAAGACGTTTGCGCGAAGTGAACGAAGAAGCCATAGGGGTAAACACTCTCTAAAAATCACAACAAAGAGGGAAGGGGGGACAGGCCCAAACAGATCTAAAAAAAGAGAAACGCATAGAACCCAAAGGGCACGCCTGTCAAAACGATCACGAGATAAACGTTATGACACAGTCGCGCCCTTTGGGCAATACGTTTTAATGGCCGCCTACTTAATGTCGACTTTGGCGCCAGCAGCTTCGACTTTTTTCTTAATGTCTTCGGCCTCTTCTTTTTTCACGCCTTCTTTAATGGGCTTGGGGGCGGCTTCCACCAAGTCTTTGGCTTCTTTCAGGCCCAGACCTGTAATGGCGCGGACTTCTTTGATCACGTTGATTTTGTTGTCACCGGCAGAGGCCAAAATCACATCAAACTCTGTTTTTTCTTCAACGGCAGCCGCTTCACCACCACCGGCAGGGGCAGCAGCAACAGCCACAGGGGCAGCGGCGGAAACACCCCACTCGTCTTCCAGTCTTTTGGCCAGCTCAGCAGCCTCAAGAACGGTCAAAGCGGAAAGGTCTTTGATCAAAGCGTTTAATTTATCAGACATAAAAAACTCCTATAGATGGTCTGAGAGGGAAGGTTACTTTTTGCTGTAGGCTGACAAAAGCCGCGCCAGCTGCGCAGCCGGTGCCTGAACAACACCTGCAATTTTTGTGGCGGGAGCCTGAATCAGGCCGATCAACATACCCCGCAGAACATCCATGGACGGCAGCTTGGACAGCGTGCGCACATCCTCGGCAGACAACAGCCGGCCATCCATCACGGCACTGAGAACCTGAAGATGATCAGGAAATTTCTTTTCCTCATCCACCAACACCTTGCACAGGCCCACGGGATCTTGGCCCGTTATAACAGCGGTGCGACCCACAAAAGCAGGGGTTAAAACCTCGCAAGCGGTGCCCTGAACGGCCAGACGGCACAGTGTGTTTTTGGACACCTGCAGCGACCCCCCCGCATCCCGCACAGCGCGGCGCAGGCCCAAGGAATTGGCCACCGTATAATCGGTTTTTTTCACCACAATGATGATTGAGGCAGACGAAACAGCCTCTTTCACAGCGGCAATATAGGCGGGTTTTTCTGAACGTAACATAACTTTCCCCAAAACAAACACAGACCAAAAAACGATGCAGGGGAGGGCGAATCAAAACACAAAGGGCCGCCAAACAGATGGGCCCAAAAGGTTTTTTTTCAACATCTCGTGCGGGCTTTACGTTTTTAAACTTTTAAAAACACCGGCAGTCTGCAACGTTTTTTCAAAAACAGGAGCGCTACATAGCACAGCGGGGCAGGGGGGCGCAAGATCTTTTTTAAAACCATTGCATCCCCCCCAAAATCTGTTACCTGTTACCTGTCACTTGTAAACTGTTCCCTGATTCCCGTCATGAAAGAAACCCATCCTCTCCGTCATGTTGATTCTGTGATTGCGGCCAAGGCCAGAACGCTGTCTGATGCCTTGCCCTATATGCGCCAGTATGCGGGGCGTACCGTGGTCATTAAATTCGGCGGCCATGCCATGGGGGAAGAAAGCCTGACGGAGGCCTTTGCCCGTGATATTGTCCTGATGAAACAGGTGGGTATGAACCCCGTGGTGGTTCACGGCGGCGGCCCCCAGATTGGCGCCATGCTGGAGCGTTTGAAAATCAAAAGTGAATACATCGACGGCCTGCGCGTTACCGATGCCGCCACGGTGGAGATTGTGGAAATGGTGCTGTGCGGATCCATCAACAAAAGCATCGTCAGCGCCATCAACAGGGCAGGGGGCCACGCCGTGGGTCTCTCTGGCAAGGACGGACAGTTGATTGAGGCCCGCAAACTGCGCCACCGCCCCACACAAAAAACAGATTCCAACATTGAACGCCTGCTGGATCTGGGCTTTGTGGGGGAGCCGACCTTTGTCAATCCCCACGTTCTGGACGTTCTAGCCGAATCCGATATTATCCCTGTGATTGCGCCCATTGGGATGGACCCGAATGGCCAGACCTATAACATCAACGCCGACACCGCCGCCGGGGCTATTGCGGAGGCTATGGAGGCCACACGCCTGCTGCTGCTGACGGATGTGGTGGGGGTTTTGGACAAAGACAAAACCCTGCTGCCCAAAATCACCCTGAGCCAAGCCCAAAAAATGATCGAAAACGGGACCATCACTGGCGGCATGATTCCCAAAATCCAAACCTGCCTGCACGCCATATCCCGCGGCGTTGGCGCCGCCGTTATTTTGGATGGCCGCATTCCCCACGCCCTGCTACTGGAAACCTTCACCTCAGAGGGGGCAGGGACGATTATTATGGAGGGGTAGGGGGCCCCCCAAACATTACCCATTCTGCTCGCCATGGCATTCCATTATTACATGTTGGCCAACTGCTGGGGCCCGCACAGTGCCACCAGCATACAGCCCAAGCGCACCAAAAAGGTTATTCATAGAACAATCACGGAAACATTGAGCTGTTGTGTGGAACTGACCCACCAAACTGCACCCCGTTGCAACATGATACAATGCCGCCACAATAGGGTCTGTGCCGTCTTCATTATTTTTTGAGCCAGACTCCCTTGGCATAAACCCAGCACTGATACCTACCCGCCCATCTGGCAAAGTGGTGACATTAGTGACCCCAAGATAAGAGGGGAAGCTGGGATCCGAATGCACCTTCAAAATCTCGGGTATGCCTTTCTTGCTCTGCCCAGGATAAATCAGCCATCCCCCCTGAACGGCAAAATGTTCCCTTTCTTGAGCCCGATGAAGATCCGTCATCCCCTCCAAAGGGGCACCTGTGGCATAAACAACATGACCACCGGTGATATCAAACGTTACACCCCCTTGTGTGTGTATTTGGCCATTGCCTACCTCTGTCACATGTGTGTTGTTATGAATTTGACCGCCGTTTTCGCTTATAAAGCGCCGCAGATATCGCTGCAAAGCCTCTATATTTATGGCGCCTCCCCGAACCTCTACGGCGCCGGCTATGGTCTCTAATGTTAAATCGGGCCATTGGTTTCTAACCTCTTCAGCCGTCATGATGCGAACGATGGTGTCTGGGCCGCTACGCTTTTGTTGTTCAACAACGGCTTGCAAAGCCTTTGGATCACCCAACACAACCCGAACGGGGGAGGCATTGATAAAAACTTCGTCTAATTCTTTTTGGGATTGAAAAAGGAGATCGTTCGTTTCGCCTTGATCTATAAGCGCTTGATGCACAGAGCGAATCAATTCCCACCCCTTTAAACCGGCGATATTCAGGCCGTAGGCCTCAAGTTCCCGCAGGGCAGAATCCACCGGCCGTGTTCCATCCGCTTGTCTCTTTAGTGCGGCCAATGTTTCCCCAGAAAGTGACCCACCCTGTTCGTTCCAAAGGAGGATCGTTTCAGGATTTGGCGCACCGGCTTCTGTTGCTGATAGCTGTCTTACTGGGCTGTTATGACTGGTTCCAAGCTGATCGTTAGAATTCGGAGAATCCGCATCATAGACTGTAACAGGATGCCCCGAAAGGATTGCATAATAAGCCATCATCAACCCAACAACGCCAGCGCCAATGATATGAATGGGTTGTTCATTGCGTTGTACTGGGCATGCCAAGGCAGTGGCGGGACTGGCTGATTGACGAACAAAATTAATCACTTCTGTAACGGCTGCATCCATCCCCTTTTTACAGCCCTCTGCGGCCATGGCCCGTCCAACAACAGAAACCTTATCTGACACAAGAGACGCATAAGCCGCTCTATGTGCAGGCGCCCCATCAATGACCAATTTCCCCAAGTTGGGCCAGTCAGAGAGGGCTCGGGCAGCCTCAACACTGATCCCCCGTGGAGATACACAAACCACGTGGGCCCCTAGCGCAAGCGTGCACACCCTATTGGGAAAAATGTCACTTTCATTCAGGGCATATCCGTCACGATTCGACGTGGAAATGGCAACGGCATTGGCATTCTCCACTGCTGCTGCCGCGGTGTTTGAAAAAACAATTCGGCCTGATTGCCATAATGATGGAAAATCAATGCGTAATCCAAATGTTTCTGCCAAATTCTGCAACTGTTGGGCTTCTCGTAGTTGATCTTTGGCCGTTGAGGTGCTGGGGGTAAAAATGTGCGCTGTGCCGTTTGGTTGGCTTAAAAATGCCTGTAATGCATAAAAATGATTGCCACCCATCCCGATAAAAGCCACCTTTTCGGTGGATTCAGAAACATTAAGGTTTTCTGCACTATAGGCCCCAACAAAGGGGGCATTGGCTCTGGGCGTGTTTAGGACCCAAATCCCGTTTTCCCTCGCCGCATCACGATCAATACTTTCTAGCCCCGTGCCACGACGAACAATAACGGATCCTGCGGGTAAATGGGCCATCATCTCTGCGGTAACAGCGTGACTGCCCACGACCACAATACGAGGCCGCTTTTTTGCAGATGAGTCTTTTAAAACATCCTTTAAGTTTTGTTCTGGCGATAGGGTATCTGCACCCTCAATAGTTCCCGTTAGGTCCAATAGAGGCCATTGGGGGCTACCAGATAAACTCTCCGCTGTTACGGGAAAAAACTCTTGTGCATTCGCCATAATAAAGCCCCACGTTATAAAAATAACTACATTTGTTTTATAATAGAAAAAAATAACACAAATGTTTTTTCTTGACAATGGCAAATATCACATTCATAATAAATCTAGAAACAAATGTATTTTTATGCTGAATCGCATACGTGTCCAGTTGCCCTATTGGCCAAAAGCCCTTCAGAAAGCTGGGGAATATTTAGTCAACAATCCCCATGAACTGGCGATGATGTCGCTTCGGCAATTGGCTGATAAGGCTGGTGTTTCTCCCGCAGCCATGGTGCGTTTGGCGAAAGTGTTGGAGTATGAGAATTTTTCATCCCTGCAAACAGAATACAGGATGCAGTGGCGCAATCACGAGGCCAGTGCCTATGCCAAAAGAGCCAGTGAGGTTGTTACCGATACACCCGTAGCAAACACACTGCTCTCGGCCCTTGGAAACGCGGATATTCATAATATTCAGGAAACATTATCACAGATTGATCACAGCGCCTTTGAGCAGATGATCGAAACATTTTCCAGATGTAAAAACCTCTATGTTATTGGCATGCGTCAAAGTGCCAGTCTTGTCTCCGCCTTTAGTTACAGCTGTGGATTGTTTACTGACAAAATTATTCCTCTTACAGAAGAGAGCGTCATGGTTGATACGTTACGGTATGTTCATCAGGACGATGCGGCGCTCCTTATTGCTTTTACCCCTTATGCCGTACCCACTGTTGCCGCGACAAAGTATTTACGAGAAAAAGGCATCAAACATTCTATCATCAGCGATGCTGTTACACACCTGTCCGCCAGCGCTGAGTGTACAATAAAAACAGGGCGCCAAGGCACAATGTATTTGGCCTCGATGACGGCGGGTATGATGGTGATACAGGCTGTTGTTATGGCGCTTATTCAAAAAATAGGCCCAGCCGCTATTGATGCTTTGACAGATTCAGAACAACACCTAAAAGATTTTAAGGCATTCTACACACCGTTTGGATCATAGAAAAAGGGCGCTTTCTAAGGGTGTTCTCGTACTCAGCAAGACCCCAAAGGGAACAACCCTATTTTTTCGCCATCAAATCCCGAATTTCCGTCAGCAAAACCTCTGTTTGGGTTGGGACGGCTGCGGCGGCCTCTTCCTCTTTTATCACTTTGCTTTTCAGTTTATTGACCTGTTTGATCAAAACAAAAACGGCAAAGGACACAATCAAAAACTGAATCACCGCATTCAAAAACTTACCATAGGCGATGGGACTGGCCCCCGCATCTTGGGCCGCCTTGAGCGTAGGATAGGCTTGATCCCCTGATAAAGCTATAAAAAAGTTAGAAAAATCAATACCCCCAATCAACACCCCCAGCGGCGGCATCAAAATATCGTTCACCAAACCATTGACCACCCCCGTAAAGGCCGTGCCAATGATGATCCCTGTGGCCAAATCGATCATGTTGCCACGGGCAATGAATGTTTTGAATTCTTTAAAGAAGGACATAAAAAAAACCCCGCAGGAAAGGAAAAATCATCCTAAGAATTTTTAACAGGAAGGCCAAGCAAAAAGTAGAAGGCCCCCTGCTGAGGTTTTTTTATTTGTCATAATATACATTATAGGACTTTTGGGCAGCCGCTTGAAAGAATCCCTTGAAGCTGATATTTTGGCCCCATGCCTCCCGTCAACAATGACCTTGATCGATCCCTATGATTTTAGAATGCCAAACCACTGATGAGATCCACTCAACCTTTGAGACCATGCGCCAGCTCAGGCCGCACATAAAAGACCCCCATGCGTATGTATCTCTGGTTCAGCAGATGCAAAAACACCACGGTTTTCGTTTGGTGGGTGTTTTTCAAGACAGCCACTGCTTGGGCGTGGCAGGATTTACCGTGGAAACACGGCTTTTTAACGGTAAAATGCTCTATCTTGCCGATTTGGTCGTTGATGAAAACAAACGATCCACCGGTGTTGGGAAAACGTTAATCGCCTGGCTAACGGCAGAAGCGAAAAGACTGGATTGCCAAGACTTTATCCTGGATTCTGGCGTACACCGAACCGCCGCCCACAAATTTTACTTCCGCGAAGGCTTTCACATCGCCGCGTTTAATTTTCGGCGGGGGGGTTTATAGAGAGGCGAATTTACTGCCCCACATAATCCCGCAAAACAGAACAAATCACATTCTGGGGAGAAGAATGACGCTCAGCGGCCTCTTTTTTCAGGCGATCCCAAATGGGGCCTCCAGCGTTATGGTCAAACGCACCTTAGGGGGGTAGGCAAGCTGATCTGGACTGGGAAAATCGGGGATAACTTCCCCAATCTGGATGGGTTCATCTGTGTAGAGAATGGGTTTTTTCATGCCGCACCTTCTCACACATTAAACAAAAAATGCATCACATCCCCGTCTTGAACCCCGTATTCTTTGCCTTCGGTGCGGAGTTTTCCGGCGTCGCGGGCGGCGGTTTCTCCCTTACATAGGATATAGTCGTTATAGGCGATGGTTTCGGCGCGGATGAACCCTTTTTCAAAATCAGTGTGGATTTCACCGGCGGCCTGTGGGGCTTTGGCCCCGCGGCGCAGCGTCCATGCGCGGGCTTCCTTGGGCCCCACCGTAAAAAACGTCATTAACCCCAACAGGTCATAACTGGCGCGAATCAGACGGCTCAGGCCCGATTCTGACAGGCCCAACTCGGTTAGGAAAACGTCCTTTTCATCCTCGGGCAGCTGGGCGATTTCGGATTCAATGGCGGCGGCAATCATCACCACCCCACTGCCCTGCCCTGTTGCAAAGTGTTGCACTTTTGTCACATGGGAATTGCCGGTGGTGGCCTCGGCCTCCCCCACGTTGGCCACGTACAACACGGGTTTTCCTGTAATCATCTGTAAATCATGGAAAAAATGATGGGCTTTCAGGTCGTCTGGGATGGTGCGGGCGGGTTTGCCCTGCCCCAAAGCCACCAGCACGGCCGAGAGAACCGCCTCCGCCTCTTTGGCGTCCTTGTCCCCTGATTTGGCCAGTTTGGCGATTTTCACCTGATGTTTTTCGGCGCGTTCCAGATCGGACAGCATCAATTCCGTTTCAATGGTGTCAATATCCCGCAGAGGATTCACAGACCCGTCCACGTGGGTCACATCGCCGTTTTCAAAACAGCGCACGACGTGGATGATGGCGTCAACCTCGCGGATGTGGCTCAGGAATTGGTTGCCCAGCCCCTCGCCTTTGCTGGCGCCCTTCACCAGACCCGCGATGTCCACAAAGGTGATTTGCGTGGGAATCATTTTCTGGGACCCCGCAATCTGGGCCAACGTCGCCAGCCGGCTGTCCGGAACACCCACTTTGCCCTGATTGGGCTCGATGGTGCAAAAGGGATAATTGGCCGCCTCCGCCGCCTGCGTTTGCGTTAAGGCATTAAAAAGCGTGGATTTTCCCACATTGGGCAGACCGACAATGCCGAGTTTCATACATAAAACCACTTTTTCCTAAAAAAATGCAACCTACCATACCCCATGATTTATTATATAAAAAATTTCTGTTACACTGGCGCAAACATCACAGGCCAAGCCACCCCATGGATCAAAAACCCCGCTGGATCTATCGTTTTGACAATTACAAACGCGCTTTTGGCTTGCTGAGAGAGGCCATTGAAACCATGGACACACGGGATTTAACCCAACTGGAAAAGGAGGGGGTCATCCAACGCTTTGAATACACATGGGAATTGGCGTGGAAAGTCCTGAAAGATTATCTGGAATACGAAGGGGTTTCCCTGGATACAATCACCCCCGCATCCGTCATTCGCGCTGCCTTTGAGGCAAAAATCATCGCGCATGGGGAACGCTGGATGCAGGCACTGGATGCCCGAAACAAAATGTCCCATGTTTATGATATGAAAACATTTGACGATACGATTCGTGATATTCAAAAAACCTATTTAGCCCTGCTTGATGATTTGCATGTGTCGATGTTGGACAATGCCATCAAAAACCACCATAGTTTTGGGTCTGGCGATGCGTGATCATGGCTTAACCCATCAGCAGTTGCACATTATTGGGGAAACGCTGCGTCCTTTTGCCGATAAAATCACCACTGTGGGTTTGTTTGGGTCTCGGGCCACGGGAACTTACCGCGACAATTCCGACATTGATCTGGTTTTATACGGCCCCCTGAGCGCAGCCGATATTGATCGCATTTACACACGTTTTGAAGACAGCGCATTGCCTATCAAGGTGGACGTCGCTGCTTTTGATCTGATCGACCACCCGCCGTTAAAACAACACATCGCCGCGGTGATGCGGCCGTTGGGGGTTGGGGTAGGACAAATCCCTTGACTATGTATAAAAATTGCGTTATTTGTGGATTTTATTTTTATAGTTTTAGATGTCAATTCCCATGACGCCAGTGGAACAACGGTTATTACTAAATAAAATTGAAAAACAAATAGCCCTTTTACAAAATAAATTACGGACACTTGGCGACTCGGAGCAGGAAGAATTAAACTCATTAAAAAAACTTATACAAACCCTCATAAAAAACGAAAGAGAGAAAGAGAGAAAGAGAGAAAGAGAACAGGGTACTCCCTACCAAATTTTTTTCTACGCAATGGATGAATTGGTTGAAAAACCGAATGATGTCTTTGTTACAGAACTCCCCCCTCTTATCAAGAATTTTTGCCATCATGCTGGTGTTACCATTGCTTGTTATAGAACCAAAAATTTTCCATCTTTTGAAAGTGCCATAAAAAACCTAAATCCTGCTCAGGCTCAACAACTTATCAACGGCCTTAGAAATCAAATCCTTAGTGAATATGAAGAAAGTACACCAGAACATAATGATATCAATGCTCTAATTTTAAAAATTGGGGAGATTCTAAGGACCAAAGGCACCAACCCAACCATGCAAGCTCTCCCCGATAAATTCTTTGTTTTAGAAGAAATAATCAGGGCACTGGCCGAAACAACAGAACAGGATCCCCAAACCGTCGTCACCGAATTACCCGGAATTATCACTAGTTTTCTTAACAGTGATGGCGGCCTTTCTGCTGTTTCCCAATTAAAAATAATCCCATCATTTAAACAGTGTGTAGCACCCCTTGATCCCGTGGGAATCAGAAGATTGCTCATAGAGCTTGAAATTCTTCAAAACTTCAACCCCCTCAATCCTGATTCTAATGCAATTCCAGAAGCCATGAGATCCCTCTGTAAGGATATCATCTGGACCCTAAAAGAATGCGCGACCAACGAAGCAACACAAACGCTTATCCAACAAACCCAAAATACCCTCGCAGAGAAGGGAACTGATATTGATGCTTATTACTCGACTTTCATGTTCAACCTCGTAGTATTTGATAGCACCAGTCAAGATCTTTTGAGGGATTTACAGGGATAACCCCCTCACCCCCACCCCTGCATCCCTTAAAAACCGTTTGGCCTCGGCCAGACCTGTGGTGCGGTCGTGAAAGATTGAGGCGGCCAGAACGGCGGCGGCGTGGCCGTTTAGGATACCATCCGCCAGATGCTGCAATGTGCCCACCCCGCCAGAGGCAATGACGGGAATCCCGACGCTATCGGCCACCGCCCTGGTCAGGGCCAGATCATATCCGGACAATGTCCCATCGCGGTCCATACTGGTGAGGAGGATTTCTCCGGCCCCCAGACGCTCCACTTGCTGCGCCCACGCCACAACATCCAGCCCCGTGGGGGTACGGCCGCCGTGGGTGTAAACCTCGTGCCCCCCCTGCCCTGCCCGTTTTCGGGCGTCAATGGCCACCACGATGCACTGATTGCCGAAACGGCGGGCGGCCTCTGAAATAAGCTCAGGATTCTGCACCGCCGATGTGTTGATGGACACCTTGTCCGCGCCGGCGTTCAGCAGGGCCCGCACATCCGCCGCCGTGCGCACGCCGCCCCCCACGGTCAGGGGGATAAAGCACGTTTCCGCCGTGCGGGCCACAATGTCCAGCAGCGTCCCCCGATTTTCCACCGAGGCTGTGATGTCCAAAAAACACAGCTCGTCCGCGCCCTGATCGTTGTAATACCGCGCCAATTCCACGGGATCCCCCGCATCACGCAGGCCCACAAAGTTCACGCCCTTCACCACACGGCCGTCTTTGACATCCAAACAGGGAATGATCCGGCTGGCCAGCATCAAATCTGGCCCGCGATCTTCAGACAGCGGGCCACGTCCACGTGCCCCTCGTAAATTGCCCGTCCACAAATCACGCCGTCGATGTTGGGATGGTTCAAATCCACCAAGGCCTGCAGGTCGGCCTCGCTGGACAAACCGCCAGAGGCAATGATGGGAATCTTCACCGCATCCGCCAACTCTGCCGTGGCCTGACGGTTCACGCCCATGCCCATGCCATCGCGGCGAATGTCCGTAAAAATAATGCCGGCCAGCGGCATCATGGCAAAACTTTGGGCCACATCCACCGTCAACACCGTGGATTGCTTTTTCCACCCATGGGTGGCCACGCGGCCATCGCGGCTGTCCAACGCCACCACAATTTTCCCGGGCCATCGCCGCACCACACTGTCCAAAACATCAGGATTCGTCAGGGCCATGGTGCCCACCACCACACGGGCGGCGCCGGCGTCAAACCATTCCTGAACATCCCGCAGGGTGCGA